>CAYFYO010000069.1:0-20184 GCA_964347335.1 uncultured Thermodesulfobacteriota bacterium
CGAGCCGGATTGGCAAAGATCGTGACGACTCAGCGTTATTCCTGCAAAAAGCCCTCCCCGAGGGAATGGGAGAATAATACCTTCTTGACAGGCCGCCTTTAATGGATGTTTATTTGCGTTTGAAATCTTGCATGAACTGGGAATCAGTGAAACGGAGGATTTCAGTTAGAAATGGCAACCACGCCCATCCTATCAATCAGTTGGCAGACCGGCACGGCGAGAAGTTCGTTCGAGGCAAACAGAGGCCTTACGTATCAGGAAGTCGCCAGCTCGATGGAGCACAAAAAGGGGGGATTATGCTATGTAGTCAATAACGAAAAAAGGGGCTTGACAAGAGGCTGCCTCATAGAAGCATCAGTTGCACACTGAGGTACGCTGTGGTTATACGCGGAAGAAACTCCCTCTTGTTTTGCGCAGGTGCTGAGTAGACCGCGGCTTCTGAGATACGAACTCACTCAAAACCCCGAGTTTGGACCGGCAGTTTCTTAGAAGTTATCGAAACCATGGGCATCGTCCCTTTTGCTTATCGACCCCTCTGTGAATACCTCTGATTGATTTTGTGTGGTTCTGAAGGTTCAGGCCACCGCCAATGGCAGACTGGCTTTGGATTCACGTAACTCTTTGACTTTCTACATAGCAACACTCGATAAGTTGAAAACCTTCTCTTCGGGTTTACTGCAAAGACCGTCTATCTGTGCGTAGCATCAAGAATCCCTGATTAGCCTCGAAAATCGCAATAATCTTCGTTTAGCTTCGCCTGACCCAAGATGTTTCCTGATAATCCCCTTGCTTTTTGCAATGCATAGTATTATAATGAATTATTTGTCACCTTCCGGAGATTGGCTCTCGTCTTCACCAGATTGTCCGTAAAGGGAGGATCACAACAGAGCAAAGGAGGCGCCAAATGCTAAGAAAAGGGGAGAACGGGTCCAATGCTGTGGAACTCTTTCTGAGCAAGAATGTCTCACTTGAGGGGAAGATGACCTTCGAAGGGATGGCAAGGCTAGACGGTAAGTTCGATGGGGATGTTCTTTCCGGGGATGTCCTGAGAATCGGTGAAACAGCCGTCATTAATGCTGAGATCAGAGTGGTCACCCTCATCGTCAACGGAGAAGTTAATGGAAATGTCTCTGCCACGGCCAAAATGGAGATCCATTCTTCCGGGAAGGTCTACGGCAACATCGATACCCCGGCCCTGGTCATCGAGGAAGGTGGGCTTTTCGAGGGAACCTGCAGGATGAGCAAAGGGGTCGAGGTAGCCCCAGAAAAGGTGACGCCCACAAGGGAAATCCAAGCGTATCCAAAATGAGCATTACCAGTGCCGATCCGCCGGAACAAGTGAGAATCAAAACTACATTTTCAGAAGGATCAATTGGGTGGAGAAGGAAAAGATACGGCCCGTAGCGAAAACGCCACTAGTGAGCGACTGCCCTTTTTCTCAAAAACAGGGCGAAGTGAGGAAATCCTAGCTTCAGGCCTAGCAGCTGGTTGACAACTGTCGCATGATCTCGGGGAATACTTGAGAGTGCAGTATATGGGATAACCCTTTCAAAAAAAGAAGAAAGCAGGAATGAATCCTGCTTTCTTCCTATGCACCTTGTTGACCCGTATCAAGGGAAGAGGCCTGTTCTCTGTTGGGTAAAACCCATCATTTTTCGATTTCCTTGAATTCCATCACCTTAATGGTTTTACCCTTTTCACTCTCCGAAACGGTGCCGGTAACCATCACTTCCTTTCCTACCATTTCGGACAGATCTTGACCGACAACAATGTAGTTAGCATCTTCGGCCTTAATGACAAAACCGACATCTGTTTGTTCGACTGTTCCCTTGACCTCCTGCTCTTCCGCTGCCACCCCAACGGTAGCAACGAGCGAAATCACAACCGCGCAAAGCAAGAGTTTGATGAGTCTTTTATTCTGTTTCATTGTTCTCCCTCCTTTCAGAAATACGCTAACAGCCTATTCCCAGCTGAGCCAACAAGATCACCTGTCACTCAGTAGTAGGGAGCAAACGATATGCCATAGAAGTAACTTCCCGAAATCTTATGTAATTTAGAAAACACCTTTCTGTGTTCCGGGCCTGGCGATTACAATTCTTGCTCAATTATTTACGATTATGTCTATTTCGATCTTCAAACGGGAAAAACAGAATGCACCACTCCCACGATCAGGAAGCAGTCGTAGAGAAAAAGCTGATTTTGGAACTCTCTGACAGCATTTCCCTCTTCGGCTAAAGAATACGAGGGAACTGCCGATGCTAGTATGTGTGAAATCCATTTACGCCATATGGAAATGAAGACGTAGCCAAACTACAGAAAGTTGTTACTTGAATAAACATGTGAAGAATACACGAAAAATATCGATAAATAGAGACGTAAGAGAATCAACTCCTCCGGAACAGTTCTTCCAGCACCGGAGAGCACTGCTGTTTCTTGGAGCCGCCGGGTTTCTTAACTTAGTTGTCCCATTCCCGAGATTTTGTTTTGCTGACGCAACCGAAGAATGTTATCCGGCTTTAGTGGACCTAACCAACCTCGAACCCCTTGAAAAACCTCTTCTCATTTTTCGTGATTATGAGGATGATCCAGATCAGGAAATTAAGTCACACATTATCAATGGTATAGGTGAAAGCCCTGCCTTGCTCCAAAAGCTAAGGAATAAGCCTGGCTTTGAGAAACAGGTTTCGGTAACGTTTGAACGCCTTGAAATCAGACTACTTTTTATTCCGGAACTTAGAAAGAAATATGCAGAGGCCTATAAGGAACATTGCGTTAAGGCAATCGAATACGTCCTAGATAAGACAAAGCTCGATGATCCACATCTGGAAATCGTTAACCCGCTCGAAGAATACCCTGAAATTCCTCAGAAGGGTATAACGGCATTTACGGTTCACCAGTTTGTCAAGAAATACAGAGCCATATGCGTTTTTACTGGTGAAGAAGGTCACTCTGTTAAGTTCAAGGTAGAGGGGGCTGTATTTTCAAACCATCTGGGGGCGGTCGCTCTGCATATTCAATGTCCACAGGAGGGTGTTTTCCGTCTAAGCAGAAGAAACTATAGTATTTGGCAAAATAGATCAAGGAATCTGTATACCCTTCTCTCAATTCCTTTCGAGGAGACTTTTCATTTTATCATGGGGCAGTATACAGACAAAAAGATTGAGGAGGAGCTGAGAAAAGATCCAATATCGAAGGTATTTGAGGTCCAGAGCCTTGCAAACCATTGGATGGCAGTCGAAGAAGCAGTGGTTGGAGGACTCGTCCACGCACTACTCCGCAGTTTTCTAAATCAGAACTGCGTGCAACTATCAACGTCTGAAATGGAACGCGACATTGGAGAGAAGAGACATCTGTCACAATACAGATTTCGTAAGATGGGTATAGTCCTCGTTGAGAACTTAGGGTATCAGCAAGCAATCAGTATGTTTAAAAACGATCCAGCAGCTTTTAGTAAGCTCTTGATTCAGGCATGAATCTCGCGAGAGATTAGAGCCAACCCTCCATACTGATTAACTCCGAATAAAGATCCGAAAGCTTGAGAGCGCGACCTTGATGTTCTGCCCAACGCTGAGTTGAATGCGGGTAATTGTTTTGAGAAGCGCACTGGATGACACCCGATCTCACAGATCTGAGATGGAGATTTTGGCCCCATCTGCCAATCAAACACCCGGATGGGGAAAAAGAGGTGCCCTTTTGATATACCTCTGGTATGTTTAGTCCGAGCCAGTCGTCAGAGATTACTATACGGCATATAATGAGCTGGTTTTCAAAGTAGGTCCTAACTCTCCGTGGACGATTTCGGCTCAAACTTTGATCATGACAATTGAACAGCTATGAGCGATTCGTGGCTGAAACGGCTTACAGGGCGGGTTGTTTCAAGTGCTTTACCACATGTGACTCCCTCAGCTCGCCGCACTTTGACAACGCGCAAGTTGTTTATCGAAATATTTCAAGATGAGATCGCCGAATCCCGGTCATACCTGAAACTGTTTAATTCCGATGCAAATCAACACTTCTGGGGGCTGCTCCAGACCGTTTATGTCAGTTAGAAATAGCTCCTTTAAGGCTCTCTTTGAAGAAGTATCCAAAAGAATCAAGGTAGTCGGGAGCCCCTCACGGGAGAAGCGCAAAGAAAAATGTCTCAGTTGAATTCGATCTGCAAACCCACTACCTGTGATCATCACAGATGCGAAACCATGAAAATATCTTTCCCCCTCGCCTTGATCCTCTCTCCTCTTCAAAGGGCCAACATATTTGTGACCACTTCTACTTCAGCCCAGCTTGACTCGCTGCCTCTGCGGCGCGTTTGATACCGGCTCGGAATTTTGGATGGGCAGAGAAATTGTTCATTATTTGGGTCCATTTTGCTAAGGAAAAATCGGGATCTACTTTAAGAAGTTCAGCAGCCGCGGCACGGGCCTCTTCTTCGCGACCTAGTAGAATGTAACTACCGATCAGGTTAACATAGGCTACATTTAAAAGAAGTTGCTTTCGCTTGATCGCTTCTTTACCTATTGCAATCGTTTTCTCATAATCTCCAGAACTAAAAAGGCTACGGGTGAATAGGGCGTAATAGTAGTTGTTAATCGGGTTGACTTCGATAGCCTTTTCATATCTCTCAATAGATTCCTCATCCCTCCCCAGGTAGTTAAAAACCATTCCCGCACAAGCATTAACCTCAGCGTCATTGGGGCTGAGAGCGATAGCCTTCTTTGTTTCGGCAAGGGCCTCTTCGAGCTTTCCGATCTGCACAAATACAAAACTTAAAGCCATGTTAGCCATGCTATCAGTTGGATCTATAGTAAGGGCCTTTTCTGCGAGCTCTATGGCCTTTTCATATGATTTTGCAGGAGTTTCAGTCCATAAGAACGCCGCCTCGTGTCGATAAGCCCAGGCCAAAAGCGTGTATGCGCTTGAATAGTTGGGATCAATTGCAATGGCCTCTTCATATAACTCCCGGCCTATTTCGAGGTCATTCTTATTCCATTGAAAAACATGATGCACTCCTTCCATAACTTTCAAATAGGCCTCCAGGCTGTTGGTGGCTCTTGAATAGATGCGGGCTTGATCACCCTCCGTTAACTTCACTCGCAAAGCGATTACGATATTTTTTGTGATGTCATCTTGCAGTGCAAATACGTCTTTCAGGTCTCGATCGTATTTCTCTGCCCACAAGTGATTTCCCGTCTTGCCATCAATCAACTGGACTGTAATCCGAACTCTGTCGTTGGACCTTTGAATACTACCCTCTAGGACATACCTTACCCCTAAGTCATTGACGACCTGTTGAACCTTTACCGCTTTCCCCTTGTAGGTGAACGTTGAAGTGCGAGCAATCACAAACAGCTTTGGTGTTCTGGAAAGGGCCGTGATGATGCTATCAGTGAATCCGTCGGAAAAATACTCCTGCTTTGCATCGTCACTCATGTTGATAAGGGGAAGAACCGCAATGGAGGGTTTTTCAGGAAGCTGATCGGCCATCTTCTCCACAGACGATGTGGTAGGACGGAAGTAAAGGCTCCAAATCACGGCCGCAATGACGAGCACAAGCACAGCAGACGCTCCGGCGAAGATTGCCTTGCGTCTCACCGACCAAGCTCTTTTCTCTTCGCCAGCCCCAACTACTGTCACCCTCGGTTCCATCACTAAACGATAGGCTCCCACCGGTTTGGCGATGTTCTTGACCGTCTGCTCACCCAGAAATTCATACCCCAGAGGCAGCTTGGTCTCGATCTGATCAAAGGCTGTCTTGGAGATGCAGATGCCGCCGGGATCTGCCAGACCCTCAAGCCTCGCCGCAATGTTCACGCCGTCTCCGTAGATCCGATCTTCTTCCTCAATCACATCTCCAAGATTGACCCCTATGCGAAACTCCATCCTTCGGTCTTCTGGTAACTCGGCGTTTCGAGCCTGTAACTCCTTCTGCACGCTCACTGCACACTGGACAGCGTCAACGACACTTGTGAACTCGGCAAGCAAGTTATCCCCAGGTGAATCGACCACTCGGCCCCGGTGCTGTTTGATGAGTTCAGTCATGATTTCCCGATAGGCTTTTAAGGTCTTGACTGTTGCGGCCTCATCTTTGGCCATCAGACGGCTGTACTCTGCCACGTCCGCACTGAACATGGTAGTGAGCTTGCGTTTGAAGCTCTCCTCGGCCATGGGATCACCCCCCCTTTTTTTGGGTTCTTTCTAGCGGGAGAGCATTGGAGAGACTAGGTGTGAGGAGTGGGTTGAGCAGGAGTGTGAGGCCGCTATCGCTGGAACCAGAGCGCGTCTGAGCTCAGGCGCAGCAGGAGGTTTATGGATTCATAACTCTCCCATCTGCCTTTTTATCACGAGGAATTTGAAATGGCAACTTCCTTGGTGGCACGGGTCGTTTTGCCCTGCTATTTCGTCTAATGCGCAGGTTGTGATTTCAAGATGAGATCGCAACCTCATCGCCTGTGGCCTTTCCGTTTATTTGCGTTTGAATTAAACACAGCCCTACGGCTCCCCAAACCCAAAATCTTTGTGCCTTGACGCCACAAAAGATCCTTGAGACGAATTTTCGATCTGCTATGATGGTAGCGGCTTTCTTGTCTTAAGGGGCCTTTTCGGGCTATGCCTTGTATAAGGCACAGGAGGGCAACCCGAATCAGCCCCGGGGGATTTATAGCGTTTCGTTAGTAAATGTAGGTTGGAAAATCGGATTGGAAAGCTGCCACCTCCTAATGGATGCCCGAAAGTAAAGGTGGCATTTTCTTATATTGTATGAGCTAACAGTAGGAAAGTAAATCAGACAGTTTCTGATTTTTTATGAGAGATTTTCTTACGGGAACCTATGAGAATAGTACAAGATTTCGACTTGTCAAGAACTACTGGCGAGAATCCACACACCTACCCAGTTTGGGGATATCTAACCGCTACCTTCGCGATCTCAATTCAGGACAAGCACAAATCCTTCACCAGAAATAGATTGGCTTGGAAAGCGAAGGCTCTTAAACGAGCTGGGATTCGTGCTTCAAAATGGAACCTTAGGTGCCTACCCCCCACCCAATCCCCGATGTGCCTTCGCCCTGGCAAGCTCGATGAATTTTCTCACTCAATCCCAGGTGACAGAAACCGGATTCTCTTTCTTGCTCCTCAGATCCTTTCATGGATTCATTGGCACTTTTGCCACTCGCTTTTGAAACTAAATGAAAAGAAAAAAGACCGTGGGTTTCTTTGGGGAAGTGAGAAAAAGAAAACGCCCCAAGAGGCCTGGGGCGCTGTTTCCCTTTCCAAAATGATGTCGCGAATCGCTGGAACTAAAGTCGCTCTGGTGCGCAAAGGTTTCCTTCGTTTGCCGCAGTTCGGCCGCAGTTTTTGCAGACAAAACTCGAATTTCTGACAAGATTCTTGTAGTCCTCCAAATTGGTATTAATGTAGCCGGTGTTCTGCAAAAGGCATAGGTGCTCCTCATGTCCTGAATGGGGCATTTTCACTTCAGCCATCCTCCTTACCTCCCTTTTTTATTGAAATCATAATTTATCCTCCTAATCTCTGTCAACTCATCTTTTAGAAATTCCGAAACGTCCTCCTCCAGATTCTCTACGGCCCACTCTCAAACGCGTGTGGACCCAAGAAAGCCAGTTGACCCCGTCTCACGCAGCGGCCCTTGCCAAAACATCACCCTTCGTGCTAATCACGACTTTTTCCATGGGGATCTCCTTTCGTGCCAACTCCATTCCTTTTTTCACGATGACCGGAAGGGCCTGGCAGCACGGGACTTCCATGACAGCAACCGTGACGGTTTTGATATCAGCGGTCTCGAAGATTTCGGCGAACTTCCGAACATAGGCCTCAGCATCATCGAATTTCGGGCACCCCATCATGACCGCCTTTCCTTTGAGAATATCCTGGTGAAGACTCGGATAGGCCACAGGCGTACAATCTGCGAGAACAAGGAGATCAGCCTTCCGCAAGAAGGGTGCAGCCGGTGGAACGAGCCGAATTTGGATTGGCCAATGGCTAAGGGCCGACGCCGTTCCCGCCCTCGGCGGTGGCTCAAATGTTTTTGGAGCCGACGGTACAGCAGAGAACTGCTCGACATGGGCCGACGGACAACTCACTTCCGGCTGATCTGTCGTCTCTTCCACGTGTTTCTTCCCTTTCAAATACTGCTCCACCGCGACTTCGTCAAAGTCCTCAGCTTCGCGCTCCACGACCCTGAGGGCCCCAAGAGGGCACTCTCCGAGGCACGCTCCCAAACCATCACAGAATTTCTCTTCCACGAGCCTGGCCTTGCCATCAACAATCTGAATCGCTCCCTCGGCACAGGAAGGGACGCACTGCCCGCAACCATCACACTTCTCCTCATCAATCTCGACGATCTTCCGAACGACTTTCATTTGCTTCTCCTCTCTCCCAGGATCGTTGAACCTCTTCTTCAATTCAACCTCAGGAATGCCCCTTATTCAGAGATCAACAAACGTCCCTCAGCGAATATTAAGGAGCATTTCTCAGCGCTCACTAGGCCAGTCGTTGGCCTTAATTGCCGAAATCCAACAAAACCGCCCGCGCCAATTCTCGGCCGCTTTGGGTCAGTAGAGATTCCTCGATCTGTTTGGCAAGCGCTTCTCTTTCCATGGGTCTTTTTTCCTGCTCTTCCTCCAGGTTGACGATGAGATCGGCGTCGTAAACGACTTTGAAATTCGTGGTCTCCTGTGGCCTGGGATGATGATGATGCCCGATAATGTCGCAGACTTCCACAATCAGGTCTTCCCTCGCATCGAGTCGGGTCAATATCTCCCGAGCCAAAGGTGGACCGTACTGATACTGATACTCTGGCGATCCGCTCTGGTGCCTTTCCTCTCCTTCCTTAATACCAATGTCATGCAAATACGCAGCGACGAGGACGATTGCCGGATCACCTGCTTCCGCTTTCACGATTTTCTCGGCGTATCTGGCAACTCGCGTCGCATGACCGATTCTTTTGAAATCCTGTTTGAAATACCGCTTCATTTCGATGGCTACGCGGTCCTTCAGGAGGTCTTCCCTCTTGGCCAAGAGCTCCGGCGGCAGTTCTCCGAGGCATTGTTCGGCAAACTTACAGTGAGCCGCACACCCAAAATCCATTTGAGGATTGACGACCTTAACCCCACAGCCCTTGCACCGCCGGGTTGACTCGTCCTTAAAGAATTCGACACTGTGGCCACAATTTGGACATTTCACAACAAAGATGTCCCCTGGTCGCCAATAACGGGTATCCTGGCCTGGACATTTCATCGTTTCACCCCCCTCTCGCTTGTGGAGGGGAACTCCTTCTTCACCCCTGAGAAAATGTTCATGGATTCACATCACGGGGTGATCTTATGAAGGGATTCTTTTCACGGTACACACTGTAGTATATCTCTGCCGGAGAGATTTTACCTTGACTTTGGTCAAGAACGAAGAAAGATCGAATCAGGCGGGAAATCCTCCAGTCAGCAAAAAAGGGGCAACGCCTCGAAATCCCTTTGGGGGGAATCATTCAGGTATCAGGCGTCTGCTCGGGCTCGCAGAGAAGGCCCGCATCCACCGAAACCCGGCCGCAATTCCTACACGTGAATCGGAGGTTGTGAATCTTTTTCTGGCAGACTCTGGCTGGCTCAAGACTCTTGGTGCCACACCATTCACCTCGCATCAATCGGCCCTGGACGTGGTAGATGCCATCAGGCCTGAGGGAGACTGCTCCACAATTCGTGCACACATAAGCATTGGTTTCTTGCGGGAGGGGGGTGTATCTGCCAATTCCTTCTGCCATAGAAATCTCTCCAAATCTTCCGCGAAGAGGGATGCTAACCTTCGAGAAGGATGAGATCCGGATCCTCAAGATGGTCGATCATCGTATTCATGAACCGTGCTGCCTCGGCGCCGTCGATAACCCGGTGGTCAAAGGAGAGCGAGAGGGGAAGGACTTTCCGGATCTCTATCTTTCCCTCTATCACCACCGGTTTTTCCATTATCTTTCCCACACCCAAGATCGCCACTTCTGGGTAGTTGATGATGGGTGAACCGTAAATGCCTCCCACCGAACCGTAATTGGTGATTGTAAAGGTTCCGCCTTTCAGATCAGCCAGGTCGATTGTTCTCTCCCGGGCTTTTTCAGAGAGTTTGACGAGCTCATCGGCCAGTGAGAGAATACTCTTCTCCTTGGCGTTCTTGACGACAGGAACCATGAGGCCATCTTTTGTATCGACCGCCACGCCGATATTGAAGTATTTCTTGAGGATAATCTCTTCACCCTCATCATCGAGTGTGGCATTTAGATATGGATGCTCTTCAAGGGCAGCGACCACAGCTTTGATGAGAAAGGGCATGTAGGTCAGATGGATTCCCTTCTTGGCAGCCCTCCCCTTCTCTTTTTCTCTCAGATTCACCAGGTTCGTGATATCGGCCTCATCGATGGTCGTGACATGGGCCGCCGTTGCCTTTGATTTTGCCATGGCCCGGGCAATGGTCTTCCGCATCCCCCGGAGCGGCACCCGCTCGATGAAACCATACATGTCGTATTTCCGTGTGGCCTTAACCGCCGCGGGTGGTGCTTCCTCTTTCTCCTTGACCGCCGCCTCCACGTCGTCTTTGGTAATACGGCCACGGGGACCAGAGCCCTTGAGTCGACTGAGATCGACATTCGACTCCCTGGCGAGCTTTCTCACTGCTGGCGTTGCCAGCACCTCAACTTTCGCCACCGCAGGCTTAGGGGCCTCCGCGGAGACTCGCTCTCCCACCTCCTCGACCGCCTCTTCTAGTTCGCCCACGACGCCGACCGATGCCGGCTTTTCCACGGCCTTTGGCTCAGCTACGGGTTCGACCTTCTCTCCAGGCTCCCCAATGACCAAGATGACTTGTCCCACCTGGACGGTCTCCCCCTCCGTTGCCAAGATCTGTAGGACCACCCCTTTCTTTGGGGAGGGAATTTCAATCACCGCCTTATCCGTCTCCACCTGAACAAAGGTCTGGCCTTCTTCGATGGAGTCCCCGACTTTAACCAACCATTTAACGATTTCGCCTTCGGTCAGTCCCTCTCCCAAATCAGGCAGTTTGAACTCGTAAGCCATAAAACCTCCTCAAAAAGCCATCACCTTGCGGATTCCCCTGATAATCCTCTCGGGATTGGGTAGATAATCCTCCTCCATCTTCATGAGCGGAAATGCTGTGTCATACCCGGTCACCCGTTCTACAGGGGCCTCAAGAGAGAGGAGCGCCTTTTCGTTGATTCTGGCGATAATTTCTGCGCCGAGGCCGCACGTTTTCGGTGCCTCATGAACAACGACAGCCCTCGCAGTTTTCCGAATCGATTCCAGGTAGACATCATCGTCCATCGGGGAAACAGTTCTCAAGTCGACGACCTCTAAGCTGATCCCCTCTTCGTTAGCCATGTCGGTGGCACGGAGAACCTCCCGTACCATCGCCCCCCAGCAGATGACCGTGACATCACTCCCCTCCCGGAGGACTTTGGCCTCCCCGATCGGGACTGTGTAATCACCATCGGGTACCTCCTCCTTGATGGCCCGGTAAACCCGCTTGGGTTCGAGAAAGAGGACCGGGTCCGGGTCCCGAATCGCCGAAACGACCAAGCCCTTTGCATCATAGGGAGTCGAAGGGATCACCACCTTGATCCCAGGGATGTGAGCCAGAATCGACTCCATGCTCTCCGAATGGTGTTCGGGGGCATGGATGCCCCCGCCATAGGGCATTCGGATTACCATCGGACACGTATACCTTCCCCGAGAACGGTTTCGAATTCTCGAGATGTGACTGATGAGTTGATCGAGTGCAGGAGGGAGGAAGCCCATGAATTGGAGTTCCGCCACAGGTTTGAACCCCCTGACTGCCAAACCAAGGGCCACCCCCACGATCCCCGATTCGGCAAGGGGAGTGTCGACGGCCCGATCCGGTCCAAATTTTGCCTGAAGCCCATCGGTGACGCGAAAGACCCCGCCCTCTTTCCCGACATCCTCACCCAGGACCATGACGGCAGGGTCCTTTTCCATCTCTTCCATCAAACCTGCATTGATGGCCTCAACCATATTCCGTTTTGCCATCGCTCAATTCCCTCTCTCTTTCAAAAATGCGAGAAAATCGTCCATTTGTTCTTTCAGGTTGGGTGTGAGTTCCGCGAAGGTGTACTGAAAGAACTCTCCGGGTTTTGGCGGTGGGAAGCTCTCTGCGTCCTTGACGGCCTCGCTGATTTCGGCTTCGGCCTCCTCTTTTATCTCTTTCTCGATCTCTTCACTCCAGAGGCCTTTTTTCTGGAGGTACCGCTGGGTTCGCAGTAGGGGGTCCCGAGGTTTCCATTCCTCCACTTCTGCATCGCTCCGGTACTTTGTTGGATCATCGGCCGTCGTGTGGGGGCCGAACCGGAAGGTCACAGCCTCGATCATCGTCGGCCCGCCTCCAGAAAGCGCCTTCTCCCTGGCCTCCTTGGTGGCTGCATACACAGCAAGAATATCATTCCCGTCCACCTGGACCCCCTGGAAGCCATAGGCAATCGCTTTCTGAGCCAGTGTCTTTGAGGCCGTCTGAATTTTCCGAGGCACCGAGATCGCCCACTGGTTGTTCTGACAGAAAAAGATCGTCGGTGTCTGCAATACGCCGGCAAAGTTCATGGCTTCATGAAAGTCCCCTTCCGAAGTTCCCCCATCACCAAAGTAAGCCACCGTGCAGATCTTTTCCCCCTGAAGTTTCGCAGCCCATGCGGCACCGACTGCATGGAGCGGATGACTTCCCACGGGAATCGATATCGGAAATACGTTGACATCTTCGGCACCCTTCTGGGCCATTTCGTTTCCCATCCAGTAGAGATAAACGTCCTTGAGAGGCACCCCTCTCATCGCGCAAACCCCCGTCTCCCGAAAAGAGGGGAATACCCAGTCTTCCTGACCGAGGGCATAGGCGCTGCCAATTTGGGCTGCCTCCTGACCGTGAAGCGGGGCATAAGTCCCCAATCTTCCCTGGCGCTGGAGGGCCAGCGCCCTTTGATCGGCGAGACGGATAAAGACCATCTTCCGATAGAGGGCCTGGATCGTGTCGTCGGTGAGATCAGGCTTGAGTTTCTCCTCGCAGCGACCATCTGGATGAAGGATCGTCAACATTTCCCCCTTGAGGGGATCGAATGCCTCAATCATCGCGTCCTTGCCTCCTCGTGGACAGGGTCTATGTTCCCAAAGCCCAGTCCTTCAACTTCTCATAACTCACAGAACCACAGAGCCATCTCCCGGTCTCAATGTTATAGAAAAAAGGAACCCCTCCACAGTAGCCCTTGTCATACTCCCGCATCAGCCTAGCGTTTTCATCGTTATGCCAAACCTCGAGCCTCTGAACGACCACCCCCTCTTCATCCTGAAGCCGCTCAATCAGCGGCTCCATGGACCGGCAGTGGGTACATTCTGTTCCATAGAATTCGATGAGTTTAGAACTCTTTTCCATAAAGAACACCCCCCATCTCAAATCTCATTGGCTTCTCTCGGTTTTCAGCTTGAAGTCGAAATTCCTCTCGGAATATAACCCGATCACTCACGGATTTTCAATTCGAGAGAAGGATGAGTTCCCCACCCCCTGACGGTCAAAAGTATCGATCCCGTCGATTCCTCATGAGGGTATCGATGGCGGCAGTCGCATCTCCAAAAATGGGGAGCCTCCGCGAAAAAAAGCGGGCGACAGAAGTGGGAGGACTATTGGGAGGATGTTTGAGAGGCATCTGAAAAACAAAGGACAATTGCGGGGGTTTGTGCCACGAGAGTCTGGAATTCGCAGGAAGAATTTGGAAGCTTGAATCGCTTTAACAACCGACGACTGACCCTCTTAGAGTTTGATCCGGGCTCCTCGATAGCTCCTCTCCACCTCGCGCTCCATGGTTTTCCGCTTCAAGACCTCCCGCTTATCAAAAGCCCGCTTCCCCTTACCGAGCCCAATCTCAACCTTGACTCTCCCATTCTTGAAGTACATCTTGAGGGGAATAAGGGAGTATCCTCTCTCCTTGGACTTCCCATAGAGCCTCTTGATCTCCCGTTTGTGCATCAGAAGCTTTCGAGGACGATCCGGATCATGATTGAACCGATTTCCGTGGGTGTAGGGACTGATATGGACATCTATCAGAAAGATCTCTTCGTCTTTAACTCTTGCAAAGCCATCCTTGAGGTTTACCTTCCCCTGCCTGAGGGCCTTCACCTCTGTTCCGGTGAGGACAATTCCGGCCTCGTAGGTCTCATCAATGGAGAAGTTGAAAAAAGCCCTTTTGTTCTTGGAGATGACCCGCTCACCCATCAGGCCTCCCCTTGTCGTTCCACCTGAATGTTGAGCTGCCGTATCTTGCGGTGGAGGTTCCTCCGAGCAATTCCGATCTGCTCGGCCGTCCTCGCGATGTTCCCGTCGTTCTGGGCTAGCTGCCTCGCAATGAACTCCTTCTCGAAGCTCTGCGTCGCCTCTTTCAGACTTTTCGAACCCTCGTAGACCTCTTGGCTTGGAATGTCAGAATCCTCTTTTCTCATCGAAATGGAGTCGTAGAGATGAGAGGCTTCGATGGTCTCTCCAGGGGTCATGATCACAAGCCGTTCGATGAGGTTTTTCAATTCCCGGACGTTTCCAGGCCAGCTGTCCTCCATCAGCAGTTTGAGAGCCTCGGATGATATCTCCTTCTTCGTTTGACCGCTCCTCGCCGAGAACTCCTGCAGGAAATACTCGGCAAAGAGGGGAATATCCTCCTTTCGCTCACGCAAGGATGGAACGTGGATCGGAATCACATTGAGTCGATAATAGAGGTCCTCCCGAAACTTTTCGCGCTCAATCTCCTCCTTCAGATTTCTGTTGGTTGCCGCAATCACCCTCACATCCACGTCAATCGTTTTCTCGCCTCCAACCCGCTCGAACTTCTGCTCCTGCAGGATCCTCAGGATCTTCGATTGGGTCTTGAGGCTCATGTCCGCGATCTCATCGAGAAAGAGCGTTCCTTTATCGGCCAGATCGAACTTCCCCTTTTTCCGGGACGTTGCTCCCGTGAAAGCGCCCTTTTCATGTCCAAAAAGCTCGCTCTCGATTAACTCCTCAGGGATGGCCGCACAGTTGACGCCGACGAAAGGTTTTGTCGTTCGATGGCTTTGGCGATGGATCGCCCGCGCCACGAGCTCTTTGCCGACGCCGTTCTCTCCGGTGATTAGAACCCAGCTCTCCGTCGGAGCGACCTTGGCAATTCCTTCTCTCACCTTCTGGATCGCTGGAGTCTTGCCGATGATCTCATACTGCTCGTCGATCTCTTGGCGGAGCATGAGGTTCTCCTCGGCCAACCGACGGAAATCGAGGGCATGGTTGATTGTCAGTATCACCTTGTCCAAAGAAAGCGGTTTTTCGATGAAATCGAAGGCCCCCAGTTTCGTCGCCTTTACGGCTGTTTCGATATTCCCATGACCAGAGATCATCACGACCTGAATCTCAGGGTATCGCGCCTTGATCCGCTTCAGCGTCTCGATCCCGTCGATCCCGGGCATCCAGACGTCCAGAAGAACCACCTCTGGGACTTCCTGTTTCATACGCTCGAGGGCTTTCACCCCATCTTCGGCCTTCATAACCGAAAAACCCTCATCCATGAGCACGCCACTCAGGGAGTTCCGAATGCTCGCCTCATCGTCCACGATCAGAACGGTTACAGCCATCTCCTTCCCCTAGATTGCTCACCCTTTTGCAGGGAGTTCGATGATGAATTCTGTACCCCGTGGCTCGTTGTCTTTGACCCTGATGTAGCCATTGTGATCGGCAACAATCGTGTTCACAATCGCCAGACCCAGGCCTGTCCCGGTCCTTTTGGTGGAAAAATAGGGTTCGAATAGCCTTGTCTTCGCATCCTCGGGGATCCCCTGGCCGTCATCGCTGACCGATATATTGACCATCCTGAGTTCCTTGTTGTACTCGGTCTTCACCTTGATCTCCCCGCCATTCTCGATTGCGGCAATCGCATTCTCAAACAGATTGATCATCACCCGCCTCATCTGGTCTCTGTCCAGGTCGAGGACGGGGATCCCGTCGTCACTATCGAATCCGAATCGGATATTCTTGTGGGCTTCCTCGTAGAGAACCAGAGCCTCTTTAATGATTTTGTTCAAATCACTCGGCACCGGGTTTGCTGCCGGCATGCGAGCGAAGTTCGAAAATTCATTGACCATATTCTTCAATCCGTCGGCTTCGCTGATAATCGTTTTTGTGCACTCCTCAAAAACGTCAGCGCGATCCTTGAGTCGACCCTGATAGCGCCTTCTCAACCTCTCGGCGGACAATTGAATCGGCGTCAGCGGATTCTTAATCTCGTGAGCGATACGACGCGCCACCTCTCTCCATGCAGCCATTCGCTGCGCCTTGATCAACTGTGTCAGATCGTCGAACACAGCCACCGTCCCCACATTCTTGCCCTCTTCGTCACGAAGAACGGTCACATGAACCAGGAGTGTCAATGACCGACCCCGGATGTTGACATTGATCTGTTTTTCTATGGTCTCATCCCGAGAATCTCTGATCTCCTGGATCAAATCCTTTGCCATGGGAAAGTATTCCGGTCCCAAGATCTTGCGGTAGTGCTCCCCCAGGATCTGCTCGCTGCTCACCTCGAGTATTTTTTCCGCCGACTTGTTCATGGTTGTGATCCGACCGCCCTTATCCAGAGAGATCACCCCTGTGGCGATTTTCTGGAGGACGATCTCCATGTATTTCTTCCGCTGGAAAAGCTCAACGTTTGTCTCCTCTAAATCGAGAGTCTTCCGCTCCACCTCCGCCTTACTCAGCTTGAGATCATGAGTCATCCGGTTAAATGACTTGACGAGCGTTCCGATTTCATCACGGCTTTCCGTCGTGAGACGAAAATTCAGATTTCCTTGAGCCACCTTTTCTGTTGCCTCTGCCAGCTCCTGGATGGGAACAGTGATCCCCTTGGCCAGGTAGAACCCCACCCATGTGGCCAGGAAAATAATCAGCAGTGTCACCATCAGCATATACATGAGGTAGTTCAGTTTGATGGTCTCCTTGTACATCTTGGACTGTCGGTAGTCGACAAAGGCCTGCGATATCTTCCCCATTTTGGCCATAATATTTTCGGGTAGATAATAGCTGGCACTCACGGCACCGAGGATGACCTCAGGACGCCCCTGTTCTCGAATAGGGGCGAAAGCCCGAATGAGTTCCCCCATCTCGAGAGGTTGAGTTTTGGACACTTCCTTCCCCTTAAGACATTCCTTCATCACCTCAGCCGGAGCTGCGGGTATAGGAATTCCGGGCAATTCCTTGTCCGTGACCCGAGCCAAGAGTTCCATCTCAGAGGAGAAGACCTCGACCACTCCGAGGTTGTATTCCGAACGCTTGTTTTCGAGAAGGCTCAGCAGCGACTCCTTCTTGTCCGGGTCCACAAAACCCTGCTGGGAGACTCGATGGGCCAGACCAACCGCATAGGTCATGCCGTTCCGGGCAAAGTCTCGATAATAGGTCTGCGCCACCTCGAGAGATCCTTCCAAAGACTTCTCAACCTGGATACTGAACCATTTCTCAACCGCACTGGTGATCAGTCCCACCGCCACAAAAAACAAGACAAAGGCCGTCACCACAGAAAGTCCCAAAAAAGCACCGACAAGCTTGCTCCTCAGTTTGGAACCGAGGATCCTCCGCTTCCTTTCAAAGACCAGTTTGACGAGATTCCGAATGATGAGGAAGAGCATGAGCAGGAGGAGGATCACATTGAGATTGATAAGGCTCAAATAGAAGATGTTCCTGCCGCTGGAAAGGCTTCCCTTCACCTCTGGAAGGTGCCACTCAAAAACAAAAAGGACTGCGAGAATCAAAGCCGTAATGCCAATGATGAGCATCTCATTCCTTCGCTTACGGCTCTCATGTTCATCTGCCCTTCTTCTCCGATGAGTTTCACTCATCTGGCGCCCCTCCTCTTTTCGGTAAGACAAAAGATCCAATCCTAAATTTCTGGACGAGCCAGTCGGCCTTCGTCTTCCCTGATGAGACAAAAAAGAGCAAACTCCCCAAGCGGAACGGAAGTCGTGCAGGTTCCATCTCAGCCCTGACGCTGACATAATAATTCGCATCACTGTTCAAGCGCTTCCAGGGAATTACGGTGACGTTTTCCACCCGAACCAGGGTCTCCTTCGCCTCGGAGAAATCCTCGAATACAGCTGGGGGACCTGTTTCCTCCAAAAAGACCTCATAGACTTTCTTGATGTTGTCGTAATGGATTCTCCGAGTAAACCTGAGAGCGGCAAGCTCCTTGTCCTTCCACAATCTTCGGGTCTGGTGGAGCCTGATGAATGCGGTAAAGGTGGCCGGAACACCATTTTGGATGGTTCTCTCGATGGTTCGGGAGAACCCGTTCTCGACGGAAAAACTCACCTCGACGCTACCCTCATCAACGACAAGGGTAAGATCTGTAATTCTTGTCTTCTCTTTTGCCAACACGGGAATGACGAAGTACCCGCAAGCCAGAAAAGACAAGAATAGCCATGCCAATGCTCTCTTCATAAGGCATTTCCGATGATCCCATGGTTACCTAATGGGAAAGGATGGCAAAAGAAATATTAGGGAATTTCCCCTAAAATGGCAAGACCTCTCGGTGGGGGGGCTACCTTCTTGGGCGGATATGGTGGGAACCTTAGATCGACACCCCTGGCCTCGGCTGCTGATGGGATACAGCGATCGGTCGAACCTCTCCGGTGCGTATTTCAGAAAACTCAGCCATCTCCCAGCATTCCGGTTTGGAGAGCACTTCTCTGAGAAGCATGTGATTTAGGGTATGCCCAGACTTATGGGCGATCACATGCCCAATGAGTGGATGCCCGAGGAGGGAGAGATCGCCGACGAGGTCCAGGATTTTGTGCCGAACGAATTCATCGGGAAAGCGGAGTCCCTCTTCATTGAGGACTCCGGAGTCGTCCATCACCACGGCATTCTCGAGGGATCCTCCCAGGGCGTAGCCGTTTGACCTGAGCTCCGCAACTTCACTCAAAAATCCAAAGGTTCTTGCCGGGGTGATCTCTTCCTGGAAGGCCTTACCTGGAAGGGATATCTCATAGGACTGCTTCGAAATCATCGGATGTTTGAAATCGACCGTATAAGATATCCTGAGTCTTCTTGAAGGTCTGATTTCAACCCAGCGCCCGTTTTCGCGGACTCTTATCGGCTTCCGGACCACCACATATTTTCTCGGGTGACTCTGCCGAACGATGCCTGCAGCCTGGATAAGCGCGACGAATGGAGCGGCACTGCCATCCAGGATGGGAACTTCGGGCGCATTAACCTCGATCATGGCGTTGTCAATACCGAGACCTGAGATCGCCGCCAGCAAATGCTCCACCGTCGTGACAGAGACGCCCCTGTTCTCGAGGGAGGTCGCAAAGGATGAGGCCGATACCGATCTCATTCCAACGCTGATCGTCACTTCTTCGGAGAGATCCGTTCGGGTAAAAGCGATACCGGTGTTCGGAGAAGCCGGTCTCAAGGTGAGAGAAACTTCTTTACCTGAATGAAGTCCAGTTCCGGAACAGCGAGTTACCGAGGCCAACGTTCTCTGGTATATCATGGGGCAGTCTCTTTCGTCTTCAGAATGCAGGAACCTTCAGATGAACGCGAAGTCTCAATAACGCAATTTAAATGCCAATTATGTTTTCTCGCCGGCTATTCATTTTATTATATAATTTCAATAGCTTATAGATAAGCTCTCTCGATCTCAGCAACGCCCGGCAGGTGGTGTGACACAAAAAGTGAGACAAAAACGTCTCACTGAGATACAAACGTCACATCTTTAGTGGAAGGATCTAAAGAAGAATATGGCACCGGGCAGGCAGAGAAAGGTCAGAACAGGCATGTAAGCCGAATTCTGTCTCCTCCCCAGATTTCTCCGCGAAGGACGGTGGTCATTCATCTAGGCCGTTCATTGCTGAACGGCTCAAGCGACCTGACCCGGGGCATCTGGCGAGCAACCAGCGCTGGTATAAACCAGCCGTCCCTGTTCGGTCTTGCTCCAGGTGGGGTTTGCCAAGCTGTCCCGGTCTTCCAGGACACTGGTGAGCCCTTACCTCACCCTTTCACCCTTACCCCGATGGGGCGGTTTCCTTTCTGTGGCACTTTCCATATCCCAATTTTGGGACTGTTGCCGTTAGCAACCACCCTGCTCTCTGGAGTTCGGACTTTCCTCTCCTCCCG
>CAYFYO010000070.1:0-20075 GCA_964347335.1 uncultured Thermodesulfobacteriota bacterium
CCTGTGTCGCCGGTTCGAGTCCGGCCGGGGGTATTTAACAGCACAACCGAGAGCAAGTCCTGCTGCCCCTTGCGCCGATTAACTCGGTGTACTGGAGCCGTGTTCTTCCTAACTTTAGCCTAGATCGCTCACATACCATTGAAATCAGACGCGTTGACAAAACCAGTCTGACGTGGAAAGCTGCGATTTCATGAGATGGCACTTGGCAGGAAGACGTCAACCGAAAAGGCCAGGGCCGAGGTTGATCATGAGCTCGCCCTGCCTATTCTGCCAAAAAACTTGACCCCTGTATTGGTTTGAGGCACGAGATATGGACCCGTTAAAGCTTCGATTACGAATTTGCCTTATCATGGTTGTGGGCGTCATGGCGCTCGGCTTCATGGTCGCTGAGGGTTGGTCTCTAGAAGACGCCTTTTGCTTCGCATAGAGTACTTGAAGGGTAGCTATCCCTACCTCTATTCCCTCGCCGTGACAACAAATCCCTTCAACCGGGAGGCATGCCCTGTGGTGAAATGATGGTTTGTGATCGACTCCACGTCCGGCAGATGCCAAGGCGGCTCAAGAGAGGGAGAAAGGGTTTTTTGGCTCGCTGCCGTTATCAATATCGAGAATTCGCGTATCCGACTCCACAGAACTCTTCGATGTCAACGTGTCTGGAGAGTTTTGTCAGAATTGGATTGATCTTGATCGCCCAACCAATCCTCGTAATCCCGAGTGTTCCCTGAACAAGGCCCACCAACTCAGGAACCCCGTCTCTCAGGACCAAAACAGGACCGCCGCTGTCACCAGGAAGCACACCATTCGAGATCACAAAAAGATCGCCTCGATTCCCTGGTAACTCCTTGACGCCTTCCAAACCAATGAGAGAACTGACAATCCCTTCCCTCAGATTGATTCCCGAATTGAAAGGGTTGCCCACGACATAAAGGAAATTCCCCACGTATAACTCGTCGCTGTTACCGACGGGGCAGGGCAGAGACACCAATTTCAGATTACTCGCCGGAATTTGGAATAGCGCGATGTCCAGCTCTGGGTCTCTGAAAACCTCTTTGAGAAGGACCCTGTGGTCCTCGAAGACGATGTAGGCTTTCTCCTCGAGTTTCTTTGCTGGCATATCGAGCGCGCCATGAGGGGTCAAAATCTGGATGCTGCTCTGCGTGACCACATGATTCAGGGTGAGAACATATGGACCAAAAACGATGCCGATGCCGGCGGCGGCTTTCACAACACGTTCCGAGGCTCTGTAGGACTCGAAGACCGTTTCAGTTCGGATCATAACGATTGCATCGATGACCCGATTTAAACCGTGTCTGTTGGCAACCAGACTATTGTTGTAGTCGTACTTCCCGTCTAACCTCTCCATGGCGCTCAGCCTTTGGTCCAGCTCCTCCTGCAATCGATCGAGGTCATGTTGAATCTCTCGCGTCCTATCCTCGACAGAAGAGCCCTTTTTGGGGGAGGCGACACAGCCAGACAGGGCGACCAGCAAGAGGAGGGCGATCGAAAAAGAAGGCAAGAAGTTCGACGTCTGAAATCTTTTGAACATGGTATTCACCTTAGGCGAAACGTTCAGAAAGCAACCTCCACCTCCCCGATGAGCTGGTAGCCTCTCCCTGTGAGAGGATCAACGACGCCGACCGTAATCTGCGGGTTCACCTCGAGATTCTCAAGTGTCCGCCGACAGAACCACTCCTGGAAGGCGATATGGTTGGTGCCAAAAATCTTCATCTGTTTTGCAATGGCCAGGTGGACCGTTCCCGTCTTATCCGACGTGCCGACATAGAAAAGTCTACACTGTTCGATAAAGGATGCTATCTTTTCCCCTATTTTCATGATCCGACCTCTCAACTGCGGTCTTTTGCGGGAGTCGAACGATCTTTGTAAGACCTTCTCATCATATTATAAAGCAAAAAAAGACCACGGAACCACGTTCTGTGTTTTGCAAGGAATACTGGGATTTTTGAAATGTTCTTCTGAGAAATACCTGTCGACGGCACCTCTCGTCCCAGTGACTGTAGTGTTTAGCTGAGATAAGAATGGACCAAAATGCTCTGTTTCAGAATTCGATTGACAGGATGGAACCCAGTGTAATACGCTGAAAGGTCGTCTTTGCGGACGAATATGGCGTCTGAGAGGCCCTTGAGGAACTCGGCAAAAGAGCGAGAAATGACAGAATAGGGGGGTGTGAGATTCATATGGCCGATGTGATGACCGATTCTGAACAGCGGAAGGCCGAAAGGCTTTGGATCGAGTCTCCAGTGGTTTATCGGATCGGAAGGAATACCCTCACCGGCAGCATGGTAAACGCGTCCAATGAGGGGATCTTAGCGGAATCCTACCTGTCTTCAAAAAAGGCGATGAAAGTATTCAGAATTCTCAACAGGAAGCCGGGATACCGCCTTGAGGTGAAGTATTCCTTGGGATCAAAAACGTACCTGAGAGAGGCTGAAATCAGGCATTTTCATTTCGATTTCTCTGGGAGAGACCCATACCGTTTCACGGTGGGCTTCTGGATTCCGAAAATAGAGTAGTCGATTATGAGGCTCAGGAGGTTCTGTCATGAAAGCCCTGCTGGAGAGACTCAATCTCCAAGAAGTGAACCCCGGTGCGTGTATTGGCCACGATGGGTGGATCACCGATCCGAAAGGGCAGGAACTCGTCTCGTATAACCCATCGACTGGCAAACCCATTGCCCGGGTCATCTGTGCCAGCCCCAAGACCTATGAACGGGTGGTCAGCGCTGCAGCGTCTGCGTTCAGCGTGTGGTGCGAGGTTCCGGCACCGAAACGTGGCGAGGTGGTGCGAGATTTGGCTAATGCCCTTCGGGAGGACAAGGAGCCATTGGGTGACCTGGTCAGCCTGGAAATGGGCAAGATCAGAGCCGAGGGGCATGGCGAGGTCCAGGAGATGATCGATATCTGCGATTTTGCTCTCGGCCTCTCTCGTCAGCTCTATGGCCTGACTATGCACTCGGAGCGGCCAAGGCACCGCATGTATGAGCAGTGGCATCCCCTCGGGGTGGTCGGTGTGATTACGGCTTTCAATTTTCCGGTTGCTGTGTGGTCGTGGAATGCAGCGATCGCTTCTGTCTGCGGTGACGTGGTCATTTGGAAGCCCTCAACGCTCACCCCCCTGATCGCGATTGCGGTTCAGCACCTCACCAATCAGGTGCTGGCTGATCATGGATTCTCGGGAACGCTGAACCTCCTGATCGGGTCCGGCAGGGATGTCGGGGAACAGCTGATCGGTGACCGCAGGGTGGGGTTGATCTCTTTTACGGGGTCGACACGTGTGGGCCGCCATGTGGCAGAAACGGTTGCTGGGCGTTTGGGAAGGACGATTCTCGAGCTGGGCGGCAACAATGCCATTATCGTTGCCGAGGATGCTGACCTCGACTTGGCCACGAGAGCGATACTCTTTGGTGCGGTTGGAACGGCTGGACAGCGTTGTACCACGACAAGACGGATCATTATGCACAAAGCCATCGCGAAGGAACTGACAGAGCGTCTCGTGAAGGCATATCAGCAGGTTCGAATCGGCGATCCCCTGGACGAAAAAACGCTCATGGGCCCCTTGGTGACAGAGGGTACGATTGGCGAGATGTTCGAGGCGCTGGAGCAAGCCAAACGAGATGGCGGCAAAATCCTCGTGGGCGGGAAGCGTCTCGAAGATCTGGGGCCATCTTTCGTGGAGCCAACCATCGTCAAGATGCCTCGCCAGACCGAGGTTGTCAAGCGTGAGACATTTGCACCGATCCTCTACCTCATGGAGTACGACACCTTGGAAGAGGCCATTGAGATTCACAACAATGTGCCACAGGGTCTCAGCAGTGCCATTTTCACCGAGAGTATGCGGCAGGTCGAGACCTTCTTGTCCGTAAACGGTTCGGATTGCGGCATCGCGAATGTCAACATCGGCACTTCAGGGGCTGAGATTGGCGGTGCCTTCGGTGGGGAAAAGGAAACCGGTGGCGGAAGGGAATCCGGGTCAGACGCCTGGAAGGGCTACATGCGCCGTCAGACAAACACAATCAACTGGTCGAGCGACCTGCCCCTTGCCCAAGGGATCACGTTCGGCGACTAGAAGGGAAAGATACGCTCGATGTTGACGACCCGTCCATCTTGAATTTCGATGACCGTCGTTTTCTGATTCAGATCTCGATCTCCGAGATAGATCAGCCGAATAACCCGGCCTCGGTACTTTCCGTGATACCCATCATGGAAGTAGTCGTTCGGTGTCACAAAACTGGGGAAACCCAGACGGCCGAGGACCTCTGCCTCATCCATTCCCGCCTGGATACGGATGAATCGATCAAAGGGGACCTCTTTATAGGGCAAAAGCTCCTCTGAGGCGGTGTCTCGCCTTTCGGCCTCGATCTGTATATCGCTGACAATCGGCTCGGATAAAGGCTCTCCCCTTGGTGATGCTGGGGCCTCTTCCGTGGCGAAACCCTCAACCTGGAGTGGGAGAAGTTCGATGATCTCCAGATTCTCTCTAAAACGTTCTGGAACCCCTGCAGGATCATTGGTAAAATAGGGATTTCCCTTCTCGTCGATCCATTTGTAAAACGTCTGGCCTTTCGCAGCCTCCGCTTCATCCTTGACGTCGGCCTCTAACTGCTCGTCCTCGCTGCCCATTCCTGTCGTCATTTCCGACGATGACTGGGCATAAGACTGGCCCCCAAAGAGAAAGCTTGAGAAAATCAGGTGGGAAAGAAAAAAAAGCCCGAATAGAGGAGAAAGGTATCGCCTGGTATAATCCCGCATCATTCGATTTCACCTACTTTCATGCGGATCATTTCTTTTAATAACTATGATAACACAAATCCCCACGGAGTCGCGAGCTTTTCGGCCACCACTTCTCGGAACTCGTTGAGCGAGTCATCCGAGAGCGGAAGAGAACTGCCTCTCATGTTTCCAGGGCAATAGGGCTAGGGCTGTTCCTGTCATTGATCCATTCTCCTGCCATACTGCTCATAGTACACTATTTCTTGGAGTGGTTTTCGATTTCTCTGAGGCTCTTCGTCGGCAAACCCCACTGGCATCAGGCTGATCACCCTTAAGTTCTTAGGGACCCCCAGCGCTTTTTTGATCGGCTCCTCGGATGCGGTGTTGAGGACTCCGATCCATGAGGATCCTAAACCGAGACTGTGGGCTGCTAATGCCATGTTTTGATGGGCAATAGACCCTGCCTCGATCCAGTGAGTCGGCTCTTGAGCGGGATCGAGGCATATGACAATGGTCAAAGGAGCCTCGATAATTCCCTTGTAATAAACGCTCTTTCCGGCTTCGCCACTCAACTTTTTCTTGGTTTCCTCATCCTGAATGACGACAAACTTCCATGGCTGGGCATTATTGAAAGACTGGGCCCACCGCCCGGCTTCGAGGATCTCTTGGACAGCCTCTTTCGGGACTGGCTCATTTCTGAACTTTCTGATTGTCCGTCGGGATTGTATGGCCTCCGTGACCTGGTTCATCGTCTGCCTCCCAGTTCGTTCATTTACCCGATCCGTAATGTAGACTTCCATCTCACATTCTGTCAAGCGTCCTGGCTCCTGGGAAGTTCCCCCTTTGAAGGTCCCCGAAGATGCTGAAAATGTTCTCTTAACCTGCGGGAGAGAGGTGCCACAGGGTTCAGAGATCTCACCCTGCATCGGGAGCGTCATCCGATGATCCTGGGGGATTTGTCAATTTGCCGCTTGAGTCCAGACCTTCGGTCACAGGCACCCCTCACCTCAATAAATCAGAACCACAGTTCCTTGCGACGCTTTCCCATTCACGCACAAACCCGCTCGCTCCTGGACTCCCCCATGAGGCAGCGAATTCTGATCACGATCACCAGACTAGGCTGGAGATCGCCGCAAAGTCTTGATTCGCTCCCTGGCGAAATCAAACTCCAGCCAAGTGTCCAACAATGACTCCAAAGCCAATTTGTAGTACTCGATGGCCTTCTCCTTTTTCCCCGACCCTTCAGCCCAGAACCCCAGGGCGTGAAAGGCGGTGAGCAGTTTCTCTGGGCTCTCTCCGGCTGCCCTCTTGAGGGAACCCTCGGGCTTCTCACCCAGCAAACATCGACTCAGAAACTGGTACCAAGGATCCCTCGTCCGGCGCGCGTATACCTCCAGTTTGGTTCGAGCCTCTTCCTGACTCCCCATGTGATGAAGAATCCCAGCCTCCAAAAGCCCCACGCTCAGTCGCCCAGCATTCTCTCGGCCCTCTCTCTCAAGGAAAGTCCGGACAGCGTTCAAGGCTTTTTCCCAAGCTTCCTCCAGGGTGCTGTAGAAGGCCAGATGCACGAGGAGGTCGGCGTTTTCCGGAGCGATCTCGAGAATCTCTTCCACGATCTGCCGCTTATCCCTGGGGCCGGCAGAGTCTTCCTCGAGGCGAGCTTTGAGCTGGGCCAGCTTTGCCTTGCGGTCTTCTTCTGCCGTCTGGTGTCTCTTGACGGACCGGATGAAGGCGGCCATCTCGGCCTGATATGCTTCCCGTCTGGCATCATCCTCAAAAGACTCCAGCCTTCGTTTTTGAACCTCTTCCAATTGAGCGCGGGCCAGAAAGAACTCCCATGCTTCGGCGTCGGCCGACAGAATGGCCTCCCTCAGCAGTTTCTCCGAGTTATCCCATTCCCCACGTTTTGCTCGGATAAGTCCAACAATGTAGTGCAGCCAGCTTCTCTCAGCATCGGTGTCCCAACCTTCGAGGGCAGACTTCTCATCGACCAACCCCTCAAGAACCCTGGACAGGTAGCCCATGAACTCGGCGGGTGAACGCCAGTCCAGGGCCAACAACTCCTGCCGGTGTGGGTTCAACAGGGAACGATCTGCTAACCAATCGATGATGAATAACATCAGCCTGGCAAGGGTGTTCTCGGGATCTATGGACAAGGAGTTACCCAAGAGTCGCTTCGCGCCATCCTTGTCCCCGGCGCAAAAGTGCATGATCCCGGCTGCCATGGCCAGTTGAGGATCAAAACTGACCTCGAGTTCCCTATCAGCCAAGGCCATGGCCTCTGCCCAAAGGCTCTGAGCGGCCTTTGCCGTTATTCGCTTTAGCTTGGCCTCGACGGATAAATCGAGAACCCCATTCCACTTGACCTGACCGGCCTTGAGATCCTCAAGGAAGGCTGCGACCTTGGCAATGGGCAAAACCATCGCCATGTCCCACCGAGGTGCGACCGTTGGCAGCAGGCCCTGGACTCGCTCCGTGGCGACGCCTGATGCAATTCCGATGACCTTGCCCCGAATGTCAATGACCGGACCGCCACTGTTGCCCCCATATAATGAGGCATCGATCTGAAGCAGATCCTCAAAGGAACGGCGGACGTTGCCACGGGTCACGCTGACGTTGACGCTGGTCGCCTGGGCCTGGCTGCCCAGCGGGAAACCCAGGGCAATGACTCGGGAAAGCTTGGGGATTTTCTGAGGGTCCATCTTCAGGTCAAGGGGAAGGGATAACAGCCCCCGGGGAACCCGGTCTATTTTGAGCACCGCAAAGTCGTCCCGGAGCGGGGATTTGACCAATTGTCGGGTCTGGACCGGCGGCTTGGCCACTCCAGCGATTGTCAGCCGCGGGGTCCCATCCGTGCGAAAGGCCGATTCGAGGAAGTAGATGTCGGCCAGGTCGGGGCTGTCCATGAGGCCGGCGGCGCGGTTGAAGGCTTTTTCCCCTTCGAACCAGAGAAAAAGCCGGTAACCGAAACGGGGAGACCGCCCGACTTGCCTGAGCTGGTGGATGCCCGTGAGGAGGGTGATGTCTTCCAGCCAGGGGCAGGCCACGTGGCGGGCCGTCAGCAAAAAGCCGTCTCGGTTAACCAAAAATGCCGTTCCTTCAGACTGGTTGCGGTAAAGGATGGCTTCACCCTCTCGAAGCCAATACTCCGCCAAAACAAAGGCGACCGAGGGAGCATACTTATTGGCGTAACGCTCCAAAACTACAGCGCTTTCTCTCTTTCTGAGACCTAACTGGTACCAGACCAGGCCACCGGCGACGAACAACAGAACGACAAGGGCCGCCAACAGTCTCTGCCTCATCTTGAGCCGCCTGATCGCCCTTGCCGACGCCGAAGCCCGGTCGATCTGCCGTTTCTTGGCCGCCTCAATCTCCTCGTCGGTAATCCTGGCAAGGGCCTCGGCCACGTCCTTCATGGACCGGGGCCGAAGGTCCGGGTCGCGGGCCAGCATGGTTTTGAAAAGCAATGCCGCCTCATCGGGGAGCGGCAGTTCGTCAATCTTCGCCAGAAAGTCGCAGATTCCAAAATCCGCCGTCAGGATCTGTATGAATATCTTGCCCAAGGACCAGATATCACTTCTAAAATCCAACGGCCGCTGGTTGATAATGTCAGGGTGACAACTCAGGAGTTCTTTCAACATGGGACCGGGTCGATCCAGTTTGGGATCCAGGAACCGGGAGAGCTTATAGTCGATTTTGACCTCAAACTCTCCCCTTTCTCCTTTGACCACCATGATGTCGTTCAGGATGAGATGGGGGATAAAGTGCCCGGCCTGATGGAGTGTCTCCAGGGTCAGCGCTATTTTGGTAAACAGGTCAAAGGCCACGCGGTAGTCGGTGAGACGTCCAGATCCAACGAGATCACCCCAACTCTCGGCGTCAACCCACTCGCTGACCCGGTACCACAATCCGTCGGAGGAACGCCTGATTTCCTGATGGCTGACAAAACCCTCGCCAGGGATCTTCTTGAGTTCCTCCAATTCCCGCTTTAGCCGCCTCGCAACCTCTTCGTCAACCCCGGATTGGGGGGTGAAGAGACGGATCATGACCGATTTGTCCTCGCCCTCTTTAACCGCCCGGCAGAGGATGCTCGCATGGCCCTCGTGCAGAACCTCCTCGATTCGATAGTCGTCGATGTACTTTCTGCCCTCGCCGATCTCTCCCCCGCAAGAAGGGCAGGTGGTGATTCCCTCTCCCACGAGCTGGCCACAGGTTTGACACAGCTTCACGCTTTTCCCCCAAAATAGGATCGTCTGGGATGGTCGGCTCGTCCCGTCAAAGACGGGAGCCAAACCATCTCGAAAAAACTATCCCCTTTTAAATAATACAGGTTTTTTTTGTTGAAGGCACTATAGAACACTGTCGTATTCGTGTCAAAAAAGGGTGGGGTCGAGTCTTTTTCTTCGCACCTGAAGTACACAAAATCTTGATGATCCAGCTGATCGTTGCCTGATGAATGTCGAGAAGAGACAGGGACAGACATTAAATGATGCGTTTACTCAAATGAAGGGGCCTGTCGCTATTCAGGTAAGAATCCTGCTGCTTGAGTTCGCAGAAGTTCTGCGGCGAGGGACGTTTTTTTTGAGATTACTGTGACAGAATCGCTTTAGACTAATTCGTAATCACTGCGTTGTGGAGGTATCTTGGGAAATCAGGATAGAAAACAATGCGCTTAAGCCGGTCGCACCAAAAACCTAAAGTGTGATCTGCGCTCCGGCGGTATTAAGCAGGAAAGCCTCGGGCATTTCCCTGGCAACAGCTGCCAAGGTCTTGAATCCACTACAGTGCATAGGTGAAACAACCGCTGGTTTGAGACGTTTCAGTTCCTGAATGGTCTTGTCACCCTTTTCGTCCGGAATTCCGGGAAACCCAAGGTGAAAGCCCCCGAAGACTGCATACACCTGCTTTACACCCGTCACAGCTTGCGCTTGGCGGAGGGTATTTATTATCCCGGCGTGGGCGCAACCAGCGATCACAACCAGTCCCTTATCTTTAACGCAAATAATGAGAGCCAGGTCATCGAGGGTTTCATCTTCCTCGAACCGACCATCTCTGACACAACGTAAACTGGAAGGAGTCCCAGAAGGCGGGCCTGGCGGTTCAAAGGACTCCTTGAGGGGGATTTCCCCCGTCGTAAAAGTAGCGGGCCCAATCGGGACGGATTCCCTTGCTATGACTAACCTTCCGCCTGCCGCTTCAATTTCATCCTTCCGGAAGGATTGATTATAGTATGGAATCACAGAGCCATTCCCCGCGACGACATATCTCGTCAGAAAGGCATTGGGGTGCAGGATAACTGGTAAGGGGTAGTCCCGAGCCTCTAGTATTCCGAGGAGACCCCCGTAATGATCGGGGTGCCCATGGCTGATAACAGCATGGTCTATTTCATTGGGAAAAATGCCCAGTGCTGACATATTATGGAGGATAACGGAATGAGTAAGGCCGGCATCAAACAGGATTCTGTACTCTTGTTCGGAAAAGTAAATCTCAACTAACAAAGAGATTCCATTTTCTGCCTGGATCGGCTTATTTCGAGGATCGAAATGAAAGGCAAGCCCCGGCCTCTTAACGTTCTCGGTATTGGGAATGAGCATGTCAACGTAATTCTCGACGAGCGTGGTAACGACTATCTTATCTGCGTATGGCATCTTCTTTCCCTCCTGTGGAGCCCTTCGATAGTCATAAAATTCGGACGGAAGTCTTTCATAACCGCCGGTCGCCTAATCTCCTGTCTCCTTTATTTCGGGCCTTCGTTTGAAGATCACCGCCTAAACGAGTAGGCTGAGAGTTGCCGTCAACAAAATGAATGAAACTCCAACGTCTCCGAAAGCCACTCGCTCGATTGATAATCGAAGGATTCATCTCGCCCCATGTCCGTGAAGCCGGGAGCTTGACAACAGGCAGCCTTGTAGAAGTATCAAACAGTTGAGCCCTGTTCTCCAAAAAGAAAAAAACAAGATTGACTCGACTTATGGAGTTGCCAACATGGGCTTCAAACGCCTGTTGGCCTGTAGCTAGAAAATGGACGCTGTAGTACAGATGGGGTAGGAAGTTTGTCTCGGTTATTGGGTCAACCGACGACCAGATATCTACGGACGACTTCCTCGTTCTCCCATATCTCCTTCATGGTCCCTTGGTGTTGGACTAAACCTTTTTCCAGGATATATCCTCTTTCTGCCACTCCCTTACAAAACTTGAGGTTTTGATCGGCCAGCAAAATCGTTATCCCTTCATCCCGAATACGCTTTGTGGCTTCCATCAGGTTTCTGACAACCAAGGGGGCTAACCCCTCGGCAGGCTCGTCCAGAAGAATAATGTCGGGATTTTTCATCAACGCCCGACCGATGGCCAGCATCTTCTGTTCACCACCGCTGAGGTGCGTTCCCTTGCTTGAGCCCAGCTCCCTCAGTACGGGGAAAAGGTCACAAACGGTACCGATGTTCCAGAAACCGTGTTTTTTACGGGACATACGCCTGGCAATCTCCAGGTTCTCGAAGGTAGTTAGATCGGGGAATATCCGGCGGTCGTCCGGGACATATCCGATTCCCAGGCGGGCGATCTCAAAGGATTGCTTGCCTGTTATCTCCTTTCCTTGGAATTTGATGCTTCCCCTTATGGGCGGGGTTAACCCCATGATACTCCTGAGGGTCGTGGTCTTGCCAACCCCATTTCTACCCAAGAGGGAGACCACCTCCCCTTCATCAATGCTCAGGGAAATCCCCTGAAGGACGTGGCTTTGGCCGTAAAAGGTATCGATCTCCTCGATTTCAAGGATCATGTGGATTCTTCCCCCAGTTCCTCCCCGAGATAGACCTCTTTGACGTCTTGATTCTCCTTGATTTCGTTCGGTTCCCCATCGGCCAGAATATCGCCCCTGTGCATCACGATGATGCGATCGGAGAGGCTAAAAACTACGTCCATATCGTGCTCCACGATTACAAAGGTTGTTCGCTTCTCCTGGGAGAGCTTTTTGATGTTCTCCAGGATTTTCACGCGCTCGACTGGATTCATCCCTGCGGTCGGTTCATCCAGGAAGCAGAGCTCTGGTTTCGAGGCAATGGCGATGCCCATCTCCAAAAGCCTCTGATCACCGTGGGACAATTCCGCGGCCACCATATCCGCCTTCTCCCACAAACCAGCTTCTTTGAGTATCCTTTCAACCTCATCTGCGACGTCCCAGTGGGCGTCAAGCCGTGAGAAAAACTTGAGGCTCTTATTTAACAGCGACAGGACGGGAAGCTGGATATTCTGGAAAACCGTTAACATGGGGAAGATATTCATGATTTGGAAGGAACGGCCCATTCCCCTTTTTACCCGTTCATCCGTGGGTGTTGTGGTGATCTCCTGGCCCTTGAAGAAGATTCTCCCCGAATCCACGGGGAGACTCCCGGTTAAGAGGTTGATCAGGGTGGTTTTACCGGCCCCATTTGGGCCGATGATGGATGTCAGCGCATCCGTGGTGAAATGAATACTTACGCCATTCACCGCCGTAAAATGGCCAAAAGCCTTTCTGAGGTCCTCGGTTTTCAAAAGCTCGGTCATCGGCGACTCCCTTGGGCAAACCGCAGACGGATCCACGGGACGAGCCTCTTCTCAAAGATGCTGACGACGCCCCCGGGAAGGCCCATCACCAATGCCAGCACGATTACGCCAAGCCAGATCAGCCAGTACTCGGTGAACCTCACGATGATGTCCTTTATCACGTAGAAGAGGAATGCACCCACGATGGGGCCGGCAAAGGTATGGATGCCACCGAGTAGGGTTGCCAAGACGGGTTCAGCGGAATGCGTCCAATGAGCCACGGGCGGCGTCACCGTGTTCTCTAAAGGGGGGAGAAGGGCTCCGGCCAGGCCGGCATAGACACCTGCGATGGTAAAGGCGATGAGCCGATAATTCTTGACGGAGATACCGGTAAAGGCAATTCGGCTTTCACTATCTCGAATGCCCCGTAATGTCAGCCCGAAAGGGGAATTGACGATTCTGTAAAGCAGGACTATGGCGAGCAGGCAAACGATCAAGACGAAGTAATAGTAATTTCCCAGAGAACTCATATCAATGCTGAGGATGCCGGGTATTTCCAAAGGAGCCCTCGGTATGCCCACCAGGCCGTCATCTCCACCGGTCATGGAGCGCCATTTCCAGGCCAGGGAGTAAATCATCATCCCAAAGCAGAGGGTGAGCATGGCGAAATAGATGCGGGTATGCCGAATACAGAGGAATCCCAAAATCAGGGCGATGATGCCAGCGAATAAGATCCCAAAAATGACACCCGGCAAAAGGGAAGGCATCACCAAGAGCACCTTGGCACAGCCATATGCCCCGCATGCGTAAAAGCCCGCCTGGCCAAAGGAGAGGAGGCCCGTATATCCCAGAAGCAGGTTGAAGCCCAAGGCGAATACGGAAAGCACCAGGATATGCATCGTCATGTACAAGACATACTTTCCCGCAAGTTGTGGGAGCAGAAACAAGAAGACAATCAACGCCAAAAGAAGGAGTATAGGGATCTTCCCGATTCGTTCGATCATCGGTCTACTCAGCGAATAATCCCTCCGGTTTCAGCAGCAAGACTACGGCCATGACGACAAAGATGATGAACAGCTCAAAAATGGGAAAAAGGAGGACGCCGTAAGCGGTCAGGACCCCGACGATGATGGCCCCGACAAAGGCCCCCTTGAGATTTCCCAGCCCGCCGATCACCGTTACCACAAAGGCCTGGATGATAATGGCCGCACCTATTCCGGGAGCCACCACGCGGACAGGGGTGCTCAGCGCACCTCCAAGGGCTGCCAAGGCCGCGCCAAACATGAATACGGTTGTAAACAGCATGGGGATGTTAACCCCTATGGCACTGGCCATCTCCCGATCCGAGGCCGAGGCTCGAATGATTCTTCCCCACCATGTCCTCTCTAGAGTGCCCCATAACCCGATTCCAACGCCTATTCCTGCCCCTATGATAAAGAGGTTGTAGATGGGAAAAGGCCTGCCGAAGATGGGGACAGCACCAATAAAAAACTCCGGCATGGGAGGGATCATGAACACCCCGCCCCATGTCATCTTCACGGCATCATCGAAGATGAGGATAAAGCCGAAGGTCAGCAATAGCTGATAGGGGACATCCAGGTGATAGATATGCCGGAGGAAGAACCGTTCCATAATCAAGCCGATGAGGGCCACCCCGACAAGGCTAAGAAGTATGGAAATCCAAAAATTGATCCCCAGGAGCCCGTAGAAGGTAAAGGCGAAATAGGCGCCCAGCATGAAAAGACTCCCGTGGGCGAAATTCAGGATTCCCAGGACGCCAAATACGATGGTCAATCCAGCGGCGATAAGCCAGAGATACATGGCCAGGCTCAATCCCACGAGCCCCTGAAAAGCAAGAGTTTCCATTGTCTTGCGCTCTTCCGATTCCCTTATTTTATGGGGGGAGCCAGTGATGAGCCAGCTCCCCCCCTAGCCCCTTACTCGATAGGTGGGAAGGGTGGTTTGCGATAGTAGTCTTCCGCAGGTATGACCTTAAGTTCCCCCACTATGGGTAAGGGATAAGCCGGATCGTGAATGACCTTACCGGCTGGGACGTTATAGACGGCCTGATGGTCCTCCGGCCTGAAGTACCGCTCACCCGCAGGGCATTTAATTCTCATTCCCTCTATGGCCTTGATCAGCTTTGCCGTTTCCAGGCTTTTCGTCTTCTCGATGGCTTCCTTGAACACGTAGATGGCCGAGTAGGATGTCTCCGCCGAATAGTTGGGGTACCTGATATACCTGTCGATATACTTTTTAACGAAGGCCTTGTTCTCAGGCGTATCAGGCCAGTTATGGATATACCGGGCAGTAGCCCAAAGCTTCCCCTTGAACTGATCCTTTGCGACCTCCCTTGCCAGTCCCTCCAATACGTCGACGGAGCCGCCCATGGCCTGCCACCATACCTGAATCTGATCGAAAACCCCGAGGAGCATGGCCTGCCTCAGGTCCATTACCGCTTCACCTGCCCACGGCGTGGCAAAGATACCATCGGGCTTCTTGGCCATTACCGCTGAAATGTGGGGCGAGAAATCCGTGGTCCAGAAGGGTGCCCAGGTTTCAGCTACGAACTCCACATCGGGCCGATACTTCTTCAAGGTGGATTTGAACAGGGTCCAGGAAGTCCGTCCATATTCATAGTCGCAGTTGATACCTGCCCATTTCTTAATTTCCGGGAAATCCTTGAAGATCATCGCCGCGATGATGCTGTCCTGGTAGACGGGGACACTTATCCTGAAGATATTTTTTATCCCCTCTTCGTAAACCAGCTTCTCGGTCAGCTTTTCCGTCGCCGCATGGACAAAGATGTGGACCCGGTCGAGCTCAGGGAGAACGGGACCCAACGCCATGCTTACGCCGCTGGAATCTACCCCGAAGAGGAGGTGTGCCCCCCAATCCTGAACCATATACCTGGCATTCTTAACGGCCACTGCCCCTTTTAACTCCGTATCCATGAACTTCATCTCCAGTTTGCTCCCCAGTATGCCGCCTGCTGCATTTATCTCGTCGATCGCCAATGTGGCCCCCATGATCATCTGGCGTCCGTAATCAGCGTGGGCTCCTGAGGTCACCCCCTGACCCCCGATTTTGATTACCTCGGGCAGCGGCCCTGGATTTGCGTAAGGCGCTATGACGAAAAGAAAGAGCAAACACACACCGAAAATTGAGATAGATTTCTTCATAAGACTCCCTCCTTTATCGCTCAGTGCTTCGTCTGCACACGCCGCTATGTATTTTAGTTGTGATTTGCTGGTTCAATGGGCAAATCCGAAGTAATTGAAGTCGTCTCTAAACTTATAATTTTAGGCACTTAGCAGCGGTTAGCCGAATATGATCAATACTTTTTTATCTGATTAACCACCTCCTATCATAGAGATTAATCTCCCCCCTAGAAACATCACCTCCTCTCCCTAAGATGCCATCTGGCTCCTGTTTTCTATAACGAAACAGATTAATTGTCAACGAGATAGATATCCAAAGCTCTCCTGGCTTTTTGGAGACGCCCGTTTCCCTTGACGTAGTCTGCCGGAGAAGTCATGCTCAAGAATCTATTTGGCAGATTTTCTTTATTGACAGGGCAAATTGGCAAGGTATAAATATTGAAACAGGGCCCCTTCTCCTCGAAGTCTGAAGTTCCGATTTGTTGAATGAAGGTGGAGATGGTCCTTTTTCGTGAGCCCTGTCCATCCTGCCTATTTGCTCACACAGAGAAAGATGATGTGAGTTTCAGGGATATTGTCAAGGTGATACCGGCTTATACATTGAACGGCTTTAGTTTTCAATTACAATAGGATATGATTTTTCATGAAATACGGGGGCCAATATGAGAATTCGAACTGCCGCCGATTATAAGAAAAGTCTCCGGGAACTTCATCCTGTTATTTTTTATAAGGGAAAGAGAATTGAAGATGTAACCCGCCATCCGGCCACGCGTCCCCATGTTAATGCGGCAGCCATGACCTATGCCCTGGCCAACAATCCCAAGTACCGGGACCTACTGACCGCCACATCCCACCTCACCCAGAAACGCATCAGCCGGTTCACTCACATTCATCAGAGTGTAGAAGATCTTGTCAAAAAGATTAAGATGCTTCGGCTCCTGGGTCAGAAAACAGGAACATGCTTTCAACGGTGTGTGGGGCTTGATGCTCTAAACGCTACCTATTCCGTGGCCTATGAGATCGACAAAAAGCACGGAAGCGACTACTTTGAACGATTCAAAGCATATCTGCAGACTGTTCAAGAGGAAAATATCATGGTTGATGGGGCCATGACCGATCCCAAGGGGGACCGTTCGAAGAGCCCTGCCCAGCAGCACGACCCAGATCAGTTTGTCCATGTAGTTTCCAGAAACAAAGACGGGGTAATCATTAGAGGCGCAAAGATTCATCAGACAGGAGGCGTCAACTCCCATCAGGTTCTGATTCTGCCGACTTTGGCTCTTGATGAAGAGAGCCGGGATTATGCAATTGTGGCAGCCATCCCCATCGATTCACCGGGGATTACCCTAATCTTCGGAAGGCAGGCCAGTGATAACCGGAAGTTGAATCAGGAGAGGATTGATGCTGGAAACATCAGGTTCGGTGTGGTGGGCGGTGAGTGTGTCATCGCCTTTGAAAATGTATTTGTTCCCAAAGAAAGAATCTTTATGGACGGTGAGACCGATTTCTCAGGGCTTCTCGTAGAACGCTTCGCCGCCCACCACAGGGCCAACTACGGTGGATGCAAGACAGGGCTCTTCGATGTTCTGGTTGGAGCCGTTGCCCTTCTGAGTCAGATACAGGGTACCGCCAAATCCTCTCACATACGGGACAAGATCACCGAAATGATCCACCTGGGTGAGACACTCTACGGTTCTGCCATTGCCTGCTCGGCAGAGGGATACCCTACAGCCTCGGGGGCTTATATGGTGGATACGATGCTCGCCAATGTGGGAAAACACAACGTTACCCGCTTTCACTTTGAGGTCGCGAGGTTGGCCACAGATATTGCAGGGGGGTTTCTGGCCACACTGCCCTCACAATACGATCTGAAAGATGAGGACGTCGGAAAATTGGTTCGGAAGTATTTCTCAGGGGTGGAGGGAATCCCTCCTGAAGACCGGATCAAAATAGGCAGGCTCATCGAAAACATGATCGGGGGCACAGCGTTGGTTGAGAGCATGCATGGTGCTGGCTCCCCGCAGGCTCAGAGGATCATGATTTACAGACAGGGTGAGCTAGACAAGAAAATCAAACTGGCAAAGGCCATTGTGGGAATGAAGTGAGAGCGTAACAAGAAACTTGCAATGATGCGTTGTTGGATAGATCCACTTTTCGTTTTTAAGATTTTTGGAGGAGCCTATTGTGGAGGATGAATATTTCAATCCCAAGACAGAGACAATGGAGCGTGAAGAACTGGAGAAGATTCAGCTAGAACGTCTTCAGTGGCAATTAAGGAGATGCCTTGAGAATTCTGATTTCTATAGAAACAAGTTTAAGAAGGCAGGAATAATTCCGGAGGGTATTCGTTCTGTTGAGGATGTGGAACATCTTCCCTTTGTGACCAAACAGGAATTGAGGGAGGAACAGATCGCATTTCCCCCTTTTGGGCGTTATGTCGTCTCTCCACAAAGAGACTGGGCCGAGCTACATCCCTCCACGGGAACGACTGGCGTGCCTGTCAATACGATATGGTCCCATAACGATGTGAAGAGTATCTCGAGTTGGACGGCTCGGACGATGTGGCAATTCGGAGTGCGCCCTGGAGACATTGTTCAAAATGGCTTCAGCTATGGGCTATGGGTTGCTGGGATGTCCACTCATTATGCCTGCAGGGAAATCGGGTGTTTTGTCATACCCATAGGAGCAGGATTGACGGAAAGGCAGATCGATTATTTCATCAATCCTGGGTCCACTGTTCTTTTGGGCACCCCTTCTTTTGCCTTATACATAGCGGAGAGGATGAGGGAAAAGGACATCTCCCCAGAGAATATATCTTTGAGATTGGGATGTTTTGGAGGAGAAGGAGGAACTGAAATTCTGTCAACCAGAAGGAAAATCGAAAAGGGATTGGGGATTGACGCCTTTGACTATTATGGCTTGGCAGAGATAGGCCCAACAATTTCTTCAGAATGCAAGGAAAAAAATGGCCTTCACTGGTGCGAAGATCATCTGCTGGTAGAAGTGGTTGATCCAGAGACGAAGAAAAGACGTGAAGAAGGAGACATAGGCGTCCTCGTTATTACCCACCTGACCAAAGAAGCAACCCCTATGATCCGATATTGGACCAATGACTATGCCCGGCTCAACCTAGCCAGATGTTCCTGTGGCAGAACTCATGCCAGATCTGAAGGGGGAATCTTGGGCCGAGCAGATGACATGGTCATTTATAAGGGGGCAAAATTCTATCCTGTTCAGGTTGAAAAGGTAGTGAGAAACTTCAAAGAACTGGGCGATGAGTTCAGGATTGAACTGACAACCGATGAAAAGCGGGGAACCGATCTCTGCACAGTTGTGGCAGAGATTTTCGATCAAAAAATGGATAGAAAGATGCTTGAAGATAAGTTGAAAAAGAGCCTGAAGGAGGAACTCTTAGTGACCCCAGCCATAAGACTTGAGCTGTTTGGTACGCTAGAACGGACGACGTTCAAGGCGAAAAGGATTGAAGACCGAAGGAGGAAGGAATAACCATTCGGCGTCTTTTGGTCTCGTCCATTAGAAAGGTTTAAGGATGTTTGAATTGACCAATAAGATTGCAACCGTGACAGGTGCGAGCCGAGGAATCGGTGCTGCCATTGCATTGGGATTAGCGAGATCTGGGGCGGATGTGGTTCTCATAAGCCGGAATCTTCCTGCTCTCAAGAGGGTTGCCGAAAGAATCTCCGAGATGGGACGGAGATCGCTTGCGGTCAAGGCAGACATTGGAATACGGGAAGATATTGATTCTGCCGTTGAAAAGGTTCTAAATCATTTTCAAAGAATCGATATATTGGTGAACAATGCGGGTATCAGCCCCGTACTCAAGAGGGCAGAGGAGATAACTAAAGGAGAGTGGGATCGGGTCGTAAGGGTTAACCTTACCGGGACCTTCCTCTCTAGCCAAGCGTTTGGCAGGGTAATGATTAAACAGATGGGGGGTAAGATCATTAATATTACTTCTGTGGGGGGAACTGTAGCTTTTCCCAGGCAAGCAGCATATTGTGCCACAAAGGGAGCTATCATACAGCTAACCAAAGCGTTGGCTTTGGATTGGGCAAGGTATAACATTCAGGTAAATGCTATCGGCCCGGCATATATTGAAACTGATCTGACCGAAGGCATGAGGAAGTCGAAGGTCATTTCTGAAGACCTACTGAGAAAAACCCCGATGGGTCGTTTTGGAAAACCCGAAGAGATTGTTGGTGCCGCCATATTCCTCGCTTCTGATGCCTCAAGTTACATGACAGGCCAAACGATTTATGTGGATGGGGGATGGTTGGCTCTTTGATCTCAACAGCCAACGTTCTCCCTGAGGGTAAACCTTGAGCGCTTGGCCATCAGTTAAGTTAAAGTCTCAGGCAAGAGAGAAATCTAACGAGCGATTAGTTCAAAATACAATCGTACGCTGGAAAGAACTCGGAAAGTGTTGATTTCCGTCTCAAATCACTACCGATCCGGTGTCCAATCAGTGCTCACAGGCTGGGAAAGCGTGTCAAAACTCATCAGGATAATTGTCGGCCTATCTCGGGCATGGGTCTCAGGATCACGCAACCGGACATGTAGGGTCCGTTTCCACCTCATAATTTCCCTTCCTCAATGCTCCGAGAATCGCCTGGATGTGATCGAATCCCGAGGTCTCCAGTTCCAT
>CAYFYO010000071.1:0-19418 GCA_964347335.1 uncultured Thermodesulfobacteriota bacterium
AAATTGGGATTAGTCACATACGTTCAGGGGCCTTCCGACGAGACGGCCGACTTGCCCGCCCAGGGAAGAGAGGACCTCTCTGTCGGGTACATCCTGCACGAGGTGGAAGACCTTCCCTGACGAAAGCACCGCGTCGAGTCGATAGAGGAAGACATCTCTCTTCAGACGATTTTTTTTGACTTGAAACTCCCGGATCTCATCAAATGAAATCTGCCAGACCCGCCATATGCCCTTAAGCGTCAGGACTTTTTCCTCTCCGTCGAAGAGGATATTTCTATGGTATCGCGACTGTCGAATCAAGATGCCCGAGACAAGGGGAACAACAAGGAGAAATGAAATCGCGACAAAATAGGGGAGGAGTCCCCGGCTCGGTCGCCCAAAGAAGAGAACGAGAAAGGCAAAGACTCCCCACACCACAACGAGGACAATCCCCGCATCTGAGAGAATCCTCCTGACCGGAACCTTTTCACCTCCATGAATAGAGATCGTTTTCCCTGTTTCTACAACTTCCATATCAACCCCTCAGTAGGAGACAGAAGTCAGGTGTCAGAAGTCAGAATATACCTCCGAATAACCGTGAAGCATGCCATTCGCCTCTCCTAATGAGCGGTTGATTCGTGACATGTCTCCTAGGAAAACTTTTGATTTATCACGAGATAGAATATATGAACCCATGAACTCTCTGCAAAAGAACTGTTGCTTCAAGGTTCCTAGCCTGCTTCCTTCTCTGTTCTGACTCCTCACTTCTGACTCCTGACTTCTATCTCTTTCGTCAACTCGCCGAGGAGTCGGTCGGTTTCTTCACAACATTCCTTCAGGTAACTCTCGACAGCGCTTCTCATCATCCATCTTTCCAGGAAAACCCCCATGCCAACCGATGGTCTGAGTTGGGTTTCGATAAGACTGACCGGTCGGCGAAGTGTGGAGAAGACCTCGAGGATAAGACGAAAAAGACGCGACTCACCTTCTCCTCTCTTCCCGTATTTTTCATCGAATTCTCTCAGAATCGGGCCCAGCTCTCTCTGAATCCTCTCCTTATAAGCCTTCATGAAACGGACATTCTTTTTCTGATTCTGGTCGACCCATTCACGAAATTCTCTAAGGGTCTTCACCAACCCCATGGCTTCCATCTCAAAACGACTGCTTTTCTTTTTCATCTCTCCCGCCAGCTATCACCTGTTCTTCTCCATCAGGCTGACGGCTGATCGCCGATCGCTGACCGCTCAGTTTATTTTCGTCTCCATGATGAATAGACAAAGAAAACCACCACGGCGGCAAAAATGAGTGCCCAGGGTAGCTTTTCCCCACCCTTGTATAACTCAATTCCTATGGTAAAAGCGAGGATCAGGCCGATGACGATCCATGCAAGGTTTTTTCTCATGGCATATCCCCCGGATCCCCCCAAGCAGAAGCCCTCTCCAAAGGTTCCCTCTTGGATTTGTTTCAGATTATCTATATGTTAAACCGTTTTCAGATTCAAGATTTTTCCGACATTTTCCTTTGATCCTTTATCCCTTGTCCCTTAGCCATGCCCCCGAAGTTCAGTTGACAAAGCCGCGACCATATGTGACTAATAGCAAGATCTGCAAACTCATATGACCAAAGGAGAACGCGAAAATGACCTTGCCCCTGGATGGAATCAAGATCGTCGATCTGACCGCGGCGATGGCCGGTCCCTCTTGCACTCAGCTTCTAGCGGACTTCGGTGCGAGCGTTCTGAAAATCGAGCCTCCGGGTAAGGGGGACATGTTGAGGGATTTTGGTCCGCCATTCGTGAAGGGGGAGAGCTATTATTTCTTGGTGAATAATCGGAACAAGAGAAGCATGACCCTCAATCTTCGGACTGAAAAGGGCATGGAAGTCTTCAGGAAGCTCGCCTCGAAGGCCGACATCGTCATTGAGAGTTTCAGGCCGAATGTCAAGCGAAAGCTTAAGATCGACTATGACGATCTTAAGGAAGGTAATCCGGGATTGATTTACGCCAGTGTCTCAGGCTTCGGACAGACTGGTCCATACGAAAACAGGGCAGGCTTTGACCCGATCGCCCAAGGAATGTCTGGCCTCGCAAGTGTCACCGGGTGGAAGCAGACCGGCCCAGTACGGGTCGGTGTGGCAATCGGCGATTCACTCGGTGGGGTTTTCGCTGCCCTTGGGATTCTCATGGCGCTCATCGAAAGGAACAGATCCGGCGAAGGCCAGCGGGTGCAGTCTTCTTTGTTGGAGGGGTTGGTGGCAATTCTCGGCTTTCAGGCAGCCAAATACTTCGGGACCAATGAGCGGCCTGAACCTCAAGGAAACGATCATGCCATGATGTCGCCTTACGGAACCTTCCAGACCCAAGATGGCTACATGAATATCGCGCCAGGCAATCAGGCGATGTGGGAGCGTCTCACAAAGGCTTTAGGTTTGGAACATCTCATCAGGGACCCGCGCTTTCTCACGGTCGCCGATCGGGTCGCAAACCGCTCCGAACTGACACAGCTCCTGGAGGAGAAGCTGGCAGAGAAGACCAGCAAGGAATGGGAAGAGATGCTTGACGAGGCCGGAGTGGCCAACGGCCCCATTCTCCACATCGACGAGGTCTTTCAAGACCCTCAAGTCCTTCACCAGAAGATGCTCCTGGAAATGGACCATCCGACTGTCGGAAGAATGAAAACCCTGGGCTTCCCGTCCAAACTCAGCCGGACTCCGGCACAACTCAGATTCCCCCCTCCCCTCATGGGCCAGCACACTGAAGAAGTGCTCAATGAACTCGGCTATTCCGCGGGTGAGATTCAATCAATGCGAGAAGAAGAGGTTATCTGACGGCGGCGACGGCAGATCATCCCCTATCAAAGGGCCTGAGAAGACGTCCGAAAGGATTTGGCCACTAGCTTAAACCGGCGGCCCCAAAAAGGTCCACAAACTTCGGAAAAAATAGGGTTGAAAATAGAGAAAGATGTTGTTATAGATTTATTAGCACTCACGTATTGTGAGTGCTAAGTTTTTGGCTTAAAGCGTCATTCCTTATTCACACAGGAGATCAGAAGGTCATGCAAAATCTACCTGTCCTTACGAACTCGCTTGAACTCTACCTGAATCAAATTAACAAGTTTCCTCTACTGAGACCCGAACAGGAATTTGACCTTGCAGTCCGTTACAAAGAAGAAAACGACGTTGAGGCCGCCCACAGGCTCATCACGTCTAATCTTCGCTTTGTCGTGAAGGTCGCCCTCGAGTACAAATCCTATGGGGTAAAGCTCTTGGATCTCATTCAGGAAGGAAATATCGGCCTGATGATGGCGGTGAAGAAGTTTAACCCCTATCGAGGGTATCGGCTCATCTCATACGCTATCTGGTGGATTCGAGCCTATATGAAGAACTTCATCATCAAAACCTGGAGCCTCGTTAAAATTGGGACGACTCAGGCACAGAAAAAGCTATTTTACACCCTTGGGAAAACGAAGAGGATCATGCGATCCAGGAAATGTGGCGACGATGATATCCAGGCCCTTGCAAAAGCCCTCGATGTGAAGGACCACGAGATCGCTGAGATGGAGCAGCGAATGAGTCTGAGAGACTTTTCGTTGGATTGCACTCTGGCTGAGGATCACCACATGACCCATCTCGATCTGCTGGCTGATGAGCGGCCCAATCAAGAGGAACTCATCGCCGAGATGGAGGAGAAGCAGTCCCGAAAGCGAGAAGTCTACCGTGCCCTTGCCTGCTTGAATCCGAAAGAGAAGTATGTCATCGAGAGAAGAATCATGACCCACGACCCGTTGACACTCCAAGAGATCGGAAACTCCCTGAGCCTCTCCCGAGAGAGGATCCGACAAATTGAAGCTGAGGCGCTGAAGAAGCTCAGAACTGAGTTAGCTCAAGGTGCTCACCCATAAGCCATCCAGGCAGGGACCTATTGTGGAGCGACAAAATGCCAGTTTACGAGTATCAATGTTCACAGTGTAATGAGATATTCGAAATCTTCCACCGAATCGATGAAGCGTATCGAGATGGCTGTCCAAAATGCCGGGGCGAGGTGAAGAAAATCCTCTCGGCATCGAATTTCATCCTCAAGGGGTCTGGGTTCTACGTTAATGACTACCCCTCTAAAACCAGGAAAGAAACTGAAGCGAGCGAAAAACAAACTCAAAAATCAAGTCCGGCGAAAGAAGAGAAGGCTAAGGCACCTGCTGAGTCATCCTGATCACAACTTTGTAATCGCGATTTCCTTATTGAAAGCCCTTGGACCCACCCGATGGATCACTTATCAGTCCGAACCACTGCGCTTAAGTCCGAACCTCTCGATATTAAAAAGGTAATTCGATAAACCCTGCTCAAAACCTTCCTGGCACCCTTATTGCTCACCCCCTGAATCATCGGAAAAGGTGGAAGTTCCTGCTGCAGACTGATGAGCCATCAATTTCTTCCCTGCTTTGCACAGACCAGCATCTTTACACGTCGATGAAATGATGCCTTTTTTACCACTGACGAGGAACTATCCGAGATATCCCGTCCAGAAGATTGCCTCGTATGATTATCGGGGCAGGAGTTTCTTGACGCTCACTCTCGATCTCGGAGTGGGGGGAATGAAGATTAAAGCCCACCACGACATCCCGAGCGATGAATTCCTAACTTTCAAACTCGTACTTGGCAAGAGTTCCATCTTTACAAAAGGAAGAATCGTTTACTATCGATTCCTCCCCGATAAAGGAAATGTCTCGGGCATTCAGTTTCTAGAAGTTTCGGTGCCAGATCGAGTTTTGTTAAACGATTACCTGAGCTCCATGAATGCGGCGCTGAAGCGCTTCACACTTCCAGAAAGGAAACAGGGAGGGCGATTGATAGAGCATTTAAGACGGTAATTGATCATTGAGACGAAGGGAAGCAAAGGCTCGCTCTATGATTGAAAGAAGAAGACACCCGAGGGTGGAGGTTTCTCATCCAGTGCTTTATTTCCCCGATATTTATCCGAGACCCAGGGTGGCCTCGACGATTGACCTCAGCATGGGGGGAACCAAGATCGAGACACCGTACACCCTGGTCTCGGGTGAGGATCTCGGCCTTTCCATCGCCATCTACCCTCAGGTGATCAAATGCAGGTGCCAGGTCGTCCATGTCCTACAACCGCCGGGTGAGCGGACAAAGGTAGGGGTCCGATTTGAAGAAATGTCGCCGCAGGACCAGCGGTACCTATCAGAATACATCGCATCCGTCATCGAGCATCGAGCTTTGGCACTCTAGGAATACGAAGAGCTAGGGAGACGATCATGGGATGTACAGTTTGTGGTGTACATTTGAGACGGAATAATAAGACCGGCTATTGCTTGGCCCACCGAAGAGCAAAGAACAGGGAGTTCCTCGAAATCATCAAGAAGAAATGCCTCAAGTGCGACCGGGAGTTCCTGGCAACGGGAAGATTCAACAGAATCTGCCCCCGCTGTCATGAGTCGAACAAAGAGATCGTCAACGTTTCGAGATATCAGAGCGCATTAAAGACGGAATGGATCGGCCTCGGGTGAGGAAAAGGGTTACTGATTCACCTTATTCCAACCCCGGAATGTGATCACCTTGCCCCCCTCACGGTCGTATTGAACCATGTCCCGGTTCGATACGAAAATCAACTCGACAATCTCCCACAGATCTTCTCAGATCCCGTGCAACTTCACGTCCGATTTCGTAGGCCCGCTCGAGGCTGAGCTTTGGATTCATGAAGATACGGTACTCAATGATGGAGCCCTCCTTCGATGGAGACATCCTGAGACCTTCAAAATGCTCGATCCCCGGGTGTGATTGGACGATCTTCTGGAGAGCCATCTCCACAGTTTTCCGAGCGGATTCCGACTCAGAATCACTGGAGGGATCGACATGAACGACCGCGGCGACATTAGCCGATTCACTCACGGCCTTTTCGACCAACTTCGCCAGGTGGTGAGAACGCGCCGTCTCGATCTCGCCGGGGATGACGATATGGAGGGAGATGATTTTCCGGTGTCCGTAATCGTGAACATTTATGTCGTGAACTTCCTCTACCCCCTTCACGGAAAGGCCAGCCTCCACGATGCGGTCAACGAGATCTCGGGGCGGGGCCTCGCCCAAGAGAACGTTGACCATCGATCGTAACATGTCAAATCCTGTATAGATAATCAAACCAGCCACACCAAAACCGAAAATCGAGTCGATCCTATTGTAGCCAAAAGCCGCGGCAACCAGGGAGACTGCCACAAATGCCGATGCCGCGGCGTCACTTCTGTGGTGCCAGGCGTCTGCTTTGAGCATGTCGGAGGCGATCAGCTCGCTGACGCTCAGGGCGAATCGGGCCATCCATTCTTTGAGAATAGTCGACAGAATCATGAGGCTGAAGGCCAATGTGCTCCATCCGATCCGAGGGGGTTCGCGCAGACGATCATACGAGGCGTGAGCAAATTCGATCCCTGCCCAGATCAGAAGGAGAGCGATGACGAGCGTCGCGATTGGCTCGATCCTCCCATGACCGTAAGGATGTTTGACATCCGCAGGTTTTCTCGCCATCTTAAAACCAAGAATGACCACGGCCGAGGTAACGACGTCCGACGCTGTGTGGAATGCATCGGCCAGAAGCGCGATACTATTCGTCAGCCATCCGAAGATGAGCTTGATGATTGCCAGGCCGAGATTCAAAATGATACTGACCGTCCCTTGAAAAACAGCGCACTTGACCCGTGTCTCCAAATCGAATGGCGGTTCGGCCTCACGGAGAATACGCTTCACCAAGAATCTGGATAGGACATCCAAGAGTGGTTTCTCCTCACAGGGTTGCCCTGGCAAGTCTTATATTACACCAATTTCGAGATCGTGTGATCGTTTCTACGGTTTTGATAAATCTAAGGCTCGCCCGAAGTCCCTGAAGCCCATGCAGGGCGCATGAGCGCAATGTTGCCCGCGAGCGGCTTCCGGGAGCACCTGGGCACCCATAGACCTCTCCCCAAAAATGGTTGACAATCAACTCGGGTCAGGTTATTTGTGAAGTGAAATTTTTCTCATGACCACCTGACCAGGAAATGTGAGATCAAATCTTCCATGACGCCTTTATAGGGATGCGGAGGTAATTCAATGAACGAAGTCGACTTCTTCAAGAAACTGACAGTCCTCTCCCTTGAGCAGGCAACGACCCTCCCCTATCTCACCTGGAGGCTCGTTCACCAGGGGGCCACCGTCATCCGGTTGGAGCATCCCGTTTATGGCGATCCCAACAGGCGAGTTGGGGACGATGTGTTGAATGAAGATCGGATGTACGCTTACTTTCTGGCCATCAACTCTGGAAAAAAGGCCCTCACCCTCGACCTCTCGACGGCTGAGGGTCAAGAGATCCTTCGAAAGCTGATCACAGAGCTGAGCGTCGACATCTTTGCCACCAACCAGCTCCCCCGGAACTATTCAAAGCTCGGAATCGACTATGAAACCCTCACGAAGATCAAAAAGGATATCATTTGGCTCGGCCTGACCGGCTTCGGTCCCACGAGTAATGAGGCCGCCTATGATCCTGTCCTTCAGGCGAGAGGTGGATTGATGGAGCTCACCGGAGAAAAGGATGGTCCCCCGCAGGTCGTCGGAATTCCTCTAGCGGATATGGGCGCCAGCGAACACGCCTTTGGGGAACTGATGAAGGCCCTCTACAAACGGGCGGTGACGGGTGAGGGAAGCCGGATCGATGTGTCTATGTTTCAGAGTACCGTCTCGTGGTCCACCGTTCCCATCACGCTCACCCGGAGTTTCAAAAAGAAGATCTCCAGACGAGGAAATACCCATGAGTTCTTCGCCCCTGTTTCCGTCTATGCAACCCAAGATGGATATGCCTACCTTGCCCTTGGCAATGACAAGCAGTGGGGGACTCTCACCTCCATGCCGGAGTTCAGTCATCTAGCAAAGGAGGACTACCAGAGGAATGCGGGGCGGATTGCCAATGTGGAACGGCTGAACAAAGAAATCGAAGACGTGATGAAAACCAAGACAACAGCAGAGTGGATCGATATCCTCAACAAAGCGACGATTCCCGTCTCGAAGGTGAACTCGATCGAGGAGGTGACTGAAGACCCCTTTGTTCGAGATATACTCATCCGGTCAAATGACCCCGTCACAAGGACAACCCTGACCCTCTCGCCCCCTCCAGTGACGACTGAGTACCTGAAATCTGTTAACTTTGAGCTCGGCTTTCCCCCCCGTTTCGGGGCTGAAAATGAGGAAATCTATGGAAAAACGCTGGGATACAGTGCCGAACAGCTCAAAGACTTTAAGGAGCGGCAGATCATCTGATCCTCTGATACTTAGTTAGTCGTCGCTGAAAAATGGCCGTGGAGTGAACATGACGAAGTTTCTTGGGGGATCCGCCTTGGCGATCGGAGTGCCCCTGGAGGGGCGAGTTCATATTGTTTGATCCGCCGAAGACGGAGAGTTTAGGAGATCGAATCCCACCTCCTGGCAGGAGCCTGAAAACGGGTCAGAAACGTCGTTCGAGGAGCGGAATGGGCATTTTGAGGTGGCAACGAACTATGCTGGAACATTTCAAGCAGCAACTACGCCGCCGCAGAGGACACGGAGAAGGGTTTGTTTTTGTCCATCGTCCCAGCCTCAGCGGGACGGGGAAGAACACACTCTCCCTTCGAAAAGATGATGAGCGGGGACGCCTCTCGTCTGCCGCCGTTTCCCGGTAAACGAAAAACATATCTTCATGTGTTCCGTGCTTGGGTGGTCAAAGCATGTTCTAACCAAATATGGAGCAATCAGGAAGGAGATCAAGAGCATGGCCCTCGACTTCACTTTTACAGAAGAGCAGGAATTCTTTCGGCAGACGATTCGAGACACCATCGAACGCCTCATCATGCCTCGGGCGCAAGAATTGGATGAAAACGAGGAGTGGCCAGAAGACATCTGGCGAGAGTTTGCCACACTCGGCTGGCTGGGCCTTCGTCATGAGGAAAAATACGGTGGCATGAATCAGCCAGTCGTTAACCAGATGATTTTCTACGAAGAGCTCTTCAGGGGCTCTCTCGGTTTCGCGATGGCTGTGACGATGCAGGTTCTGATGGGCACCTACTTTATCAAGCGATTTGGCAATGAAGAGGTGAAGCAGCGGATCCTGGTTCCGGCAATCAAAGGAGATAAGAAATGTGTGATCTGCTTTACAGAAGACCAGTCCGGTTCGGACCTGGCAGGAACGCGGACCCTCGCAACAAAAGTGGATGGGGGCTGGCGGATCAATGGAACGAAGCAATGGGTGACCCAGGGACCTCTCGCCGACGTTGCCACCATCATGGCCACGACCAATCCTTCCAAAGGGCTCAAAGCGCTTAATTTCTTTTTCGTTGAGAAAAAAACAGAGGATCGGGATGGTTTCGTCACGGGCCAGATTCTCCATAAGATCGGAGGCTGCTGTTCGATCACCGGCGAATTGGTCCTCGACAATGTGTTCGTACCGGAAGAGAATTTCCTGGGCGAAGAGCTGGGTAGGGGCGTTCAATATGCGGGCGAGATACTGAACGAGGTACGCGTCATGACAGGGCTAAGCGCGCTGGCGATTGCTAAGTGCGCCATGGAGGATTCCAGGGAGTATGCGAACAACCGAATCGCCTTTGGCAATCCAATTGGCGCTTATCAGCTGGTCCGAGAGAAATTCGCCCGATGCTGGGCATGGTACGAGGCTTCTCGAACCCAGCTGTACAAGTGTGCGTGGATGATTGAGAACCCTGATAAGAGCGGGGTCAGCTTCAGGGAACTGGTTGAGCTCTGCATGGCCGCTAAATTCCATGCAACCGAGATGTCTATTACGGCTGTGGAAGAGGCCATGCGGATCTATGGGGGAAACGCATTCTGCACCGAATACCCCGCACAGCGATATTGGAAAAACGCGATGTATGCCCTCTATGGCGGGGGAACCCACGAGGTGTTGAAGGACTATCTTGGAAGGATGTATCTCAAGAAATAAATCCTTCGATGGCAGGAGAAAGATGTGATGAACCTCTACGTTCTTGTGAAATACGTCCCCGATACAGAGGCCATTGTCAAGGTGGAGTCGGAATCGAAACTTGAGATTGAGAACAAGTACTTTACGAGCTTCTTTGACGAGGTGGCGATTGAAGAGGCCGTGAAACTCAAGGAAAAGTTTGGCGGAAAGGTGATTGTTGTCACGGTTGATAACAAGAGAATCGATGCACTCAGAAGGGGTATCGCCATGGGTGCGGACGATGCGGTTCAGATCACCGATCCCGGTCTGGAAGGGTCCGACCCATTCGGAATCGCCAGAGTTGTCGCTGCTTTTCTCAAAACTGAACCCTACAATCTGATCCTCTGCGGCCGCCAGGCCATGGATGACGATGCAGGCATTGTCGGTCCTGCCGTGGCTGAACTCCTGGGCCTCCCCCATGTCAACTCGGTCTTGGGCCTCGAGGTTGCTGAAGATCTGAAATCTGCCCGGGTTTCCCGGCAGATTGAGGGGGGCAAAGAGCATGTGATTTGTCCGCTCCCGGCAGTCCTAACCGCACAGAAGGGTTTAAATGTCCCACGGATCCCCCAGGTGATGGGGATGATGAAAGCCATGAAGGCTGAAGTCAGAAAGGTTGATCTTGGGACATTGGGGGTGGATCCGAACCTGGTGGGAGAAGCTGGAAGGAAAATTGAGATTCTGAAATACGCTCCTCCGCCCGCGCGATCGGGTGCGAAGATGGTCGAGGGGGACTTTCCGGAGAATGTGAAGGAGCTCGTGAAACTCCTCCAAAATGAGGCAAAGGTCCTTTAACGCACGTGAAAGGAGATTTCAATGGCAAGGGACGTTTGGGTATTTGTGGAACACGTCGACGGTGTTGTCCGAAAGGTGAGCCTGGAACTGCTGTGTGCAGCTTCCCGGTTTGTTCAGAAGACCAAGGGCACGGTTGGTGCGGTCCTTTTCGGAAAGGTGATCGAGTCGACGGTCGAGAATGTGAGACTTTATGCGGATCGGGTCTATTTCGTAGAGGACGAAAAACTTGCTGTCTACACCTCCGATGGTTACACATCGGCCCTGACAAACCTTGTCATGGACCAAACCCCGGCGGTTCTCGTGGCTGGATCCACATCGATGGGGAAAGATCTTTTCCCGCGGGTTGCCATGCGTCTCGAAACCGGTTTAGCTCCAGATTGCACGCATTTGGAAATCGGGGAAAACGGTAGGCTCATTGCGACTCGGCCGATCTATGGGGGAAAGGTATTCGCCCAGGTTACGATCCCCAACTCTTCCCCTGAGATGGCTACGGTTCGACCCAACACCTTCCCTCTAGAAGCGGTGAACAAGTCTGCTGAAGTAATCAGAACCGGGGACCTTCTCAAAGGGGTTGAGATCCGCCAGCGGGTGGAAGGCGAAGAGAGAGCAGCTCAAGAAAAAGTCGATGTTACCGAGGCCGAATTTGTCATCGGTGTCGGACGGGGCATAAAGGACCCGGGCAACTTCGAGATTGTGAAAGAACTAGCGGACGTCTTAGGAGCCACGGTTGGGGTCACGCGGTCCGTAGTAGACAACGGATGGTGGGATGTCAATGATCAGATCGGCAAGAGCGGAAAGAACATCTCGGCCAAGCTCTACTTTGCCTTTGGGATTTCAGGAGCCGTGCACCATGTCCTCGGCATCCAGACCTGTAAGACCGTGGTGGCCGTCAACACCGACCCGAACGCGCTGATCTTTAACTATGCAGACTTCGGCCTCGTTGGCGACATGATGCAGGTGATTCCCGCACTCAAGGAAGAGATTGCTAAGGCCAAGGCTGAAGTGTGAGGACTGGCTTCCAGGGATCAGAAAACACAGTGGATGGTTGATAGGGACCGGTTTGCAGCGCAAAGGTGGCTGGCAACTGATCCCTGACCCCCGTCAACTTCAGCAATTCGACGACCGACCGATGAAAGGAGCAAATCTTCCTTTGCGCAGGAGAATGCAGTCACAATGGAAAAGATTGATGTCGTGATTGTGGGTGCTGGCCTGGCAGGCCTCTCATGTGGCTACGCCTTAGGGGATTCGGGCTTGACCGTCGTCGTGTTAGAACGAGGAGACTTCCCAGGGAGTAAGAATGTGACCGGCGGGAGAATCTATCTCAGCCCCCTCAGGAAGATTCTCCCGGATCTTTGGGATGATGCTCCCCTTGAGCGACATGTGGTCCGCGAGACATTTACCCTGCTGGGGGAGACGAACGCGACTTCCTTTGCCCATTACAGCGATCGAGGGAGTCAGCCTCCTTATCCGAGCTACACCGTCCTCCGTTCAAAATTCGATCGATGGTTTTCCGAAAAAGTCGGACAAAGGGGCGTCTTTGTGATTCCTCAAAAACGGGTGGACGACCTCCTCATGGATAACGGAAGAGTCGCCGGTGTTAGGGCTGGAGAGGAGGAGATTCAAGCAGAGGTCGTTGTCGCCGCTGACGGCGTGCTTTCCTTCCTGGCTGAGAAAGCTGGACTCAGGAGGCCATTCAAACCCGAGCACTTTGCCGTTGGTTTCAAGGAAATTATCCGTCTCGACAAGGGAAAGATCGAGGATCGTTTCAATGTGGGTCCCAATGAAGGGGCAGCCCAGCTCTTTGTGGGAACCATCACCAAAGGGATGATGGGTGGCGGATTCCTCTACACCAATCAAGACAGCCTCTCCCTGGGCGTGGTCGTCGGTCTCGAATCACTCAACCAGAAGGAGCCCCGCCAAGAGGTATACCAGCTCCTCGATGAGTTCAAGGCCCGCCCAGAGATTCAGCGGCTCACTGGAGGAGGGGAGACGGTCGAATACTCAGCCCACCTCATCCCGGAAGGGGGAATCCATGCTAAACCGAGACTTTTCACTGATGGGATGGTCATTGCCGGCGATGCCGCGGGCTTCGGGCTCAATATGCTCATCACAGTTCGTGGCATGGAGTACGCCATGATCTCGGGCGTCTTGGCTGCAGAGGCAATTAAGCGGGCAAAGGGGGGAAGTGACTTCTCGGCTTCCACGCTCTCCCACTATGAGATGCTGTTGAATCAGAGCGTCATTATGAAAGATCTGGAGACATTTAGGCATTCCGCCGAAGTTTTGAGAAACCCGAGGCTTTTTTCTCTCTATCCCCAGGCGATCTGCGACCTTTTCGAAAAGCTCATGTGGATAGACGAAAACCCGAAAAAGAGGCTCTTTTCCACTGCCTTTAAGGAACTCCGGAAGAATTTTCTGACCCTCCGAGGGATAAAAGACATCTGGGGTCTGAGGGGAATATAGAAAGCCTGGGGGGCAGCATATGTGCTCCATGAACTCAGGAGCTTCGGCACGAAAGAAATTAAACGGCCCTATATAATAAAATTAGCGCAACAAGAAGATCGTAACCGAGGAACAGTCATGAAGATCGAAGAGAAACTCGCCATCGATGCTTTCAAGAACGACACGGATAGCCATATCAAACTCGACCAGACAGTATGCGAGACCTGCAGAGAGCGATTCTGCATCTATGCATGCCCGGCTCATCTTTATGAACTGAAGGAAGAGAGCGGAGAGATGCACGTCGAATTTGCTGGCTGCTTGGAATGTGGGACCTGTATGATTGTCTGTATCTATGGCGCTGTTACCTGGGTATATCCCCGAGGTCAATTTGGGGTCCAGTATCGCTATGGATAAACCGGAGATCTCCTATCCTTCCCTCTGGACGAGCCTTTTAAAGCACCAGGATCTCTTCCCTGAGATTGCAAAAGAAAAGGGAGGTTCTGGAAGCATTATTTCCCGCAGTGGGCCATCCGTAAGCCCAGTAACCCCTCTTCCCTGACCGGTCCAAGGAAACAGCATTTATGAACTTTCAACTGACAGATGAACAAAGAGATATCAAACAAGCAGCCCGCGATTTTGCAGAAGGCGAGTTCACGGATATCGCCAGGGAATGTGATATTAGAGAGGAGTTTCCCCTCTCTCTCCTGAAGAAGGCCTGTGAACTCGGCTTTGTGGGCGTGTTCATCGACGAGGAATATGGCGGAGCCGGCTTGGGGTTTCTGGATTATGCCATCATTATGGAGGAGTTTTGGAGGGTCGATCCAGGGTTGGGACAAGAACTCTGCTCGGTCACCTTTGGAGCCGAAGAGATCCTCCTCTTCGGAAGTGAGGAACAGAAAAGGAACTTCCTTTCACCCCTGACAACGGGGGATTCCATCATGGGCTTTGCGATTACTGAACCCGACGCTGGCAGCGATACAGCCTCGGCGACCACCGCCGCCAAAATCGAGGGGCCCTTCTATGTCATTAATGGAAGTAAAGTGATGATCGGAAACGGAACCCTCGCCAACTTCCTTCTGGTCTACTGTTTGACAAATCCAGAAGCCGATTCCCGATCGAAAAGGCATAGCATCATCATTGTCGAGACGAACAGGCAAGGGTACGAGGCGAACAGAATCGAGGGGAAAATGGGGTTGAGGGCATCAGACACGGCCAATGTATTTTTTAACGAAGTCAGGGTGCCGCGAGACAATCTCCTGGGCAAGGAGGGCGAAGGTTTCCCGCAACTGATGCAGTTCTTCGACCGATCACGTGCCTATGTGGCTGCCCACGGGGTCGGTCTCGCACAGGGCGCCCTGGAGCAGGCAATTCGGCATGTTAAAGAAAGGAAGCAGTTTGGACAGCCTCTAGGACTCTTTCAGATCACCCAAGCCAAAATTGCAGAGATGGCCACGATGATCGAGGCAGCCCGGACGATGGTTCACAAAACTTGCTGGAGCATCGATCACGGCCTGCTGGATACAAAATTGGTTGCTATGGCAAAGTGGTTCGCCTGTAACGTCGCTGTAAAGGTCGTTGACGAAGCTCTGCAGCTTCACGGGGGATATGGGTATTTTAACGATCACGATATCGAGAGATTCTACCGAGCGGCAAAGGTGCTTGAGATATATGAGGGTACCAAAGAGATCGAGAAGATCATCATCGCCAGAAGAATCCTAGGGAAACTCCGCTAACCCCAATCTCCTTGACATGCCCTTCCTGGCCACCTATAATGGGTCCACCTGTCCCACCTGAGTTGCAATTCAGCGCTATTCCGGCGCCTTGGGCTTTGGCGAGGTCATTTAATCTCCTCATCACGATTGAGTGATCTCCTTTGAAGAGAGGAACCGGAAAAGGAGATTCATGGACTTCGAGTTAAGCGGTGAACAAAAAGACATCCTCAAGGCAGCCAGGGAATTCGCCGAAGGGGAATTTCCGGATTTGGCTCAGGAGTGCGATCGCAGGGAGGAGTTTCCGAAGCCTCTCTGGAAGAAAGCCTGTGAACTCGGCTTCGTTGGTGTCTTCATCAAGGAACCCTATGGGGGACCTGGATTGGGCTTCCTCGAGCACTGCCTAATCAACGAGGAGTTTTGGCGAGTCGATCCTGGACTCGCTGCATCGATTCTGTCAGCCACATTTGGCTCGGAAATGATCCAACTCTTCGGCACGGAAGATCAGAAAAGAAAGTGGCTTCCTCCCCTTGTCCAAGGAAGGGCGATTACGGGGGCTGCCATAACCGAGCCGGATGCTGGGAGTGACGTCTCTTCGATTAGTACGACGGCAACGCTCGACGGCGATGAGTATGTCATTAATGGTAACAAGATGTTCATTACAAACGGTACGATTGCCGACTTCCTCCAAGTTCTCTGCCTGACTGACCCAGGCGCTAGCTCCCGGCACAATCGGTTTAGCGTCATCAGGGTTGAGACCGATCGAGAGGGCTTTGAGGCGAATAAGCTCAAGAACAAGCTTGGCATCCGGGCTTCGGACACCGCCGAAATATCCTTTAACGATGTAAGGGTACCCAGGGAAAACCTTATTGGAGCACCTGGAAAAGGCTTCCAGCAATTCATGGTCTTCTTTGATCACACGCGCCTCCATATCTGTGCTCAGGCTGTCGGTCTGGCCCAAGGTGCCATGGAGCAGGCGATTAAGCATGTCCGAGAACGACAACAGTTTGGGAAACCGCTTGCCTCCTTTCAGGCCACCCAGTTCAAGATCGCGGAGATGGCCACCCGAATCGAGGCTGGACGGAACCTCTACCAGAAGGCTGCCTGGCTCGTCGATCAGGGAAAGGTGGAGCCCCATCTCATCTCCATGGCCAAATGGTTCACCGGCGAGACGGCTGTCCGAGTGGCAGATGAGGCCCTTCAACTCCATGGGGGATATGGTTTCATCGGTGACTATGATATCGAACGCTTTTATCGAGATTCCAAAATCGTCGAAATTTATGAGGGAACCAAAGAGGTCGAGAAGATAATCATTGCACGGAGTTTACTCGGGAGGTATTGAACCGGCACTGGAGATCCCAATGGGGACAGGTCTCGTTTGAAGCGGTTCTGAGAGGGGGAACTAAAGCCCGGTCTGTTTTTCATTTGACAAGGATAGAGAACCTGTGATAGCAGATTTCCGATTTTCCATTATATGATCGGAATTGGGTCGATTCGTCTCATACTGCCAAAAAGGAGGCGGTCGCCCACGAAGGGGGAACTCCGAGACCATGGGGAGAGAGAACGTTCCCTCTTCAAAAACCTAGGAAAAGGAGGAGCGCTATGAGATTCAACCGTTTGTCATTCTTTGCATTATTTGTCATGGTCATTTCTCTTCTTCTGCCTGCCGGTCAGTTCCACCCAGCCAGTGCTGCCGAGCCGATCGTCATTGGAGTTCCGACATCCCTTGGGTTCTTGGAAGGGTTTGAAAGCGTGAACGCCATGACCCTGGCGATTGAGGAAATCAATGCCAAGGGCGGGGTTTCGGTCGGTGGCGTCAAACGACCCTTCAAAATCGAGAAAATCGATCTTCGAGATGCCGCTCCGGGAGTTCCTGTCCCAGAGGCACTGCTCGGCTTGGAGAAGATCATTCTCGAGAAGAAACCCCATGCGATTGTGGTGGGGCCATTTCGGTCGGAGGCATTGTTGGCGGGAATGGATATCATTGCCAAACACAAGGTCCCCATGCTGGGCACAATTGCCATGTCGCCCGCCTCAGAGAAAAAAATCATCGAGGACCGAGAGAAATTCAAGTACGTTTTCAGGGTCTGTCTCAACGCAAAACATCTCATTCAATACCTGGCCGGCACCATGGCCCTGCTGAAAAAGGAGTTTGAATTCGACAAGGTCTTCGTCATGCATCAAGATGTGGCCTGGGCTCGTGCGACCGCTGGATTGATGAAGAAGATCTATTTTGATAAGGCAGGTTGGACGGTCATCGGCCAGGAGGCTTACCCAACAGGTTCGGGAGATTACTCATCCGGTCTGATGAAGGTGCGTCAGGGGGGTGCCCAGGTAATTCTCCCGATCTTTGACATGCCGCAAAGCGGTATCCTGGTCAGGCAATGGGGCCAGATGCAGGTTCCAGCGATCTTGGCCGGGTTTGTATCACCGCTGGCGGGGCCTGAGGCTTGGACCCGATTCTATAAGAAGATCGACGGCGCTATAAACGCAATTTTCGAGGTCGGCAACATCCCCACAAAGCAGGTCCCTGAGTCTCGGGAGTTCTGGAGAAGCTACAAAAAGAGATGGGGTAGAGAGATCCAGTCCGGCCATGGTCCGGCACCCTCTTATGACGCAGTCTACGTGCTGGCTGAGGCGATTGAGCGGGCGGGCAGCCTGGATGCCGATGCACTTGTGGCTTCCCTCGAGAAAACCGATCGCATGGGAGCTATCGGGAGAATCCGTTTTGATGAAGGACATCAGGTGACTTTCGGAACGGACGCCAATGAGGCAGCAATCGGGGCTGTTGTTCAATGGAGAAGGGGGAAGAGGGTCATCGTCTTCCCGGATTCCCTCGCTGAGAAAAAGGTCTCGCTTCCTGCTTGGATGAAGTAAAGTCTCAATGAACGACGAAACCCAGGGGAGTCGTAGGTAAGCTTGCACTTCGGGGGCTGTACCATTTGGTACAGCCCCAATCATGTTCGTTTGGCTATACGCAGAAGACAAATCCTTCGATCGAGTCTTCCACCGAAGTTCCCCGCGGATCTTCCGATGTCACCTGAGAGGTTTCATTAGGGATGCTGCTCGGAACTCTCATCTACGGATTCATCAACAGCGTCATCCTGGCCCTCGTGGCTTTGGGCTTCAATCTGACCTTTGGCATCAGCGGGGTGGCAAATTTCTCTTACGGTGCCCTGTATGTTCTGGCCGGTTATGGAACCTGGATCTTTATGAACAAAATGGGCTTGTCCTATTTTATTGCCATCCCGATGTCCATCCTTTTGACTGCACTGATCGGCGCACTCCTTTACCGTCTCATCCTCCTCCGAATCAGGGGGCTCGTCGTCTCCGAGGTCATCGCCACTTTTGGGATCGGACTGGCGATCCTGGAAATGTTTCGATATCTTGGCTTTATTGGTTATGAATATACCCTTCCGACGTTTGTCGATGGCGGTGTGGCGATCGGAACTGTCTTTGTCGATTTTCAGCGGCTTTTAATTGTTGGGATTGGGATTGGTTTGGCACTATTCCTCTGGATTTTCACCCATCACACCAAAATCGGATTGGCCTTTCGGGGTATCGCCCAGGAAGAGCGCACGGCGCTCGCCCTTGGAATCGATTCAGACTGGATGGCAACCTTGAGCGTTGCCTTCGGAGCCGGATTGGCGGCGGTCGCTGCCGTTGGCATTCTTCCTCTGGGAATTATCGCAGTGGATGAAGGATACAATGTTCTCCTGAATGCCCTGGCCGTCTGTATCGTTGGCGGACTTGGAAGCACGGGAGGGGTTATCCTTGCTAGCTTCCTCCTCGGGTATGCACAGGTGTTTACGGCAAACTATCTGGAGACTCATTGGACAATCATCGTGAGCCTCACCGCTATCCTTCTTATTCTGGCTGTAAAGCCTTCAGGACTTTTCGGCAAACAAAAGGAACTCGAGGAGAGGATTTAGCCTACGATTCGCGTCCATCACACACACTTTCAAAGGCTTCATAAAGGGATTGGATGAAATATCGGCGAGAGCGGGTTGATCGAGGAATCAAAGCGAGGACAGAAGACGTATACGCCCTCCTTTCGCTTCGAGAGGTTGCCTATTTATTCGCCCCCAGGGCCATCCCAGTTTTGGGACTCTTCGTCCTTTCTCTGATCTTAAGCACCTATTGGCAAAAAGTCTTAATCTCTACGGCAATCTGGGCGTTGCTCGCCATGAGTTGGGACCTTTTGGTCTCCAGCGGGATGGTTTCCCTTGGCCAGGCCTTGTTTTTCGGTGTCGGTGCCTATATTGCGGGCTCGTTGAATCATTCCTTCGAATTGTCCCCTGCCTTAACCATACCCATTGCGACCATCGGAGGCGGACTTATTTGCACCATCCTGCTGGTTCCGGTTTTGCGATTGCGAGGGATCTACTTCGCGATGGTGACGCTGGTTCTACCACTGATGTTCGAACGGATCATTGAGGCGACAAAAATTCTAGGCGGAACTGAGGGAATTAGCGGTCTCACCCCTCATCCGAATATCTGGGTCGAATTGTATCTCG
>CAYFYO010000072.1:0-18710 GCA_964347335.1 uncultured Thermodesulfobacteriota bacterium
TCATGCGGGGGGATGTGACCGGATTGAGGCAGAGCCTTGCCTTTGACTGGGATGTGGGCCCTGTCCCCAAATGGCCGGGAAAAGAGCCGAGGGCCCTGATTGTGGGTGGATTCAATCCGTGGGTCATTTCGAGTAAGACAGAACTCCCTGACGAGTCTTGGCGATTTCTGAAGTTCTTTGCGGGGAAGGAAGCCTCCGAGAATATGGCCAAAACCGGTCGATTCGTTCCAGCCCGTAAATCCGTGGCTGAAAGCCCTGCCTTCCTGGATACCAGCCCACCGGAGCATAACGTCTACTTTCTGGACCTGATTCGGACACCCGACAAGGTGTTTGTTCCCCGATTCCCTAGGTACAAAAGGTTGGACAAGGTCTTCAGGAAGAATTTCCAGTACCTCAGCGAAGGGAAATTCACAGTGGATGAGTGCGTGGCCCAGATCGAGAAGGATGTGAATGCACTGATCGAAGAAGTCAAAAGAGAAAGGGAGGAGACGACTTCCTAGGGGATGCGGGGGCCGGTGCAGAAGAATCAAAACCTCACTCGCCGAAGAGGTTTGCGACAGACCCTGGAGGGCTATGCTTTCCTGATGCCCAATTTTCTGGGATTTGCCGCTTTCACCTTTCTTCCGGTCGTTGCCTCATTTATCCTCGCGTTTTATTCATGGGACTTGATGCAGGATGCCCGTTTTATCGGGTTTTCCAATTTTATCCGGCTGCTGACGAGTCGAGAGTTCTGGTATTACTTCTACAACACGGTTTTCTTGATGCTCGGGATTCCCTTCGGCATGATGCTCTCCCTCGGGATGGCGATGCTGGTGAATCAGAAACTCAAGGGAATCGTGGCCTTCAGGACCATCTATTTCCTCCCCCATATCTCGGTCGGGGTGGCGCTCTATGTCCTCTGGGTCTGGATCTACAACCCTGATTTTGGACTCTTCAATCAGCTGATCCACTTCCTGACGCGCCTCAAAGGCCCGGCCTGGCTGAGTGATCGATTCTGGGCGAAGCCTGCCCTCATCATCATGGGGCTTTGGGCCGGAGCCGGCGGGAAGAGCATGATTCTCTATCTGGCGGGACTCCAGGGGATTGATCCCAGTCTCTATGAGGTTGCTGACATAGACGGCGTCGGAGCCTGGGGAAAGTTTCGTTATATCACGATTCCCATGCTCGCACCCACGAGCTTCTTCATCTTCATCATGAGCGTTATCGAGGGCTTTCAGGGCGGGTTTGATCAGGTCATTGTGATGACTGGGGGCGGTCCGCCTCCGGGTGCAACGACGACCATCAGCTACCATATTTTTACTCAAGCCTTCGAAGAGCAGCGGATGGGCTACGCTGCGGCGGTTTCATGGTTTCTCTTTCTGCTGGTTTTTTGCGTTACCCTCATTAACTGGCGCTACGGAGGTCGACGCGTTCACTACTAGAGGTTGTTTGAGAAAAGGGAGATGGGTAAACGTTCAGTGCTGAGCGAACTTGAACTCTCCAGAAGACGCAAGAGACGAAGGGACGCTTTTCGAACCGTGATCTCGTACGTCGTTTTATGTCTGATTGGCTTGACCATGGTCGGGCCCTTTGTATGGATGATTTCGACCTCTTTTAAGGAAAGAGACGATGTCATGACCCGAGAGCTCCATATCCTTCCCCGGCGAGTCTTCTCATATCTGAAAACAACCGAGGGCCCTGAGCGGGTCAAAAAATTGAGCGATGACGGTCAATTGGCCAGGATCAGAGAGATTGAGCCGGACGGGACGGTTGGAAGGCTGAGAACCGTTCCATCGAAAGACGTCGATAGTCGGGAGCGTTACTATCTCAGGACTCGGAATTACCCGGAGGCATGGGAGGCTGGGAATCTCGGAAGGGCTTATCTCAATACACTGATCATTGCTTTCACCATTACTTTTGGAAAGGTTCTAACGAGCAGTCTGGCGGCTTTTGCCTTTGCGCGGCTAGAGTTTCCGGGAAGGGATAAACTCTTTCTGGCCTATCTAGGGACAATGATGATTCCGGAAACGGTCACCCTCATCCCCCTCTTTATCCTTTTCAGGAAAGTCCCCGAAGTTCTCAATGGTTTGTTTCATACAAGCTACTTTACGACATCTTTTTACATTGGGGACTGGTTTATCGGGACCCCAATGGGGGTAGACTCGTATTTTTCCCTGATTGCTCCCGGACTCTTTACGGCGTATGGGACATTTATGTTGAGGCAATTCTTTATGTCCATCCCACGTGATCTGGAGGATGCGGCTCGGATCGATGGGTGTAGCTCCCTGGGGATTTGGTGGCGGATCATACTTCCCCTCTCAAAACCCGCCATTGTCACCCTGGTGATCTTCACTTTCATGGGGTCCTGGCGGATGTTTGTCTGGCCTTTGGTAATTGTTGACAATCCAAAGATGATGCCCCTCTCCGTGGCGCTGAAGCTTTTTCAGGACCAGTACAGCGTGGACATGACCCTTCTCATGGCTGCTACCGTCATTGCCCTCGTTCCCATCTTGATCGTCTATATTGCCGGGCAGAGGTATTTCACAGAAGGCATTCTGCTTGGAGCGGTCAAGGGCTAATCGTTTGCGACTTCTTGGATTCCCAAAGATGGTCAGCATAGAGATCCTTCCCGAAAAGAATGTGATCGATGACGGTTTTCTGGATCTCATCGGGAGAGAATTTGCCACCCACGAGCAGGGACTGGCGGAATGGCTGAAGAATGCCGTGGACGCAACGCAGGCCGCCGGCCTGGGCCCGGGGGTGGATACCATTTTCCTTCGTCTCACTGACGGCCACGATTCGATGCCGCCGGTTTTTGAGTGCATCGACTTTGTCGGGATGACCCTGGAGGACATCGAGAGCGGTTTTAAGCCCTGGGGGAGGCTCTCGCGGCCCGGTCTACGGTCACAAACCTATGGTGGGTATGGAATTGGCGGCAAATTCTATATGCGCCAGATGTTTGGATCCTCCTATCTGATCAGCTACCGTCACGGGCTTGTCAACATCTTCGGTTTCGATCCGAATCACGCATACGGTTATGCTCAGGGCTTCCGGAATCGGCCCATGAATCCGGAGGAGACGCTTCGTTTTGCGGGGATTGAGTCTTTAGCCGAGATTGCGGGTGTGAAGCGTGAAGTCATCTCAGGGACTCGAGGTTTCTCGGTTTTTCGCGGCCTCGGACCAAAGGACATCGGGAAAAGGGTCGATCTGGCGGATCTCTGTGATCGATTGAAGCATCACCCTCAGGCGCAACGCCCGCTGCGGTCCCAGCGTGTGTGTGTGATCCACAACGGGGCCGTGGCTGTCGAGCGGCTTAAGCCCCAATCCATACCCAGGAAACCTGGTTTTGAAAAGCCCTGGGTGCGCAGAATCCCATCTGTTATCCAACCGGTAGATGAGACGAAGGGAGCGGTTGTTCGGCTCTCCAAGAATTCAGAATCTCCTGGGATGCTGCGACTGTTTCTCTCAGACAGACCCCTGGCACGGACCGGAAAAATGGCAAGCCTCAACCGCATTGACTTCATCGGTGAGGATGACGTTGTGGCCTCCTATCGAATCGACGAACTCGGTGGGGATGTACCCTATGGAGAATCAATTTTTGGTGAATGCACCTTGACCCAGCGGGGATTCTTCGAAGAAAATCGTGGGAAGAAAACCCGGGATAAACTCGTGGAAAGCCCGGAGACCAGAGCCCTTTTGCACTGGGTTGGGTCTCAGGTGAGTCTTTTTTCGGAAATGATTCACCGACGGGCCTCTATCTTACGAGGAAACTCAAAAAGAATGGGGGGAAAGATCACGGATGAAGGATCGAGGTGAAAGGCGAAAGGATATAGAAGAGATACGTTCTGAAATCCCTGGTCCTTCTGCTTTTGCCCATTTGAGAGGACTCGGAAAACTCGTGCAAAGAGAGTAAACGTATAGGAAAGGGAAATTCTGTCGAGTCATGAAGATACTTGCGATTGGTGCTCATCCAGATGATGCCGAAATTGGTTGCGGTGGCCTCCTGGCCATGGAGGGGGTATCGAAGCATATTGTCCATCTCTCGAATGGGGAAACCTCCAAGTATACAGACGGAGAGGTGCGAAGGCAGGAAGCCGAGGCGGCGGCACAGGTTCTTACAGCTCAAGTTCACTTCTTTGACATTCCTGGGCGGCAGATTACCGAGAACGAGACTGACTGTCTTCGTCTGGTTTCCTTGATCCGAGAAATTCGACCCGACTACCTGGTGACCCACTGGGATTTGGACGGTCATCCGGATCACCAGGGCGCTTATCACCTGGTTCGAAAGGCCTTTTTCTTGTCAGGAGCGAGAGTCCCCCTCGATGTCCCTCCATGGAAATGTCGGAATATCTTGTACTTTCACCCCTTCAGTTTGGGATATGGTTTCACGCCACACTTTGTCCTTGACATCACGGCGGTCTATCCGAAAAAACTGGAAGCCCTTCGGTGCCATCAGTCCCAGGAGTCGTTCGTCTTGCCACAGGTGGAAGCGGTTTCTCGATATTTCGGTCAGAGTTCAGGCGTTGAGAGAGCCGAGCCATTCAGGGCCGAGATGCCCTTTGTCCTTCATCGAGAGAGCCTTCTCGAGCTCCGGAGGAAATGAGCATGAGAAAGGATCGCCCGCGGGTCTGTATGACAACACAGGAGTACCCGCCCATGTTCTGGGGGGGGCTGGCCCAGGCGGTCCGAAAGGTCGCAAAGTTCGTCTCTGAAATGGGTTGGGAAGTCCATGTTGTTAATCTCTATGAAGAACAGGATCCTCCAGGGCTCCTGGATGAAATTGTTGAATCGAGGGTCGAAGACGGGGTCGTCGTCCATCGAATCCGAATCGGCCGTGAGCCCCCTCCAGCTCGGATGACCCTGTGGGATTCTGCAGAGTCTCCATCTATTCGTTTGATGTACCACAGTCTGGAGAAGGCTCACCTGAAGTACCGTTTCGATCTGTTTCATGCCTTTTTTATCTATCCCATTGGCTATGTCGCTGCCCTGCTTGCACGGGTCTATCAGAAGAGACTCATCGTGAGTATTCGCGGGAACGACATCAATCAGCACATCTTCAGCCCGGAGAAGGTCGTTGTTCTTCAAACGGCGGTGAAACAGGCGGACTTTGTGACTGCAGTGGCTCACGAACTCCTTGTAAAGGCGGAAACCTTAACACCGGTCATGAGTAAGTCACGGGTGATATTCAACTCGGTTACGCCGGGGGACGAAATCTCGACATCCGTTGAGTTGCCACGCCTGGAGGGAAAGGTGGTTGGGGCGGTCGGGCTTTTTAAGCATTCCAAGGGATTGCCCTATCTCTTGAAAGCCTTTCACGAGATCAGGAAGAACCGGAAGAGTTCCCTCCTTCTGGTGGGAGATTTCCGCGAGGCCGAGCGGGAGGTCCAGAGCCGCTATCTCTCCCGATTCGGTTCCAAAGATATCCATCTCACCGGCCCCGTTGCGCATGAGTCCATCCCATCCTATTTGAGCCGAATGGATGTCTTTGTTCTCCCCTCTCTGTCGGAGGGTTGCCCCAACACACTTCTTGAAGCGATGGCAGCAGCAAAACCCATCGTGGCGACGAAAACCGGGGCAATACCGGAGATCATTCGCCATGGCGAGAACGGTCTGCTGGTGGACACAGGGGATTCAGCCCAGATCAGCGAGGCGGTCCTCTATCTTCTCGATCATCCGGACAAGGCCGAAGAGATGGGGAAAAGAGCATGTCAGGACGTCGCGGAGTTCTCAGAGGAGAAGGAAAGACAACAGTGGCGAGTCGTCTACAAACTCATTGAGTCTGGCTGAGGTCCGGATTATTGTTGACATCAGTTGACAGAATGCTATGATAGGCGGTACATTCTGCTTCCCCCGAGGGGCAGGGAGTTTTGAGGTGTCATATGGTTAATTTTGAGAGAATTATGTACTACACCCATAATTCGATCGGACTGGGTCATGCTTTCCGGGCTGTGGCCGTGATTACCGGCATGAAGAAACATCGCCCAGACATCGATTTTTTGGTCGTTTCCGGAACAAGTGTTCCGGAGCTTTTCCTGAGAAACGGGATCGAAATCGTCAAGCTTCCATCGGTTAAATTTCATATCGATGAAGATACCTATTACCTCGGTCCGCGGTATCTTGATCATTGTTCCGTCGAAGAGATTAGTGATTTACGACAGAAGATTATTGAGGACACTTTTAGTACGTTCCGTCCGGACGTGCTCATCGTGGAACACAATATGCTCGGCCAGAGAGGGGAGATTATCCCCCTGCTCTTGAAGAAATGGCGACAAATTCCCCAAGAGGATACATTTGCCCTTGTTCATATCAGCCGTGGAATTCTGAGAAATCCGAGTCTCATTGAGGCGCCCTTCAACGATCGCAGACAGCGATCAGAATCGATCTACGTGGGGGATCTCTATAATTTTATATACGTGATGGAGGACCGAGAGGTCATTGATGTGAATAAGGCCTACTTTGGGAACCGACGATCCCTGAAGAAGAAGATTCAGTACATGGGAAAGATCACCGTGAAGACCCGAGGAGAGCTCGCCCCCAAAGAGGATGTCCACCATATGGTCAATGGATCGGGCCATGAAATCATCCTTGTTTCCCTTGGCAGAAGGAAGTCAGCGTTGAGGATCGCCGAAATCCTGTTCAGGGCATTCTATGATCTGAACCTGCAAAACACCTATCGACTTGTTTTCGTCATCGACCCATACCTGGATCCGGGGTTGAAAGAGCAGATGGTCCAACGATTCTCCAACGGTCATGTGTCTTTCTTCGATTTTCTCCCGAATCTCGTAGACATCATCAATGTTTCCAGCCTGGTCATCGGCAGGGCAGGTTACAATACCCTGAGTGAGATCCTTCTGACCGATTCAAAGGCGATCCTGATTCCAGAAGAACACGGGCATCAAGAACAGGAAACCAGGCTGGACAAAGTCCAGAATGCCAACATCTCTGTTCTCTACGAAGAAAACCTGACCCTTGAGCGTTTTCGAGAGACGCTGGACCATATGCTTCACCGAGACCCCGTATCGCTCAACTGTTCCTTTGACAAGTACGCGATTGCCAAGAAGATTCTTCAAGATCTGGATGGTTATTTCGAGGGACGATCGAAAGCGATGTCTCTAGGCTCGAAGAGCCGACATGAGGAGGTCGAGCGAGTCCTCGGGTGAAGGGAGGCGCCTGATCGGAAATTTCCTGATGAGGGCCTTTTCGATCTTTGAGGAAAAGTTTTTTGCATTGTATCGAGCGACCAGGGCGGGATGGCAGAAACCGTGAGGTTCAACATTCCTCGAGAGCACGACATTACAGCCCAATTGCAGAGCCTCCACAATTGCCTGGCTGTAGCACTCATTGCGCGAAGGGCTAACGAATACTCTGGCGTTCTCCATCAGCCTGAGGGCCTCTTCGTGTTCTACCCACCCGGCATGGAAAACCCCGTCTATGGCGAAAGGGACCTCTCCGACCACGACGATTCGAAGGCCCTTTCTCCTCAAGATTTCGACAATACCCGCGAGAAACCGGTATCCCTTGACGAGCCTATCAACTCCTCTGTCCTTCCATTGAGCCACCGCGATGAGGTCGATTTCTCTTGACTTCCATGGCCTTTCGGATCGAACCCGACGGAAGATCTGGGGGACTTCGAAGATCTTATGGGCGACTTCAGGGTAGACCTTCCTCAAAATGCGACTGTTGAGGCCTGGAGGGGAGAGAATCTTACTTGCCCTCTGGAGGGCCAATCGTTCCCGTTTAACCCGGGTGGATTCTCGAACCCTGGGCGGATTCTTTAGCCGGAGGAAATCCAAGGCCGTTCTATGGGGATAGGCTTCCTGCCAGTCTTGAAGGTATGCCGTTCCTCCGGGGATGAGAATCAGATCGTTTAGATGGGCGGAAAGGGTTGCGAGTTCATTTCTGCCGAGAACGATATGGTGCCTGGCTGGATGTTTGCGGACCAGTTCGGGAACTGGCCCGTAATCGTTTTCGGATAACACAAAAATATGAGGAAGTTGCCTCGGGTTGCTGGAGGCAATCAGAGCCGACGGAATTTGCTCTCCGAGAAGTGATTCGTGGAGATGATAGGCGAGAGTTCCCAATCCGCCTTTGCCATAACCCTCAAGATTGATGATCAGGATTTCGTAATCTTCCATTCGATGCCAGAACTTTCTCTGAAATCTGTGAAAAGGTCGCTCTTCGCTACTCAAGAGCTTCGGTTGTGCTGTCAGTTGTCGGTTGTCAGTGGTCAGTTGTCACGGACGATTCAAATCATCAGATCTGCATTCCATGGGCAAAGCCCTTTCGATTCATCTTTCTGGATCTAAAGTGCTGACCTCTTCAGCGACGGCCCACGGACAATCAATGGCGGACGGGACTTCGTTGCTAAGGACTGTTACCGAAAAAATCTTGATTCGTGCTCACAGCTCTCTTTTCCAGGCTTTAGAGTTGCTCTGGCCGAATAATACCAAGAAAATGGCGAGTCAAATCGTTGCGGTGATTCAGCTCTGAGTCCTTTCCACGCGCTCAAAACTGAGATCAGTGAGATTCGGGACAGGACAATTCGTGCAAAGAGGGATCCTGGGCCATCTTTTCAGAATGCTTCTCCGGAATTGATTGTATTCAGATCCAAACCATATATCGCGGAAGGGCTCTTTAAAAACGTTCCCCATTGAGTACTGGCTGTCGAAATCGTTGCAACATGGAACGACGTGACCGTCGGTATTGATAACGACCCGCTCCCACGGCCATCTGCATCGATTTTCCTCCAAGTGTCTCTTGAGGATCTGCCCTTGCGCGTCTTCATAGCGGCTGTATTCTGTATCGGTGGGAAGGAACTCAACCCCTGTATCACACCGCCCTGAGCCAGACATTTGTAAGTTGAAAGTCTTGAACCGAATCCTGTCAGCCCCGAGTTGTGCGGCCAGTTTTCGAAAACCGTCCATCTCTGCCTCATTGTGCTTCATAATAATGAATTGGAGCTCCATGACAGGCTTGTTGGTTTTCTGTCTTCGCTTCTCCGCGTCCAGGGCTCGAATGTTGTCAACGACTCTCTTCAGCCTTCCACCCCGGCGATAGGTGGCGTAGGTCTCTTGAGTGATTCCGTCCAGAGAGATCATGATCTCATCAAGGCCTGAGGCGACCAGACGGGAGGGGTCGAGGACGTGGCCATTGCTCGAGATGTTGACGTCCGGAATCCCCTTTTCCTTAGCAAACGCAATCATTTCATAGATATTCCGATGGAGGAATGATTCTCCGTAGTTGTGGAGGGTGAGATGGATAAGGAACGATTTGAGTTCCCCCAAGATCTTTTGGAACAGGTCTAAAGGCATGTCTTTGGCCTGATAGGTCTGGTTGCTTCCCACGGGGCACATGGGACAGGTAAGGTTACAGCGCCTTGTCGGTTCGATCATGGCGATGATTGGAAAAAGAAACGCGTTGGGGGAGATAGGCTTCCCGATCGAGATGTTTTTCACCAGATTTGCCGTCACTTCGGCGCCTCTCGTATGGATCGGCCACATGGTGTTCTTGATCGAATGGTCTGTTGCCACGAATCCAGTGAAGATCCCATGATCCATTCTCGGGGAAATGGGACGGAGGACAGGTTCTTTAGGGTTTGGCTCCGCGTGGATCAGGGTGATTGTCGATTCCTTCTTCCGCCCGGTCTTGCCTGTGGAGTAGCGGAGGTGGCTCGAAAATGCCACGGGGAGGAGTGAGTCTTGGCTTTTGGGAGATCCATCCACGGGATCAGGCCCCCACAGGATGATCCTCGGAGAGATTTTCTCGATGTTCGTCGCAAGGTCTCCTGGCAATTCGTCTCCATCGAAAGGGGGTACAGCCGAAATTGGCCGCGTTTCCACACCGTCGATACGGTCAAGACCAATGACGTCAGAAGGGTCGTAGAAGAGTTTGGCAGGAATATGGGGGCAGAGAACGCGAATCCATTTCAATAGCTCGAGGAACCCCTCCTGAGACCTCCTTTCTGCCCTTTTCATATAGAAAGCAATCAATTTCGTTGCCTGTCGTTTTCCAAAGACTCTTGACCTAAAGATTATGCCAGATCAGAATATTGTTTCAAGGGCCTTTGAAGCCCCCGATTCACGACGTGATCTCTACCGAAGTGGTTGGTCGATCACCCCCATTACCGGACGCTTTTGGAAGTGATCATTTCGATGACTGATATGATTCGCGGATCCTCTCGACTCAGGTGATGAACTTTTGGAGGCTCGGCTGGTTGACATCTGAAAAGACCGGGTGTTAGATTCCTACCTCTTGGAAGAACGGCTCGCGTGTGGAAAGGGCAAAGAAAGGAATCTCTCGGGGCGATGCGTTTGATCTTGATTCGGCATGGAGAGTCCGAGTGGAACCGCGATGGTCGTATCATGGGGCGGGCGGATGTCGAGCTAACCGGGTTGGGCCAGCGCCAGGCGCATGCGCTTGCCAAAGCGTTGCAGGGAGAGAAGATCGAGGTGGTTTACTGTAGTCCTCTGAGGAGGGCGATGGATACGGCGAGAAGGATCTCCAATGATCAGGGATGCCTCGTGATTCCGGATCCGGATCTTGAGGAACTGGGTCGTGGAAATCTGGAGGGAATGACTCGGCAGGAAGCGTTTCTCAAATATCCAGGTTTGGAGAGAATATGGCCAAACGTTTGCGGTATGGCCGGTCTTCGGGGGCAGGAGTCACTGGAGCACTTCAGACTGAGAGTTGAGTCCTCCCTGAATCGGATCAAAGCCGAGCACGATGAAGGGACGGTCGTGCTTGTTGGTCATTATTTCGTCAATCTCGTTATTCTGCTGAGCGCCTTAGATATGGAACTCGGGTATCTTCGAAACTTTGGACAGGATCTTGCTGCCATCAGCGTCGTGGAGATTGAGGGAAATCGATCGACGATTTGCCTATTCAATGATACGTGCCACCTTCGAAAAGGATAGGGAATGCCACGAGTGAGTGTCGTCATGTCCGTCTATAACGGGGAGCGCTACGTTGGCGAGGCGATAGAAAGCATTCTCAATCAGACCTTCCGAGATTTCGAGTTTATTATTGTCGATGATGGTTCAGTTGATAGCACGCCAAGGATCCTGGCAAGCTATCAAGACCCTCGGATCAGGATCTATCGTCAGCCGAACCGGGGGCAGTCATCGGCGCTCAATCGTGGAATCCGGCACGCCTCGGGGGGCTATATTGCCCGGATGGATGCCGATGATGTGTCTTTCCCGGAGAGGCTTGAGCGGGAGGTTTCTTTTCTCGATGCTCACCGAGAGATTGGACTCGTCGGGACCTGGTGCGTGAAGGTCGATGTGGGGACTGGCAAAAAGCGTGTCCAGTCTCTCCCTGAGGACGATATAGCCATCCGGAAGTTTATGACGGTCGATAATCCCTTTATCCACAGTTCGATCATGGTCCGGAAGTCCGTCCTCGACACAGTCGGTCTATACGATGAGGGGCTCATCTGGCAGGACTATGAGCTGTGGGTGAGAGTCGCTAAGTCTCATCGAATGGCCAATATCCGCGAGCCTCTGATCATGAGGAGAAAGCATCCAGGGAGCCTGACAAGGACCACGAAAAAAAGCAGAGAATTTTGGGAACGCTTCGCGATCCAGCGGAAGGCTGCATGGCAGATGGGATTCAGGCCCCTGGGAGTGATCGGGATGGCGAAATCCCTGACGAAGGCAGTGTTTCACAAGATCTATGAATACCCAAGCGGGTGAGAACCATGAGATGGGCTTCGTTGGCCGATTCACTCAGGTTAGGAATTTCTTCTGCAACTCGCGGATCCGCTGGCTGAAGACTCGGCAGATGTTGATGGATATCTGGGGAAACTCTCGCATGATCTCCTCGAATTCGAGTTTCCCAAGGACCAGGAGTTTTGCATCGGTGTTGGTTTTAACGGTGGCTGATCTGGGTTTGTCTTCGAAGAGGGCCATCTCTCCAAAGTAATCGTCTTGGGTGATCGTGGCGATGAGTGTTTCGTTTTCCGAGCCATACTTTCCGATAACCGAGACCTCTCCAGAAACGATGAGAAACATGGTGTCTCCCGGTTCCCCCTCTTTGACAACAACTTCGTCTTTCGGGTAGTCTTTCTCTGCGGTCACCGAGCTGATTGCGGCCAGTTCTCTCACTTGAAGGTCTGAAAAAACGTATATTTTCTTCAGATGAATCATCTTGTCCATGGTTGAAAGCATGGCCTCTCCCTTCCCACTGGAATCAATGGCCCCTGTTCGTTCGAGAGCCTGTGCCGTTACTTCCCGCACGGTCGCGTTTGGATGATCCTGAAGGGCCTGGAGTTTTTCTCCGAAACCCTCCATCCGCTTTTCTGCGATCACGTAGAGGGCGCACATTTGCGTCACAGGGTCTTCGCTTGCGAGGAAATCTGCCAGAAGGGCTGAAGGGTCGGACGGCCCCTCTCGGGCGATGTCAAACTGTTTTTGGCCGACCTTCAGTTTCTCGGTCGGGGAGATCTCGTCGACGAGGGGGATCAAAACCCGAGAGAGGGCGGGGTGAACGGTATTCTCGAGGGCCTCTAAGGCATTGGCTCTCTCCCTGGCCTCGGCCTTCAATCCTCGATAGATGACCCGCATCTGACTGTCGCCGCCTTGAATCTCTAGGATCCGGAACACCGTAAAGATGGCATCGTCATTCTTGTCTTCTAGGTGCTGGATCAAGAGTTGAAGTGCAGGTGTCTCCTCAAGACTTCTGAGTCCCTGGGTCGCAACGATGTTTTCGTAGGCCGACCGGATTTCCCGATTGATGAATTCTGAAAACTCTACGTCCTTGACCTCAAGGTCTTGCAGGAGGCGGAGGACGCCATTCTTAACATCCCGCTTTGGGGAATTGAGGGCTTTCAGAAGCAGAGGAACGGCTTGTTTGTCCATTTGGCTGATTCTCTGAAAAGCCGCCTCCCTGACCTCACTCGACTCATCCCCGAGCATTTCGATCGCCCGCCCGACGGTGGGCTCGAGATCGAGGGATAGGGCCGAAACAGCGGCGCTTCTGACTTCGGAGCTCGGACTTTCGAGATAAGCGAGGAGTCGCTCATCTCTTTGAGGTATCTCAAGGGAACCAAGGGCTTTGAGGATTTTGGATTGGGTTTTTGGATCTTCTGCCGTCTCAAGGAGGCCATAAAGGCGATCCGCAAGCTTTACCTCTCCGGTTCGCGCCACGGTCGTGACAGCCAGAAGGAGCTCTTCAGGATCGCGGCTGTCCAACCATTTTGAGAGGAGGGAATAGCCTTTGTCGCTCATCTCGGCATGGTAAAGCCCGACGATTGCCTCGGCTTGAACGGCCCTCTGGTCGATCTCACAGGCTCGTCTGAGAAAGTCGATATTCTCGCCAGGTGCGAGCCTCCCAACCGTTTTGACCAGATGAGGTCGAAGATCTCCCGATGCGGTGTCAGCCATTTCAACGAGGGTAGGAACAGCCGCAACCGTGTCCTCAGGTCGCAGCAAATCGAGCAGTTCAATCTGGATGGGAAGCTCTTTTTTCGGGAGGACCGATAGAATTGCCGCGCCGAGCTCCGGATACTGCGCTTCAGATAAGATGCGCCCACAAAGGACCGCAGCCGGGCCTTCCTCCTGGCGCAAGCCTTCGAGAAGGCGGTCGCGAGTTTTCGTATCCTGAACGAGGACGGTCAGATCGACCTCCTCCAGCGCCTTGAGATCGACCTGTTTTTCCAAAACGGTCTCAAGAAGGAAGGACGAATAATTTCTCCTCAAGCGAAAGGTCGCAAAGATCCATCCGCTCACGAAGATGAGCCCGAAAATGGAAAAGTAACTCGCATGGATAAAGGCCTTGAGGCCGACGAGTATCAGAGATCCGAGAAGACTTCCTGCCCGTGCAGCCACCTGGAGAATCGGCCGTATCTTTGCCCGGAATTCATCGGGAAAGAGATTGATCAGGATGTTATTCGCCGGATTATGCATGGTTGTGGTGAGGACGCTGATGCTGATCCTTGCGTAGATGCCGGCGAGAATATCAAAGCGAAATAGGAGCAGGGAAAAAACAAGGAAATAGTTGCCCGGACGAAAGAGGAGGGCACCGGGGATGCCAACTCGAGTATAGACCTTCCCGACAAACATGAGAAGCACGAAGGCGATGATATTGAGGACCCCTCGAATGGCTGCATAAAACTGGATCAGTCCGCCTTCTGTGTCGAAGCTTTGGTCAAGAATCACACTGTATTGGAAATCGAACATGGGGCCAATGATGTTCGGGAGAACCCTGATGGAAGCGAGTAGCAAAAAGAGCATTGAGCCCTTCGCCAAAAGGGTCATCTCTTTCAGACCAGCGATCGGGGAGGACCAGGCTTTTTTCTGCGCGGCCTGAGCTCTCGGAGCAACCATCGGAGGGGGGAAGAGTTGTCCGATTCGACGGGTGGCCAGGGCTCCCAGGAAGAGCAGGCCGGCCGAGATCAGAAGGAGATTGTCTAATCTGGTCACTTGACTCAAAAAATTGGTCGAGAAACTCCCCAGGATACGCCCCAGGATCCCCCCGGCGGTAACCAGGGGAAAGATCCTCTTGGACTGGCGCGTGTCGAAAATATCGTTGCAGATGTTCCAGAAAATGACGAGCATAATGCCGTTGAATTGCTGTCTAAAGATATACATGGCCGGGTAGAGGAGAGAGATATTGAAGAGGATCAAGAAACGGCAGAGGATCTCAATCGTGCCAAAGATGATGAAGATCCGGGACAGGATGGTCGTGGCTGAGTATCTCCCAACCAATCCCCGGATCAGATCCATGGCAAAAAAGACGAGGACGGCATCGATGACAAACATCTCTGGGAGGTATTCGACACCGAACCGCTTGATAAAGGCGGTATCCGCGAAATTCGCAAAAAGCATTTCGCTGAAGAGGATGAGGAACATCAGTCCGGTGGTCCAGCTGAAGGCCCGGTTTTCGTCGGGATGAATGTCGAGGAACCTACGGAGAATACCCGTAAGCTTTTTCATGAGATTTCCTTAATGGCTTTTGGTTGGCAGTGTCCGAAAAGGAGGTGGTTATTCCTTCATAACATGCCCAAATCGAGCCTCGATCTCTTTCTCCAATGATTTCGCCCGCCGAAGATACATCATGGATTGAGATGGAGACTCTCCTGCATAATACTCCCCCTCATTCTGGAAGAAATCGTATTTGTCAAGCATGGCAATCAATTTCCACTGCTCTTCGCCGCTGAGGTTATTAAACCCGTTTTCGTCTACCTTTTCTTCGAGCGCTGGGTGATCCTTAACGACCTCCGCGTATGTGACCTTGTCCGTCCGTGCAGGAGTGGTCTTCTTCTCACCCATTGCCGTCGTGGAAGTGTGAGCAAAAAGAAGCAACAGTACACCAGCCAGGAGCAGGGCTTTTCTCATCAACAACTCCTTTCTCGAACGAGATTATAGAGATCACGGCAGACCTTCTTGTGCGATAAAGCGATTCCATTCTAACAGCTAGGCTCGTGGAAAATCAAACGATTTCTGATGGCAGTTCTTCGAGTTTCGGGACTCCTCTTGGGCTGAAAGGGCATGGGCGTCGGCGGTGACTCAACGATGGACCCTTGACTTCGAGGTGACCTGGAAAAAACCCAATTGGAGGATTCTGGGATTTGCTGTTTTGGGAGAATGACCTATCGAACCCCGAATGAATTGCAAGCCGCGACAAAATATGGCAATAATGAAGGAGAATTCGGCCTGTTGGGTGCACGCTGATGGAGCGAGATCCGGTCATCATCGTGGTTCATTATGACGAGATTGGTCTCAAGGGCAGAAACCGACCTCGCTTTGAGCACCAGTTGATGAGAAATATTAGACGAGCCCTGGAAGGACTCGGATCGGTGGGTACAGAGAGACTCTATGGGAGAGTCTTGGTCAGGCTGAATGCGAGGTCCCCATGGGATGAGGTGGCCGGAAGGATCGGCCGGGTCTTCGGGATTTCATATTTTGCGAAAGCCTTTGAGAGTCCTTGCGATTTAGACGTCTTGAAAGCGGATCTCAGAGAACATCTCCCCCTTGACGGCTATGAATCCTTTGCCATCGATACAAAGAGAAGCGACAAGACCTTTCCCCTCACCTCCCAGGAAATAAACCGAGAACTGGGGCGTTTTGTGCAGGCGGACACGGGGAAGCCGGTCGATCTGCGCAATCCTGACCTTCGTGTATGCGTTGAATGGCTCCATGACCGGGTCCTCTATTTCTTTAAGCGGGTCCCGGGACCGGGTGGATTGCCCGTTGGCGTAAGCGGGAGGGTTGTCGGGCTGATCTCTGGCGGAATCGATTCCCCCGTGGCCATCTATTTGATGATGAAGCGTGGCTGTGGGGTGGTTTTTGTTCATTTTCATAGTTTCCCCTTTACTGACCGAGCCTCCCAACGGAAGGTTACAGAACTTGCGAGAGAGCTGAGCCATTTCCGCCAGAGATCGAAGCTTTACTTTGTCCCTTTTGCTGACCTCCAGAGAGAAGTGGCAAGTCGGACACCAGCTTCCTATCGGATTATCCTTTACAGGAGATTCATGCTTCGACTCGCAGAAGCGATTGTCCAGAAGGAGAAGGCTAAAGCCATTGTCACGGGGGATTGCCTGAGCCAGGTATCTTCTCAGACGCTTTCGAATCTGACGACGGTGGAAGAGGCGATCAAAACACCTGTCATCCGACCACTGATCGGGTTGGATAAGAAGGAGATTATCCGCTTCGCACAGAGGATTCATACCTATTCGATCTCGATTCAACCCCATGACGATTGCTGTCAATTCTTGATGCCAAGACAGCCCTTCACCCGGTCGACCCCCGAGGAACTCGAAGAGGTCGAAAGGGATTTGGACATCAGCGGCTTAGTTGAACAGTCATTGGCACAAGCGGAATGCCACAACCTCCCCCGCTGATCCTCAAGCATCGGTTCGCCTGCATCGTCCGCTGACGACCAATCCGTTTAGATTTGCCAAACCCGACGCCTGAAGAGAGGTGCTTTTCTCTAGCAAAAGACAGAGTTCAGGAGCGTTCGAGTTGAGCATCAGGGTCGCTTCTTTTTTACGCCCTCCTGCCCCGGGGAGATCCAGTTTGCCAGGGTCCTGGCGGAGGTCGGTGGCATTGGAATCCGAATGCAAAGCGATATCGGGAAAGGACGAGTGACAGCTTCTTCAGGAAGGCGACCCTGGAATATCAGGGCGTTCAATTATCAAACGTCGGCGTCACTCACCTTTATCACATGCCCTGGTTTTCAGAGTGTGGGACCCTGTGGTGACAAAAAATCTCAGGTGCTATGCAAAAATTTCTAGGTCCTTTAGCTCATTTGACAGCAAATAACCATATTTTACAGATCCTTTTGGCACCGAATTCGCAGAGTCCCTTCTCAGTTCCGAAAAAGCCAAACCTCGAGTGATCGGGGGACGGAAAGCCAACGGGTCTCAAGACCAGCCAGTCATTGAGACGGCCGGGTTGCCGGATTGATCAGAAAAGATCAGTGCCCGCACTGAGATCAAACAGGCAAGGTCTGCCTGTGGGAAGCAAGATGTCAGAGCGGGGTGAATACAAGCCGGCGTTCCGAATGGTTTTCGGAAGTCGGCTTTTTCATTATGCGGTCGAAGCAACGGAGAGGGGGACGATGAGAATGGGTTACAAAATTAAACGCTCTTTTTCATGGATACTTGGGGGGGCCAAGGGAGGGAGAAGAACTCTGTTCATGCTCTTCTTCCTCCCTTTCCTTGGCTTGCCCACATCGGTGTTTTCCGCTGATGTTGAAATCTATACCAGTTCTGGGGGAGTCGAGCCGAATGTCCTCTTCATCATTGACAATTCAACAGGGATGAACGATTCCCTTCCGAGTGCCGACTACGATCCTGCCGTTACCTATCCGGGTACATACGGAGCCGATGTTGTCTATTATCGCTGGCGGGGTTCCTGGGACAATATCTTCCGAGATGATGTCGATGACATCACCTGTGGCGATGCGAGAACGGCCCTGGAGACCGAGGGCTTTTATAACGGGAAAATCCGATTCGACACGACCTGCGGAGGCAATCAGAGCCGTTCCCTGAGAACGGGCAATTACCTCAATTTTCTCGCCTCAGATCCAACATCCAGTCGGTCGAAACTCGGCCTAGCCAAAGGAACCGTCCAGAGCTATATCAACAGCACCTATGGTGTCCGATTCGGGGCGATGATCTTTAACTCTGAAGAAGGGGGTCACATCCTCCGGGAAGTGCGGGAGATGACCCCCCAGAATCGATCGGACCTGCATACGGCGGTTGGTAGAATTTCGGCTGACACGTGGGCCCCCTTGGCGGAGACCCTCTATGAGGCAGGGCTCTATTTCAAGGGAGCCGCGAGCTACTTTAATCCAGGGGTCGACTATACGAGTCCCATCACCGACTGGTGTCAGAGGAACTATGTCATCTTCATCACCGACGGGAGACCGACAAAAGACCAGAACTCGGTTCTCACGACCATCGGAAACAACGGTGATACCGACGGGGACGGGGCAGATCCTGGGACCTATGAGGATGAGGGGTCTGACTATGTGGATGATGTGGCCAAGTACCTGTACGACGAAGATCTGACAATCCTCCTCCAGGATAAACAGAACATTGTCACCTACACGCTTGGGTTCACCGTCACGCATCAGCTCCTCGAGGATACGGCACACAATGGACAGGGAAGATACCATTACGTCCACAATGCCCAGACGTTTCGAGTTGTCCTGCAGGCAATCGTTGAAGAGATTTTGGAGGAGTCGACCTCTTTCACGGCGCCTGTGGTACCGATCAGTCAGATGGAAAA
>CAYFYO010000073.1:0-14901 GCA_964347335.1 uncultured Thermodesulfobacteriota bacterium
TTTTCCATCTGACTGATCGGTACCACAGGCGCCGTGAAAGAGGTCGACTCCTCCAGAATCTCTTCGATGATTGCCTGGAAAGCCTCACGGAAAGTCTGCGCATTATGAACGTAATGGTATCGGCCCCGTCCATTTTTGGCGGTATCTTCGAGAAGCACATGATCGATGGTAAATCCGAGCGTGTAGGTGATGACGTTCTGCTTGTCATCGAGACCGATCCTCAAATCACTGTCATAGAGATATTTGGCCACATCATCCAGATAGTCAGACCCCTCATTCTCATAGGTCCCAGGATCTGCCCCGTCCCCGTCGGTATCACCGTTGTTTCCGATGGTCGTGAGAACCGAGTTGCGATCCTTGGTCGAGAGACCATCGGTGATGATGATGATATAACTCTTCTGGCACCAGTCGGTGATGGGACTCGTATAGTCAACCCCCGGATTAAAGTAGCTCGCGGCTCCCTCGTAATAGAGCCCTGCCTCATAGAGGGTTTCCGCCAGGGGGGTCCACGTGTCAGCCGAAATTCCACCAATCGCCGTATGCAGGTCAGATCGATTCGGAGGGGTCATCTCCCGCACTTCCCGGAGGATGTGTCCCCCTTCGTCAGAATTAAAGATCATCGCCCCAAAGCGGACACCATAGGTGGTGTTGATGTAGCTCTGGATCGTCCCCTTGGCGACGCCGAGCTTCGGGTGCTCGGTTGGAGGATCGGTGGCAAGAAAGTTGAGATAGTTGCCCGTTCTCAGGTAACGGGTTTGATTGCCACCGCAGGTCGTGTTGAATTGGATTTTCCCGTTATAAAAGCCCTCGGTCTCCAGGGCCGTTCTCGCATCGCCACAGGTGATGTCACTGACATCATCACGGAAGATATTGTCCCAGGATTCCCGCCAGCGGTAATAGACAACATCGGCTGCATACGTACCCGGATAGGTAACGGCGGGATCATAGTTCGCACTCGGAAGGGAATCGTTCATGCTCCCGGAGTTGTCGAAGATGATCAGGATGTTTGGTTCTACCCCATCTGCGCTGCTCGTGTAGACTTCAATATCGTCGGCAAAGGAACGGGTCGCCCCAAGGGTTATCGCAAGTGCGACCGTCAGCAAAAGAATCATACATTTTCGAGACATGTCCATCTCCTCCCCCCCAAAAAATCCTGGCTACCGATGACTCCACTTCCTATCAAAATAAAAGGAGTACCAGGGATAATAGGTAATGCCGCCTAACTGGCTGGAGTTGTAAATTCCCTCCTTGCGAGAGGGATCGAGAATATATGTTCTTCCTTTCCAATACCACGTGACCCAGGCATGGACGGCTTTGTCCTCCGCCCCTGCAAATCCGAGGGTGAGTCGGATGTTCTGAAAGCCCTCGTCCAAGAGGTGATAATAGAGCCATATGGCCAGATCCTCACAATCGCCACTCTGAAACCTCTCCGTCTCCTCTGGGAGCTGCCAGTAGTCCTTCTCGATGCCAGAACTCAGCCGAGCCTCTTCCTGGAACCTGAAACGCTGGGCCATCTCAAGGTAGCGGCGGATCTTGGCCTCCTGAACAGAAAAACTCGGACTGTACGACCCGGCCTCGGTCTTTTGGATTGAAACAAGGTAAGTTTCGACTCGGTTGTATTTGGTATCGTAGGGGGTCCTTGGGGTTGCTGAGCCGAGGTAGTCCGGGGTCTCTGCCCGAGAGGGAAATGGGCAAAGCCCTAAGACAAGGATGAGTAGGATAACCAGCCGTCTGAGCATACCGTCGTTCCTCCTCCAGGGCGGGTGGTTGAGCAACGGTTATGCCAGAGCATAAGTTATTGAAATCGATAGAATTTTTGAATTATCCAGGCGAGAAGCGGTGGCACTTGGGGTGATAAAATGTCCTTTTCGCCTCCTGAATTGGTACAATTTATTGATTGAGAGGAGTTGGCGGCCGATTGGACATTTTGTACGTGGTCCTAAAAAAAGATTAAAAGACGAGCAGAAAGGGCAAGGGGCGACCCGAACCAGGGGGAGTTCCATGGTCACCAGAGAAATCATTTTTTCCGTTCGGGGGCTGAGGGTATCTGGGGTCTTGCACCTTCCCCACCGGAAGTCCCCCCCGTGTGTGGTCGTCTCACACGGTTTGCTTAGCAGTAAGGAGAGCGAAAAATACGTCGAATTGAGCACTCGGCTGTGTCGCGAGGATTTTGCAGTCCTCAGGTTCGATTTTTTGGGCTGTGGAAAGAGTCAAGGAAAGCTCAAGGATTCAACGATTACAGGAAGGTTGGGGGAATTAGGGGCTGCAATCTCCTTCGTGAGAACCGAAAGGGCCCTCGGTGATGCCATTGGCCTGATGGGAAGCAGCCTCGGGGGGATACCTTTCCCTCTTTAAGGCCGCACAGGAGAAGGACGTCAAGGCGATCGCCGTGTGGGCCACGCCTTACGGACTCACGGGTGGTGCCCAAGCGGCAGAGGGAGTGCCGCCCCTGGGCAAGCCGTTCTTTAATGATCTAAAACGCCACGACCTGTCCGCTGTCCTCGGAAAGGTTCATCATTGCCTGGTGATTCACGGAGACATGGACGAACAGGTTCCCGTGAAGCACGCTCGCTTTGTTTTTGAAAATGTCAGGGAACCCAAAACCCTCGAGGTGGTCCCCGGAGGGGACCACCGCTTCACCCATTCCAATCATCGGGAAACCGCATACCGGCTGACCATTGGATGGTTCAAGAGGTGCTTGAAGGAGTGATTGGCCTCCCTCCCGACCACCTCACTAGAGATTCCTGGGTTTCGCTGCTGCGCTCTTGGTGTAAGATTTATTTCGATCATCTCAGGTGAACCCCGTCGTCCATGAGCGACTCGCGGGGGAGGCGTGGTACCATTATAGGTTAGGGGATGAGGGCTAAAGGATAAAACCTTAAAGAGTAGAGACGAGAGACGAGAGGCTCAAGGCTAAATGACAGATAACAAATAACAAATGACAGATCCTCGTTAAGCGTTCCTCCCCTTGGTCCTTTGACCTCGAACCTATCCAGGAACCCTATCTCGCTGTGCAGGCGGGGTCGCTCAGAGACAACAGGCTCTCCCAAAAATGGGGGAACTCTTTTATCGTCTCAGCCTTGACAGACCCTCTCCTTTTGTTATATAGGTTGCAGTGTTCGGGGGAAGGCCCTGGGGGTTCCATCACCAGGTACCAATTTTGCATGGGCTGGCACTACCGCGTGGGGCGTTCCTCGCTTTTCACGGTATCCTTCAAGGCACTTGGAATCTTGCCGAATTGACGCTCAGGTCCCCGGGAACGGGGTCGTGCCTTTGAAGCCCTCATCCATCAATCGGTAAATCGGGATCTCGGCATGCGTTTTTCACTTTTGAAAGGGCTGGTTCTGTTGGTATTCGTTTTCTGTTTTTTCCTCCTGGAGAGGGGCGAGGCCCAGAATGATCCATTTCCACCTGAAAGCTTGGGAAAGGTTCGGCAGTCCCTTATCCATCAGCTCGCCCGCGAAGGATTTGATCCCGCGTTTATCCAGGCTCTGGTTGAAGACGATCGGTGGGAGTTGTCTCTCCTCGTCCTCGAGAAGAATTTGCTCTATCGGGAATCGAAGGCGGATTACCGCCACTTCCTCGACAGCTATTCGACCGCCCGGGCCAGGCAGTTCTTGGAGAAGAATCGCTCCTTCCTTGAAGCGACCGAAAAAGCGTATGGGGTCGAAAAGGAAGTGATCGTCGCGATTCTTCTGGTTGAGTCGTCGCTCGGACGTTATGCAGAAAAATACCGCGTTTTCAACACCCTCTCCAGCCTCTCCCAGGCGAGTCACCCGGAAATTTTCCGCCTCGCCTTTGATCAACTCAAGGAATCGTATCCGGGTCTGACAGAGGCATACTTGAGAAAAAGGGCAGAGCGGAAGTCGCAGTGGGCCTTTCGGGAACTCAAAGCCTTTATCGAAATCGGGATCCGGGAGAATTTTGATATTCTGGAGGTGAAAGGTTCCTGGGCGGGAGCCTTCGGGATTCCCCAGTTTATGCCAACGAGCTATCTCACATACGGAGCCGATGGAGACGGTGACAAAAGCGTCCGCCTCCACAATCGTCATGATGCGATCGTCAGCGTGGCGAACTATCTCAGGGCTCATGGATGGAAACCAGGGCTTTCGGATCAGGAGATGTTGAAAATCCTTTTTCGGTACAACCACAGTCACCTCTACGGGGAAACGGTGATCAAATCGGCCCAAAAGCTGAGAACCGGTCGGGCAACATCCAGCAAATCTCCCTCGAGACCTAATGGGTCTGAGGGATGACCCCATGACTCCCCGAACGAAACTGCTCTGGGTCGCGCCGTCCTCCACTTTGCAGAAGGGTTTCCCTTCGGCCTCGTCTTCGACGCTTTTCCCTTCTATTTCCGTTTTCGTGGTGTGAGTCTCGCCAGCATTGGCCTCATCAGCTTTGCAGGACTTCCGTGGACAGTCAAGTTTTTGTGGGCGCCGGCAGTCGACCTTCTCGGGAGTCGTCGATCCTGGATCGTGGGCTGTCAAGCCTTTTTAGGCCTCACCCGTCGCTGGGAAATCAGCCACGCCCTGTGGATTCTCGGGCTCGCCCAAGCCGGGTCGAATTTGACCTATGCGACCGCTGCGGCATTGCCTCCCTCCACAGGGCTGGTGTACACAGCTTCTGCCGTTGAATCCTCCTGTGGGGGGCTTGGGACCGCGCCATATCTCGCCTTTCTCATGAGCATTTGGGAAAACGGTACGCAGCCACCCATTACGCGCTTCTGAGCGTTCTTTTCGGGCTGACACGAGCCCTTTCTGGCGCGGTCTCAGGATTTACGACCGAAAGGTTCGGGTATGCCACGTACTTCATTCTGACTTTCTTCCTGGCCTTTCCGGCCTATGCATTTCTCCCCAGGTGAGTCGGTGGAACCCTCGCGCACCTTCGGACTCTGCGGATGCGTAGAGCGAAGGATCTGGTCCAGAGGGTAGCGTCTTTTCCCAGGATGACATCCTATTCGTCCTCTTTGTAGATTGTGCTTTCGGGGTGGAAGGCCTGCCATGCAAACCAATAGGCGAAAATGGACGGGATCACCTGGCCCTCCTGGTCCTTGACGCCAAGAATCTCGCCATCCGGAGCCACCTCGATCTGAATGGTTTTGCCACCGACCTCGTCCTTTACAATGCCCGGCTTTCCCTTAAGCTCGGAGAGGGGGTACGCTCTCGCTTCACCCAGGATCTCGATGCCGAGGATCATCTCCTTTGGGGAGAGATCTTTCCGGACTTCGCCGACCGGGAACCATATACCGAGACTCCGGTAATAACCCTCATAGGGATCACGGAAATAGTCCCGCTCATATCCGGTATCCGTCGAAAGAACCAGGGTGTTCGGATTCCTCTTCTTCCAGGTCTTCCAAGATGTTCGAATGGAACTGATCTTCTCGAGTTTTCTCCTCGCCAGCGGACCTGCAATCGCCTTTTCTAGCAGCTGAGACCAGAGACTCTCCGTCTGATGGTCATAGAGGAGTACATTGCTTCGGTAGAGTCGACCCGAGACGCCAAAGGTATAGGTCTCACCATCAACTTTTCGGGAGTAGACCACACCCGTTTGCGTGAGGGGTCAGAATGTGACGACAACGGGCATTCCGTCTATGGTGTCATTGACGACTTCATGCCAGTTGAGGATCTTGATGGGATAAGCCTTTGCCTGATCCCGAACCCGAAGTCCGATGACTCGATCATCAGAGTTCAAGAAACTGGCCTCCTGGGGTGAGACAAATTTGGGTTCTAATATGGCCGGAATTCCATCTTTTGGAGGGCCTCCTGACAGGATTTCGTCCCTGGGGACGATGGCATTGTCGAGGTTAAAGGCCGTCAATATGAGAACCGCCCCGAACCCCAGGCTCCAGGTAAGTAACCTTCGCATTTTGTTTCCTCCCCATTTCTCGAGATGTTTCATCATGCTCGGGCGATGTCACCCTCTATGTAATATACAACCTTGATCCACGTGGTTTCAGGTGCGGAGATGGGAGGTGATCGCGAGTGGTTAGTAGTCGATTCCTGGCTGAGGGTCAATGCCCTCCTGGTAGGCGTGCTTGATTTCTTTGACCTCGCTCACGTTATTGGCCAGAGCAATGACCTGGGGGTGGGCGTCCCGGCCGGTCAGAATCAGATGAAGATCCGGGGGCTTACTCTGGATCAGGTCCAAGACCTGGTCTAAGTCGACGAGCTTGAGGTTGAGGGCGTTGTTAATCTCATCGAGAATCACAACGTCATATTTCTCTGATAGGATTTTCTCTTTTGCGATCCGGACAGCCCGCTGAGCGTTCTCCCGATGTTCCGAGAACGGATACGGATTTCCCTGGATACCACAGAAACCTTTCCCGGTGGGAATTAATTCCACATCACAGGCAAGCTTCTTGATTCCATCCCATTCGCCGGCGTAAATGTCACCCTTCATAAACTGGACCATGGAAGACTTCATGCTGTGGCCACAGGCCCGCACGATCATTCCGAGAGCCGAAGAGGTCTTGCCTTTTCCATTTCCGGTAATCACCACCACAAGCCCCGTCCGCTCTTCGGGTTCGAGATGGGTAATCTTGAAGCTCGGCTCCTGTGCGTTTCCCTTTTGCGTATACATTCCCTCTTCCTCTCAAATTCAACTTAACATAATTAAAGGGCTTTTTCACGGTCTCGTTTTGTGCCTTCCCTACCAACTCCTGCAAGCGCATTACGTCAGTTTCTATCTCTCGGAGCGCACATCGAGATCTCTGAGCTTCAACCCGAATCGGTGAGAGGCCGATTCGGTTCAAGCGCGTCATCGCTTCGCATGGATCAATTGATTGGGTACCCTCATGCGATTCGTTGTGAAATCTGTCTTGCACGGCCCGAAGGAGGGGCCAGCTCCTATGTCTGATCCGACAACGGCGGAGAGTTTAGGACGTCAAACGCAGGAAGCCTGAGAATGGGTCAGAAACTTCGTTCAAGGAGCGGAATGGCCATTTTTCAATGGCAACTGACTAAAATAGGACCTTGAGGACCTCGTCGATCTCTTTCAGGACTCGTGTGATCGCGGCTGATTCTCCTGGGCTCAAGTCCCTGACGTCAGAGCTCGACAGCAACCTGTACATCTCGTCAAAGGCTCCTTTGACATCAAGGTCGTTATCCATGCGAACTCGAAAGGTCTTCTCGATATCCTTGGAGATTTCTCCCCTGGTTTTGGTCGGGCCGTCCGCCCTCTTCTGGATAGAGCGAACAATTCCTTTGAATGCGCTTAGCTTCTCCGCGGTTGATTGCATATTGGGGTTCGAATAATTCAGTCTTTTCCGATAGTGACCGTATATCAGGAAAAACCTGATGTCACTGGGGGAGTATCCGTGTTCCAGGAGGGTGTCTGTGTAGGAGACATTCCCCTTGCTTTTCGAAATCTTCTTGCCCTTCGCATACAGGTGATGGCAGTGAAGCCAATACCGTGCCATTGGATAAGGGCGGATCGATTCGAGGATTGCCCGGGTGTAGTCATGATGCCGGAAGAGGTTGTCAATTCCCCCACAATAGATCGAGAGGGTTTCATTGAAGTGCGTGCTGATCATGCTCGGATCTTGAATACTCCATGCGGGCCTGCCTCTGCCGATCTCTGAATCCCAACAGATCGTGTCTCCCTCATCGCACCCATGCCAAAGAATGAAATCACCCCTGTTCCAACGCATCCCAGGATAAGTGTCTTTGTGGAACCTTTTCTTTTTTCGTGGCCAGTCCCTCATGTCGAGCCCATAGAGTCTCCCAAAATCAGGAAACTTCAAAGGATCGAAATAGATGTTCCTTCCATACCGGTAGGCTACACCGAGATCGAGCAGACGCCTGATGATGGCGACGGCAGTATCAACGGTCTTCGAGGATCTCGGAAGGTGATCAGGGATTTTCATTTTCAGGAGCTCCAGTTCCTCAAAGAAGTTCCTCATGTTCTCATCTGTGAGTTGCCAGACGCTGACATTTCTCTTCTTGGCCTCTTCGATGGCCTTATCCTCGATGTCCGTGAAATTCATCCCCCTTTTGACTGTGTAACCGAGGTATTCGAGGTAGCGAACGAGGATGTCCTCGAACAGAAAAGTCCTAAAATTACCAATATGAGCCCTCTGGTAGATCGAAGGGCCACAGGTAAATATGGTGACCACGCGGTCGTTCGCAGGCCGGAATTTTTCGGTCTTCTTTCCTAGGCTGTTAAAAAGCCTTAGCACGGGTATTCATTCCCCCTCTGCGGATTGCGATGGATTCTGATGCCCCCTCCTCCGTTCTATCCCAAATCTTACATGAAATGATTTTTGCCTTCAAATTGGCGCTTGGAACGAATAGTTGTCTCGGTTTCTAGATTCATTTGAGAGGATTATTTATAATTAATACCTTAAGATAGAGTATGGAGAGATCTGAGGACGTCGGTCCAGATGAATCTGAATCTGAAAAGGATCTATCAGGCCAAAAAGAACTTAGAGGGTATTGTCCTGCCAACGTCTCTTACATTCAGCCGGGAGCTGAGTGAGCTGTCGGGAGCGAAGGTCTACTTGAAATGGGAGAATCTTCAGAAAACGGGTTCCTTTAAGATCCGCGGGGCGGTTCACAAAATGCGCTGCCTGATGCGGGAACAACTCTCTAAGGGCGTTATTACAGCATCTACCGGGAATCACGCACAGGGTGTGGCTTATGGAGCGCGGTTGCTGAGCATAACGGCAACCGTCGTTATACCCAAGTCGGTGCCAAAGGTGAAAGTTGAGAATACGGAACGGCTTGGCGCAAAAGTGATTCCCTTCGGTGACGACTACGATGAGGCCTATGCCTACTGTTCAGAGCTCATGGCCAGGACGGGAATGACATACATACCCGCATTCGAAGACATCGAGGTTATTGCCGGCCAGGGGACGATTGCTCTAGAGGTACTGGAGAGCCTTCCTGAGACGGAGATGATCCTGGTGCCCGTGGGTGGTGGAGGCCTGATCTCCGGGATCGCTGCCACCGCGAAGGCGATTAATCCAGAAATCAAAATAGTCGGCATTCAGTCGACCAACGCCTGCACGATGTTCCACTGCTTTAAGGCGGGGAAGATGATGTCGGTACCCGTTCTTCCCACACTGGCCGAGGGGTTGGCGGGGCAAATTGATCAGGTCACGCTAAAAATCGCTATGGAATACGTGGATGACATCGTCCTTGCCAACGAGGAGCTTCTGCCGGAAACGATCCACTGGATACTCGGCCATGAGCGAAAGGTGGTGGAGCCATCCGGAGTCGTTGGTGTCACCGCCCTTCAGCAAGGCAGAATAGAAGGCATCAAGGACAAGAACGTTGTGGTCGTGATTTCAGGAGGTAACCTCGATGATAGACTGCTGGAGCGCATCGTTCTGGATCATGGGGGGATTCCAATTGACGATGGAGCCATGGATAGGAGAGTTCCTTGAGGCAACCAGCTAAGATCTCGAGACGATAGGAGGAAAAAATGCCACCGAGGATTGATATAAACAGGCTTCTGAGGTACGCCCTGCGAATGGAGGAGACGGGAAGGGATTTTTTCCGAGAGAACTCGAAAAAGTTCAGTCACGGAGGGGTCGTTGAAATATTCGAGCGCCTCGCTGCGGAGGAGGAAAAACATATCGAATTCATAAAAAGCCTGAGTGCCGGTTTCGATAAGGGTAAAGATCTCCACCCAGAGGAGGCTCTGGCGATTGGATCGGGGAGTTTCTTCAGCCGGCGGGCGGATTCAGAAAAGCTGGATCAGACCGTCCTCGAATCCATGATCCCCGCATGCACAGTTCTGCGCACAGCCTACCTGATTGAGCGAGACTTTGTTGAATTCTATCGACAGTTTGCTCAAAAGACCAGGGGGGAGTTGAGGAAATCGCTGCTCATGCTTGCCCAATGGGAGAGGGAACATGAGGAATTCATCAAGGGCTATCATGACCGGCTCTTCGATCAATACGTCCGTATGCCATGGGGTGGGTAGTGCCCGCCTTCAGAATCTCGCGCTTTTTCTGGGAGTGGAGGGTCAATTGGATGTGGCGAACAATTTCGGCCATATGGTCTGCACTCTCTGAAATCTTGTCGATCCGCTGCTTGATGGCGTCATTGGAGTCCAGATGCTGCGCGAGTAGCTCCAGGCTCCCGACCAACACCGATAGGGGTTGAGTCAAATCGTGAGTTGCGGCGCGAACCGTCTGAACCGTCAGACTGAGTCTCTCCACCTGTTTGCGACGCTGCTCCAACTCTCTGAGGGATGAAACATCCTCGAGGACGATGAGAGCCAGCTGTGAGCCCGCAAGTTCAACAGGGCAGGCGTTGGCTCTCACTTGTCGTTCCATTTTCCTGCCATCCAAGACGAGGGCGAGGACCAGTTCTTCTCCCCAGACGGAATCGCCACCATGGAAGAGGTTCCAAACTTTCTTATGAAAATCGGGGCCGTTGCCTAGGTTCCAGGGGCGCTCCGGATCTGGCTGGATGGATTGGCCCATCAAGGACGTTCTTTGAGATCCGAAAAGAATCCCTCCCCTTTCGTTCACCCATCGAATCTTCAAGGCGCCGTCGACAAGGATAATAGGAAGGGGAACGACTTCGAGAGCTGCGGTGAGGGGGTCTGTTGGGTGATACTCGGCAGGTCTCTCGGTGCAATCCACTGTTCGCCCTCCTTTGGGATGTACTATTTTGAATAGCAAGAAAGATACCAATTCAGGCCGACAGGACATATTCGATTGAACCTGTTTGTTATGTTAACGAAGCTCTTGATTCACGCGGCTTTCTCTGCTAACCTATGATTGGTAACAGGTCTCGGGCAAGGCGTTTCTATCGTCCTTGCCTTTTCTTTCAAATTTCCTCCGGAGGCCCAGCATGACAAGAGTCCCGATTACACGAGCAGGGTACAACCAACTGCTCAAAGCCCTCAAGGAATTGAGAAATGTATCCAGACCCCAAATCATGAGGGAGATTGAGGCTGCCCGGGAGCACGGCGACCTCACAGAGAATGCCGAGTATCACGCTGCCAAGGAAAAGCAGGGGCAGATCGAGGGCAAGATTCGAGAGCTTGAGAACAAACTCGGGGAGTCCGATATTGTCGACGTCGAGAGACTTCCTGACGACAGAGTCGTCTTCGGGTCAGTCGTTCTCCTCGACAATCTCGAAACTGGGGAGCGGGTCCAATACCAGTTGGTTGGTCCCCATGAATCGGACGTCAAAAAAAGGAAGGTCTCCGTGACGTCGCCTATTGGCAGAGCGCTTATGGGAAAGGCACCCGGGGAGGTGGTGATCGTTCAGGCACCCGGTGGCAAGAAAGAATATGAAGTGATACGAATCGGGGTCAAATGATCGAGATGATTTGCACTTGGAATGGGGTGGATCATAAGCGCCGAACGCCCACAATGGATCTCGTCCCCTCTTATTTTCTCTTGGTCGATCGTTTGCGAGCGTCTTCAGGTGATGGCGCTTTCCTTGAGCATATCTCCCCAAATAGGACTGCAAAGACCAGATAGGCATAAAAACCAATGATTGCCGCGACAATCCAACCCAAGATTGGGATCGTTGCGATGATCAAAAGAACGATCGAAATGGCGACCATCACCAACCATGCGACCAGGTAGTCATTCCTTGTCTGTTGAATCCTTATCCAGACGTTCTTGATGTGGAAAGCCTGAGAGAAATTTTCGCTCATGGCATACTGGGCTAGTGCCATGGGGAAGAGGAGAGCCACAGCAATAGCCGCCAAGAATCCGAGAATGGGATGAATTGCAAAGAGGATCAGGGTGGCGATGTTATACAAAAGGGCAATGAGAAATACAATAAAGCCTTGAACAAAAAGGTCACCCCAATCGTCCCATTCCACGAGGGAGATTTTCTGGCGCCTTAATGCTTGCCGGAAGATGCGATAGGCATATCCGATGGGGAAAAAATTGATCACCGGGATGATGTTCAAGAGTCCGCCAATCAAAACTCTTCGTTTCCACTCCTTATCCTTCGTCGGAAACTTTAAGGCGTTTTCCAGATCGATCATGGAGCCTCCTTTCGTGGTTCTCGTCCTGTCAGTTTGCAAACTCTCCGCATCATATAAGGATTAAGGGATCAAATCAATCATTTTTCTCGATTGTTTGTACATTTATCCACAACTGGGACAGAGAACTTCTCGGCCCTATCTCATTTTGGAAAGCGGAGGGCGATTGATTGAAGGACAGCCCGAGACTTCGTCTTGGAGAAACTGAAGGGATGGGAAGAAGCGCGGGGTACTCCTCGGGGAGGTCGAGAAATGTGGAACGGTATTTACAATTCATTCATGGGTCGAGTATAATAGAGCACAACCGAGGATTAGCCTGAGTTTTGCGATTTCCATTGATAAGAACGGGCCATGAAGGTCAAGATCACAGATCTATCAGAGGTTTTCGAACGGAAAAGGGAGGCGATTGAGAAGCAGCAGGCCCTGGAGGAGCTGTTGAATCGTAGGCCGGATCGGTGTGATAAATGCGGCGGTTGCGTCGATCTGGACTATTACTGGGATGCCATTATGAAGCGGCTTGTTCGCCAATGGAAATGCCTCAATTGTGGTAGGCGATTTTGACATGAACTCCCCAGTTCATCTACAAGCGTATCCGGCTTTTCCCGTTTCACCTACCTTCCATGGTTTCCCTTTCCACCGAGTTTTGTCGCCTTTGACACCTGAGTGGACTTCTCTTTGAGTGCCATGGAGCCAATTCAATGAAGGTTCGATCACAGGCTGAGAAGCATCCAGATCGCCTGACAGAGCTTTCAAAGAGATTTCGAAACGATAAATCGGCAAACATCGACTATTTGGAGCGGCTGGAACGTCTTTTCGCTCAGCGGGAGCCGCTGGTCAAAGCCTTTGTTGCAGAGGAGACCAATCGATTTGATCGTCTTCGGCGAGCGTCTGGCCGGCTTGATTCGAGATTTCCGGACACTTCTTCCCGTCCTCCGCTTTATGGGATCCCGGTGGGCGTCAAAGACATATTCCATGTCGAGGGGTTTCCCACCCAGGCAGGTAGTCGGCTACCCACCGATATCCTCGGTGGACCAGAAGCGAAGTGCGTGAGCATTTTGAGGTCTGCTGGAGCTCTCGTACTCGGAAAGACCGTCACGACTGAGTTCGCCTACTTTGCTCCTGGTCTGACGCGTAATCCCCACAATCTGGAACACACCCCTGGAGGGTCGAGTAGCGGTTCTGCTGCCGCCGTGGCCTCTGGACTCTGCTTGTTGTCCTTGGGAACCCAAACAATCGGTTCGATTCTCCGTCCAGCCTCTTACTGCGGCGTTGTTGGTTTCAAACCGAGCTATGGCCGAATTCCCACAGAAGGCGTCATCCCCCTTGCCCCCTCCCTCGACCACGTCGGATTTTTCACGGGAGATGTTGAAGGTGCTATACTGGTTGCCTCCATTCTCTGTCAGGACTGGACAGAGAATAGAGTGTCACCGCCATTGGTTTTTGGGGTGCCCGAAGGCCCGTACTTCGAGAAGGCGAGTGAAGACGGGAGGGTTCATTTCCGCGAGACCTGTAACCGACTCTCGAATGTTGGATTTGAAATCCGTTCTGTTGAGATGCTCGGAGATTTTGAGGAGATCACCGCCCAGAACAACGCACTCCTCGCTGCTGAGGCTGCCATGGTCCATCGAGAGTGGTTCGAGATATACTCGAGCAGGTATCATGAGAAGACAGCCGAGCTGGTCCGCAGGGGGCAGACTGTTGATTCGGATTTCCTCGAGGTCTGCCGTAAAGGCCGCGAGAGACTTCGAGCCCGTATCATGGAAAAAATGCAGAAGCATGGAATTTCTGTGCTCTTGGCTCCTGCGACGGTCGGCCCTGCTCCGCGGGGGCTCGATAGCACGGGGGATCCAGTGATGAATCTTCCCTGGACTTATGCGGGCCTTCCAGCAGTGAGTATCCCTTCTGGAAGGTGCCAGGGGCTCCCCATGGGGCTTCAGTTAGTGGGCCCCTGGAGGGGTGATGAGGCACTTCTGGTAGTGGCCCAAGAGGTTGCGAAAACCCTCGTCTGAGCCTATTTGAGGGGTTTGAAAGGTTATCCTATCCGGGATGCCCAGACTTCTATTTTGAGCAAGTCGCCCCGAGGTTCGGCGAACAGAGAACCCCATGAAACGGTTCTTGCGTCAATTGATCCAGTTGCAGGAACTCTATTTTGCACAGTCAGAACAACAATCCCTGGCTCTGGGGGCAGGGTCCGAGGAGCTTGAGAAGTCGATTCAAGAGTTGATGCAGAACCTTCCGCCAGAGATCGCCTCACTCTGCCAACGGCTCAGAAAAAGGGGCTTGACGATCATTGTGCCCGCCATCCACGGCGTCTGTTCGGCCTGCGGCATGGCCCTTCCGACCTCTCAAACCCATGAGATAGAAACTTCTGATAAAATCTATCAGTGCCCGAGTTGTTCGAGAATACTGTACAGCCAACCGGGGGCACCCAGACAGCTCAAACGGGTTGGCCCCATCGGGAGAGCGAGTTCAGGTGTTGCCCGTTTTTCCAACAAGTCATTAATGCTTCCAGAGTTGGAGGCCGAAACGCGAGAGGGCGTTCTGTCCGAGCTCGTACATTTGATGGCCAGTAAAGGGTTTGTCGAAAATCCGGAGGGTCTCTTGGAGGCTGCATTGAAAAGGGAGGCCATCATGGGCACCGCGGTGAATCACGGGCTCGCGTTCCCCCACGTGCGGGGCGTCGAGGGGGGAGGACTGACCTTCTCTTTGGGACTGAAGAAGGAGGGCCTGGAATTTGGAGCTCCGGATGGAGGCCGCACGCATATCATTTTCTTTATCGTCATCCCATCGGCAGCGAGCGCCTTCTATCTCCAGCTCCTCTCAGGTCTGGTCGAAGCTTTTCAGGATGAAGAAGCTCGGAAAGGGCTCCTGGCGTGTAAGACATCTGACGAGGTCTGGGGAAGCTTGACACGTATCTGCGAGAAAACCATCCCATAGAGG
>CAYFYO010000073.1:15001-18683 GCA_964347335.1 uncultured Thermodesulfobacteriota bacterium
TCGAGGTCGTCCGGATCAATTGACAGGATGAAGCAGGGGTTGATAGAATAATTTGTTTGCGAAAATATTTGTTACCCCTCCTCAGAATCGATTGTCTTTTGGGACTCTCATGCGAAAGCACTTTGCATTTTTCTGAATGGCAGGGCCGACGAAGAAAGATTTACTATTGGAAGCTGAAGGGGAGGTGCTAGCGAATCACCATGGCCAAGGTTCTCTTCGTACAACATGACCTCATGGAGATGCTGGGTGTCATGTCCATCTCGTCCTATGTCAAGGTTCAAGGGCACGAGACGGGGGTCTTTATTCCGGGAAAGGAGGATGAATTCCATGCCCTCTTGAGGCGGGAGTGCCCAGACGTTGTCGGTTTTGCTTGTTCGACTGGCCTGGAAGAAAAGCTCCTCAGATTCGCCCGAATTGCTCGTAGAATGAAGTCCCATCGCCCCATCGTGATTTTTGGTGGACCTCATCCCACCTTTTATCCCGAAATCATCGACCATCCTGATGTGGACATGATCTGCCGGGGGCAGGGTGAGCTTCCCATGGCGGAGTTACTGAAGCGGGTCGACCACAGTGAGCCCCTATCTCGGATCGAAAATCTGTGGATCAAGAGGAACGGGACGATTGAAAAAAACCCCCAAGCAAGGCTCATTACCGATTTTGACGATTTCCCATTTCCTGACCGAGGTCTCTACAGGGAATATAGTTTTATTGCGGATAATCCAACGAAGCATTTTATCACGCTGCGGGAATGTCCTTTTGATTGCACCTTCTGTTTCAATCATGCGTGGAAGGAGATGCACGTCAATCGGCCAATCTACAGGAATCGTCGTCCCGAAAAGGTCATCGAGGAGATCAAGGCGACTCAAGCGAGCTCTCCCACCAAGATTATTCTTTTCTGGGACGGCACGTTCAATCTCAATAAGAGATGGCTCATGTCGTTTCTGAAAAGATACAAAACAGAGGTGGGGCTACCGTTCCGGTGTAGTTTGAGAGCGGATTTGGCAGATGAAGAGACGATCAAAGCCTTGAAAGAAAGCAACTGCAGTTGGATCAAACTCGGGGTGGAGACAGGGAACCAGACTTATCGGAACGAAGTTCTGAAGAAGCGGCTGACTGACGACGCGTTTATCAAAACGAGCAGACTCCTGCACAAATGGCAGATCCCTTTCAGCACGTCGAATCTACTGGGTTTGCCTGGGGAAAATCTGGAGATGGCCCTCGAGACGCTGAAACTCAATATTAGACTGAAACCGAGCTACACGTTTGCTTATACCTTCCTGCCCTATCCGGGCACTCAGCTCGGCCAATACGCTTTGGATGAGGGTTATATCGAGACCCCCAGGATTCGGTATGAATACGCCGATTCGTTTACGGGTGTTTCACTGAATCTGAAAGATAAGGAAAAGATCGAGAACCTCCAGAAGTTTTTCGCATTGGTGACGCAGATTCCCATCCTCATGCCTCTGATTCGATTGTTGATCAAATTGCCACCCAATGGGTTCTTCAATTTTGTTGAAAAGGTGAGTCGGTTTCTCTTCTTCTGGTGTCGTTCTGCCAATTTTCCAGGACTGTTTCCAGGGATCAAGGAATTCCTTTTTGGATTTGGCTTTCAGCCGAAGAAAGCATATAATAGGTCCGTCAAGAATACGTTGGATTGACTTGTAGAGTCGAGAAAACCAGTGACAGAGGGATACGAGCATGTCACGGGTCCTTTTTGATCACGTGACCAAAACATTCGACCATACAGTGGCGGTATCGGATTTCAATCTCGAGGTTGAGGACCGTGAGTTCGTTGTATTAGTGGGACCCTCGGGCTGTGGGAAGTCGACGACCCTGAGAATGGTTGCGGGGCTCGAAGAGATCACGGAGGGAAGCATCTATATCGGCGACCGCCTGGTTAATACCGTCCCACCAAAAGACCGGAACATCGCCATGGTGTTTCAGAACTATGCGCTATACCCCCACATGGACGTTTACAGTAATATGGCCTTCGCTCTGAAGAGGCGTCGGTTTCGCAAGGATGAGATTGATCGCCGGGTTAAGGATGCCGCGGCCATACTCGGTATCGAGGGGCTTCTTGCCAGAAAGCCCAAGCAACTGTCCGGCGGACAACGACAGAGAGTGGCCGTGGGAAGGGCCATTGTGAGAAAACCCGAGGTTTTTCTCTTTGATGAGCCTCTCTCCAATCTTGATGCGAAGCTCAGACTCCACATGAGGATGGAGATCACCAAACTCCACAATCGGTTGGGAGCCACCATGATCTACGTAACTCATGACCAAGTTGAGGCCATGACGATGGGGGATCGGATCGTGGTCATGAAAGATGGGGTGACGCTGCAGACTGGGACCCCCATGGAGATCTATGAGAGGCCGAGCAACCTCTTCGTGGCGGGTTTTATTGGAAGCCCGAGCATGAATTTTGTGGAGGCGAAAATCATCCAGGAGGATGGCAGCCTCTTTATCGATGCCATAAATTTCAAAGTGAGGGTTCCTGAGGGCCGGTGTCCTTTGTGCCATGAGCTTGTCGGAAAGGAAGTGATTTTCGGCATCCGCCCAGAGGATATCCAGGATCGGATGTACTGCGTCGATCCAATCTCAGATAACTGTTTTTCAGCCGAAGTGGATTTCGTCGAGCCCATGGGCTCGGAGATGATCCTCTATCTGAGTGTTGGAGAGAAATCCCTGGTGGCAAAGGTTACCCCAAAGACCTCGGCCAGACAGAATTCAGTGATTGGGGTGCATATCGATATGGATCGGGTCCACATTTTTGACAAAGAAACCGGGAGGGTTATCCAATGAAAAAAAGACTGGGTTGGTTCGTATCTGCATGCGTTGTACTCTCTTTGTTGGTTGTCTTTTCCACGATCACGGGGTGTCAGAAAGAAGAGAAAGTTGTTGAAAAAAAGACCATTCGCTTCACCACCTGGGGTTCTCCGGTATCCAACAAGGTCTACCAGGATGTGGTGGATGAGTTTGAAAAGAGGAACCCTGACCTTAGAGTGGAGCTTATGATGCTCCCGTGGAGTGACTACCATCGGAAGATCCTGACCATGTTCGCCGCGGGAAGCAAACTGGACGCCATGCGTCTGGCCAATAGCTACTTCCCTCAGTTTATGGAGAAGGGCGCACTCCTTCCCCTGGATGAGTTTATCAAGAGAGACAAGAAGGAAATCGATCTCGATGACTTCTATCCTGAGGCGCTCATGGGAGGCCGCGGCGAGGATGGCCGAGTCTACGGACTACCGGTCGACATCGCTGGATGGGCGATTTACTACAATCGGGGATTGTTCGAAAAGGCAGGGCTTCCCTATCCGGACGAATCGTGGACCTGGGAGACCCTTTTGGACGTGGCCAAGAAACTGACCCTAGACCTCGATGGCGATGGCCGAATCGATCAGTACGGGGTATACATCAAGGCGAAGATGGGCGTGATTGAGCTCCTCGCTGGACAGAGTGGGGCCACGATCTTGAACGGGGATAATAGCAAGTGCACCTTTAATACTCCAGAGGGAAGGGCGGTTGTTCAGCTTCTTCATGATCTTGTCGTCAAGCACAAAGTCGTTCCGCCGCCGGAGTTTCGAGCCGATCAGGATGTATTTGCAGCTCAGAAGGTCGCCATGGTGATGCTCATGCGGGGGGATGTGACCGGATTGAGGCAGAGCCTTGCCTTTGACTGGGATGT
>CAYFYO010000074.1:0-18534 GCA_964347335.1 uncultured Thermodesulfobacteriota bacterium
CAGCTTCGGCGAGGTTCAAGTCGGCGACACTTTTGCCAAAGTAGTTCTCCGCGGCAGCTTCCACACCGTAGGCGCCGTGCCCCAAGTATATCTGATTCAGATAGAGGTAGAGGATTTCATGCTTTGAGAGGTACCTCTCGATCCTAGCTGCCAGGATCGCTTCCCGAATCTTCCGAGACCAACTTCGTTCATTGGTCAAGAGGAGGGATCTGGCAACCTGTTGGGTAATCGTGCTTCCTCCCTGGACGATTTCACCGGCCTCGATGTTCTTCAAAAAGGCCCGGACGATGGCCTGATAGTCAAGCCCTTTGTGTTCGAAAAAGCGGGAATCTTCAGCCGCGACAAAGGCGTCGATCAAGAACTGTGGAATCTGGTCGGTGGGAACAACGATTCTTCTCTCGTCGAAGAATTCGCCAATCACCTCCCCGTTGAGACCGTAAACCGATGAGATGATGCTCGGCCGATAGTCCTTGAGCGTTTCGATCTGCGGGAGGCCCTGGGTGAAATAGAGGTACACCCCGGCAGCGGTAAAAGCAGAAACTGCCATGAGACCCAGGGTCAGGCAGACTGTGACAAAGAGGAGTCTTTTGATGAGTCGTTTCTTCATGGTAAGCCAAAGATGGCTTGGCCTTTCAGGTTTATAATGTATTCCAAGCTTCTGCCCTCGTCAAGATCGGCCTTTGAGACGTTCCCCCATTTCTCGAAGGACATATCTCACAAGTTACAGATTTCTTATAAAGTTTTCGAGCTCTCAAATGAAAACCTACTCTCCCTTCGCTCCCAAGCTCACGCGGTGATTCATATCGGGATTCGCAGACTCTGTCCTCGCAGGATCAAGGGAAAAGGGAAAAGATTCAAGGAAAGACACGACTAAGAAGCATCTGTTATTTGTCATTTGGGATTTAACCCTCAGTCTCTCGTCTCCGGTCTTTCGTCTCCCGTCTTTAGCCTATCCGGGAACCCCACCGCTTCCGCAACTTCGCTCAGAAAGAGCAGGTTCCTTCAAAAATCGGGAAACTGCAGCGACCTTTCCTTGAAGCGATATCAATTCTCATGCCACAGTGGTGGGATCGCTCTGCCGCCCCCCGACGATCGATCCCACCATGAGATGGGCTGACGATCTCGCAGTGGGTCCAGCGAAGTGACAAAAATTGTCTCATCGGATCAAAAAGTGTTACCCAGATCGGAAGAATTGAGTAAATATTGCTTCTTCTATACAAGGGGATCCTATTTTGCTTATATAATGATTTCAGGGCATTGCGGCTGAACAAGGGGTGGGGTGATATTTTGGCATAGATCATGCACAACCCCCGGCATATCCACAAGGACTGAATATCAACACAGCGAGAAGGGAGGTGAGCTTTTTCTATATACTGGCTGAATTCAATATGATCCTTAAGTTCAAACCACAAAAAGGAGGTTTTTTCACATGTTGAGCCGTATGAAAAGCAGAAAAGGTTTTACCCTCATCGAATTGATGGTCGTCGTGGCCATCATCGGGATCTTGGCCGCGATTGCGATCCCGATGTATCGAGCCCAGACGATCAAGGCGAAGATGTCAGAGGGCGTGAGGGCAATGGATGCTGTGGCCGGGGCCGTCGGCAATTGGTACAATGACAACACTTCATGGCCACCCGATATGGGAAATGTCACGGCCGTCTATGACACCCTCGGTGTTGGTGTTGATACAGCGAGCGCGAGTGCAAAACTCTCGGACCTTGCTTGGGACCAAGCGAGCCTAACAATTACTGCGACGTTCCAGAACGTCGACAGTCAGGTCGACGGCAATACGGTGACGATGGTGGCTGCTACTACCGCTACCCAGGCTGTCTACTGGACCTATGGCGGTACCGTTCCGGTAAAATACCGGCCCAAGAAGTAAAAGCTGAGCGGATTCTTGCATGGATTGGTGTTTAGAACTGCTCCAAACGGATGAGTCCGTCTTTTCAGACGGACTCATCGCCTTAACTTACACAAAAAAAACATGACAAGGAAACCTTACTTCATGAGGAACGAAAATGGCTTGACGCTCATCGAACTTCTCGCTGTGGTGGCGATTGTGGCCATCCTGGCTGGGATTGCCGTGGTGTCTTACCGCAGCTACCTCGTCCGGGCACGCCTCCAAGATGCGAAGGTGGCCTTGGAAACCGTTCGGGCCGAACAGGAGCAATGGAGAGCCGAGAACGGGCAGTACGCGCCGCCGACTTCTCTGCAGTTCTTCGGCGCGTCATCCATCCGTATTTACGAGGACTACAAAATAACCTTCAATTACCAGCAGCCGACGAGCTTTGAGGTCCAGGCAACACCAGAGCCCGTGGACGGGCGGCAGAGTTACGCCAATAACAATAAGTACGGCGGGTGGATCAGGCTTAAACATGATGGGAGCAAGACCCACGAGTCCGGCATCAACAGGTGGCCGTAATCGTTTGGCATATCCTCAAGCCTAGTTCATAGGGGGTGAACAGGAGTCGTCTTCTGGTCACCCTCTTGCGTTTTCCCCGTCAACTAGGCATTGTATTTGCAATTCTCTTCGCTTGAATCTCGGTTCTCGGAAGAGTGAGATGGACATCTCCGTGATCATCCCCATGTATAATGAAGCCCAAAACGCCTCGACGACCCTGTCCGAGATCCGAGAGGTCCTCCAAAGCACTGGAAAATCCTTTGAGTTGATCCCCGTAAACGACGGAAGCACTGACCGGACGCTCTGGGTACTCCAAGAGATGGCAAAAAAAGACCCTTCCATTCGGGTTGCCTCCTATCCAAACAATATCGGAAGGGGCAAGGCCTTGCGGGTCGGATTTGCCATGGCACGGGGGGATATCGTCGTCTCTATCGATGCCGACCTCAGCTACGACCCTCGGTATATTCTGGATTTCGTCCGTGTTCTTGAAGAAGAAGAGGACGTGGACGTGGTGCTCGCATCGCCATACATGAAGGGAGGGGAGACAGAGGATGTTCCCCTGTTGAGGTTCTTGGTGAGCCGTGTGGGAAACATGGTATTGAGCTTCTCCTTGCCTGGAAGATTCAAGACGGTCACGTGTATTTTCCGGGGCTACCGGAGAGAAATCCTGGAGTCCTTGGAGCTCGAATCGACGGGGAAGGAGATTCATCTCGAGATTCTCTCCAAAGTGTTGGCCCTGGGTTTCAGAGTTAAGGAAATTCCCGCGACTTTGAAGGGGCGGAAAAAGGGGGAGTCCAAATTCAGGTTTAGGGGTACGGCGATCTCACACCTGATGTTCTCGATCTTGCAAAAACCGATGATCGTTTTTGGAATAACGGGAATAGGCCTCCTCATTGCAGGGCTCATCATCGGCGTGTACCTCGTCTACCTGAGGTACTCGGGCAGTCTCAATCCGGTTCGACCCCTCATGACGATGGTCGTCCTGCTTCTCCTCGGAGGGATTCAACTCCTTTCTTTCGGTTTCATTGCAATTCTCGTGGGGATTCTCAGGAAAGAAATCTTGAAGGTCCAAAGGGAAAATCTTGAGCTTCAGAAGCAGCTCGAAGAAAAGTGAGAGTGAACTTATTCCTCGTAACACCTTCATCTCTCTTTCCATTCAACCTTGACCGCCCGACGGGGGGCGGTGATCCCCGGAGCTCCTCGATGCCACGACTGAAGAGCGTTTGCCTGATAACGAACGCCTATCCGGATTTCAAGGGGGGCCATCGAGGTGTCTTTGTCAAACAGATGGTCGACATGGTCAAGGACCATGGATATCGGTTCAGCGTCGTGACTCCCAGGATATTCGATTGGAGCGAGAAACTGGAGATGAACAGGTCCGAGATTATTTACCGGTTTAATTTCCTATCGGAGAATAGAGTATTGGTTAACTACGAACAAATCCCTTTTTTGCGCATGATCACATACGTACTCTCTGGTATTCTAAAAAGCATACACGTATTAAAACGGGATCGATGTCAGTTGATCCATGCCAATTTTGTTGTTCCTGCTGGTTTGATCGGGGTGATCGTCGCCAAGCTTTCAGGTCGGAAAGTGCTCGTTTCAGCGCACGGGACGGATATTACCTGGCGAGGAAGTCAGATTGTCAAAGCATGTGCACGCCTCGTGTTAGCCCTTTCAGACTATATCATCGTGAACAGCGAATTCACTCGACAGAAGGTCCGTCATCTGGTCAGAAGGAAGATCCCGATTGAAATGGTATACGCCGCCGGCGTGAATACGAGAAGGTTCAATCCCAGTATCGATGGGTCAATCGTCAGGAATGAGCTCGGTCTTTCCGACGACGACTTTGTCATTCTTTATGTCGGGATTCTTGTCGAGCGAAAGCGAGTTGAAGATCTCATAGCGGCTGCTGCGCAGCTGAGACCATGTCATCCGCACCTGAAGCTGATCGTGGCGGGGGAGGGAGAACTCCGGAAGGGTTTGGAGGCTCAAGTCGCTCAAAAAGGGTTGAAGGGCACGGTAATATTTCCGGGAAGGGTTCCTGACGATATCCTCCCAGCAATTTACGCACTGGCCGATGTATTCGTGCTTCCATCCAGTGAGGAGGGACTTGGTGTCGTCCTGCTCGAGGCGATGGCTTCTGGAAAACCGGTCATTGCGAGTCGAACGAGCGGCATACTATCCGTCGTTGACGATCGGCGGACGGGGCTGTTGTTTGAACCCGGGAATATCGATGATCTGGTTGGGAAAATAGACCTGCTGATGAATGATACCAGGCTGAGGAGTGAACTCGGAGAGGCCGCGAGAAGCATAACGGTTCAGCGGTTTGCTCAAGAATTGCAGGTCGAAAAGTTGCTGGGTGTGTATGAAAGATGCCTTGCTTCCTAAAGTATGACGTCGACTTTTCCAGAACAGCGATGAGCATCTCTTGCAGCCACACCCAAGCAGTGTGACATGTCCAGGCTTACGTGGTTGCAGTATTTAAGGGTTAACTAAAGCAGAGTTGGTCTAGAGGTTCAGACATTCAAGCAGCGATAAAGGCCTTTTTTGATTACCTCAGTCGAATTGGTCGTGATGGATGAATCGGAAGGAAGTAACCTGGATGTGAGAATCGTTATTTTCGGACATGCAGTTTGGGGAAGCACTTGGGGGCATTCCTTGGAGCTCGCAAGTCAGCTATGCCGTCATCACGAATTAACCTATATTGAACCACTGATTCATCAGTCTCGTCCCTCCCCAGGTTTCCGCAGGTTTCACGAGCCGAAGCTTCCAAAGAATTTAACGGTTGTCGCGAGGAAATCGCGCCTCCGACTCGGCCTGCTCTATGGGCTCTTTCTCGAACTGACAAACCTTAAGGCCCTATTGACAATTCAGTATGATGTCGTGGTTTCCTATTACTATTTTGGAATGCTTCTTTCCACTCTCTATTCAAAAGCTATCCAGAAGAGGATCTTTTTCCTATATGTGGATGACTATACCGTGTTCAATTCAAAAATCGCCCAATTGGCGACGAGAGTCTATATGGTCTTTCTGAGTCATTTCGCCCGACAGAACATTGCCACTGCCCATAAACTGGCTGATGACATCGGGAAATTCACCGACAAGGTCGATTATATACCGAATGGTGTCGATCTCGAGATGTTTCGGAAGATTTACGCCTCGTGTGCGAGACGGGCACATCCGGCGAAGTTCACCGTGGGGTTCATCGGATCTTTCACGAAAAAGATTGATTTTGAGCTGGTGCTTGATGTTGCAACGAAGTTGAGAGATGTCGACTTCCTGTTGGTTGGAGGAGGAGACCAGTTTGATGGGGTCCGAGAAAAAAGTCGGTCTCTGGGAAACGTTATGCTTACGGGGATGCTTCCCCACGATGAGACCGCGAAGGCAATAGCGAAGATGGATCTCTGTTTGATTCCCTATAATAGGAACAGGCAAACAGACCGCATTTCTCCAGTCAAACTGTTCGAATACTGGGCCATGGGGAAACCCGTGGTATCGACTCGGTGTTACGAGATCGAAAGGATTGGGCACGATAGGGTACTGTTTGCCGACGATGCGGACGAACTTTCCAAACTGATTGTGAAGCTGAGAGATGACAAAGGGTTGAGACACGAGCTGGCTCGAAAGGGAATGGAAGAGGTCGTCAAGTACGACTGGAAGCTACTCGGCCGGATTTTCTCGGACAGGCTGGCCGGTCCTAGCATGAGACCCTGATGGAGGTATCGGACGGATCCACCCTGAGGGCCTCTAATCGAAGGAATTCAAGGTCTGTGGGATAGGGATTGACGATGATCAAGAAAAGCCATTTGAAAAGGACTGGTTTAATTATCGGGGTATTGTGTTCTATTGTTGGGCTCATTTACCTCAATAGCTTCTCTAATGGATTCATCGCATGGGACGACGACAATGGAATTGTCAACAATGTCCATATCCGAAGTTTGGGTTGGGAGAACGTCACGCGGATATTTACGCCAGGAAAGACAGGGCCATATCAACCTCTACGGACGTTGAGCCATGCCATCGACTATCACTTCTGGGAGTTGGATCCCTTCGGGTACCATCTGACGAACCTCCTATTCTATATCCTCACCTGTGTCATGGTCTTCTTAAGTACAAAAAGCGTGCTGAAATTCGTGAGGAATGATGACGATGAGGATTCGAATTCCCGAATCGCTCTCTTTTCCGCCCTCCTATTTGCCGTTCACCCCGTTCATGTCGAGGCGGTCACATGGCTTTCGGCAAGAAAAGAGGTTCTACTCGGGTTTTTCTTTTTCCTCTCCCTTTACCTCTATTTGAGAGCTAAGGATTCAAGCACACTCAAACACCAGATCATCTTCTACTGCCTTGCCTTTATCGGTTTTCTGGCAGCTGTCCTGTCTAAGCCTACCGCGGTGGTATTGCCGCTAGTTCTTCTCCTTTTTGAGTTTTGCACGATGAGGGGAAAGAGATTTCCACTATCATTGAGGAAGATCCCACTCTATCTACCCTTTATCCTGATGAGTCTCTACCTGGGCATGCTTTTCATAGATCTTATGCGAGGTATGGGTGGAATCAAGGCCTACAGAGGCGGAGATTTCTTTTCAAATCTCCTCCTCGTCCCCTATCTCTATATCCTCTATACGAAATTGATGACCTTTACCGTGAACTACGCCGCTACCTACACCCTTTATCTACCCTATCCAGTATGGGGGCTTAAGACGGGCCTAAGCATACTGGCGAACATTGCTATATGGGGATGTGCCGTCTACACATTCAAAAAGGCGCGGACTGTTTTCTTCGCTATCTCGTGGTTTTATATTACCTTATTGCCGGTTTCGAACATTATACCCATCAGTACAATGCTCGCCGATCGTTACGCCTTTCTCGCTTCTTACGGTTTGTGTCTGCTTCTCGGTCTATTGTTCGAAAGGCTCTACCGGTTGCGCCATCCATCCCTCACCCCTCAGTTCTTCAAAGTCCTTTCGGTATCAGTTCTCTCTCTCCTCGTTGCGGGTTACTCCTACATGACGATCCAACAGAACCGAATCTGGAAGAACACCTACACCCTCTGGGCAGATGCAGCGGCAAAATACCCTGACAATCACATTGCCCTCAGTGGATTAGCCGTCGTCTACATCGATGGGAAGATGTATGAAGAAGCGAGAAAGCTTCTGGAGCAAGCGCTCTCATATGCGCCGTATGAACCTAAGGTTCTGAATAACCTCGGAATTGCATACTTCCGTTTGGGCCGGAAGGAGGAAGCCTTGCATGCCTATCGAATGGCACTCGCTGTGGATCCCTATGTTAGGCCCGCTCATATGAACCTTGCATCACTCTATATCGCTGCAGAAGATTATAGCGCAGCTGAGAGGGTTTATAAGCATTTCCTGGAGGAATACCCAAAGGATGCCCAATTTCATTACTACCTGGGTGAGTTATACAGGACGGTCGGGCGACTCGCCGAGGCAAAGGTGCAGTATGAAAGATCTCTTGAACTGGCCCCACGTGTTATCAACCCGAGCGTGGCCCTTGGGGAACTCTATCTCGATCATTTCAAGGATAGAGAAAAGGCGCTATTCTATTTCAAGAAGGCGCTCGAGGTGGCTGACGGAACAGAGGCGGGAGAAGAAATCAAAAAGCGCATTGACAGCCTCTCCAGGCCGAGTGTCTCTGCGTATCAAGGTGCTGGCGAAAAGGGAGGAAGGATGCATGACACGGGCCTGGATTACGGGTATCACGGGGCAGGACGAAAGCTACCTGAATTTCTTCTACCATGAGTCTCTCAGGCGAGGGGAGACCTTTCTCACCCGGAAGATCACATGGGCTGCAGCCAACATCTGTAACCGAGAATTCTTGCGTTTTGTGACGTGGCTTATGCGGTCGCTCACCTCCTGGAGAAATACGAGAGCAAAGACTTCGGAGAATTGATCAACATCGACACGGGCAGAGACATTACCATCGAGGAGATGGCGTAGATGGTGATGGAAATTGTCGGGTTTGGAGGAGGGATTTGCTGGGATGCGTCCACACCTAACGGGACCCCAAGAAAGCAACTGGACGTATCGGGAATAAAAACCCTCGGGTGGGAACCAAGGATCAGTTTAGGGGGCGGAATAAGAAGGAGTTGTCGGTAGGTACGATGAAAATGAAACGGGTTTGCCTTGAAAAGGATAAGAGAAGCACCGCATGACGGGATCCAAAGAAGGGATGAGATTGGGTCCACCTTTCAATACCTATTCCATGCTTATTGAACTCAAAAAAGTATTCCGTCTTTCGAGCGTTTATGCTGCGGGCGACATCTTCACAATGGGTATCGGTCTCGTCCTTTTGCCCCTGTACACAGCGTTTCTGAGGCCAGCTGACTACGGGATCTTAGCCGTAGCGACCGTAGTAACCACCATTTCGGGCATTGTGCTGACCTTCGGTTTGAGCGGCTCCGCCCTGAAATTTTATTACAGTCTAGGGGGTGATGAGCAAAAACGTTTCTATGGCAGCCTATGGCTGTTTCTGATTTTCGTGCCGGGAACGATTCTACTCATGGTTGAGGTCGGGGGCGGGCGCTTTTTTGGGGCTCTCCTTATCCAGGTCCCTTACACTCCCTACGTCCGCATTGCCCTCTGGACAGCTTACGTGACCACTGGATTTACAATACTTCCCAAGGAGATGTTCCGAGCATCTGAGAGAGCCTTTGCCTATGCGGGGTTCAATGTCGGTCAATTCGCCCTTGCGACAGGCTTTACGATCTATTTGATTGTGGGTTTAGGACAAGGAGTGGAAGGCGCCATGTGGGCCCGCCTTGTGGCAGTCATCGGTGTGGGCATTATCGGCACCGTTGTCTTATTGAAATCGGTGGTCCTCCAATTCGATCTTCGATTACTCAAACGCGCTTTGCTGTATAGCTTGCCGCTTCTTCCGCATCTCTTGTCCCACTGGGTATTGGCTGCCTCGGATCGGATTATCCTGGAGAGATTTGTTCCCCTGGCCGAGGTGGGTGTTTACTCGGTAGGATACCAGATTGGGGCTGTCATGATGTTGTTTGCGATAGCAGGGAATAATGGACTCATTCCCCTGTTTGGACGGCTGGACGCCAAAAGTCGTGGAGATGTTGAAAAGCTCGTACGGATCGTCACATATTATGTCCTCGCACTCACGATCATCGGCCTGGGCATCACGCTCTTCTCATCGGAAATAGTCGATTTGCTGAGTCCGACTGCTTATTATGGGGCTCATGTGGTGGTGCCGTGGGTTGTTCTGGGATACCTCTTCATGGCTCTTTATTTCCCAGCGATGGATACCCTCAACCTGGTTGTGGGCGATACGAGAAAGGTTTCGGCCTGCACTGTGGGGGCCGCCATGGTAAATGTGGGGCTCAATCTGTGGCTTATCCCCAAATACGGCGCAATCGCAGCGGCCATCACCACGGCAATCGCCTATATGCTCATGGCCATCGGCTTCTTTGCCTTCGTTCGTAAGACCATATTAGTACCGTATGAATTCAGACGAATCGGGGCAATTCTCGGAGGTGCGTTTGTGACGTTTTTGATCGGATGGAATTTGGAGGTGGCCGGCGTTGTTCCCGGCATTTTGCTGAAGGCTCTCTCTCTCACAATCTTCCCGGTCTTATTGTGGGTGAGTGGTTTCTTTAATCGGCAGGAACGCAGGGTTTTACAAGCGCTTTTTGTACGTTTCAAGGAAGCTTTTCTTTTTTGTTGAAGAATAGAGCTTTCAGGGACATTTCTCCTACTGTGACCTGAGAAAGGCAACGAGAACCTGAGAGTAAGGTCGAAAAGACGGTCAAAAGGGCATGAAGAAGAAGGCATTCAATCGAGTTATCGTGCCTGTTTTCGAGTTCGACGAAAACAATTTGATCAAGCCGAATCCACTTTTCCATCGTCCATGGGATCATTTGCATTCCAGATGTATCGAGTATCCATATTGCGCTTCGAAGCTTGGGCAGGAGGATTACAGAATATTGGACATAGGCACTGCCAAGGCCGATCGAGCATGGATAGCATGGCTTGAACAGCTTCCGATGAAGGTTCACGGGCTGGATTATGATGTACCCGAAGAAGAATTCGATCAGGTTCTATTTGTCCGTTCAGACGCGAGAACAACCCCTTATCCGGATGATTACTTCGATGTGGTCATCGCCGTCTCTGTAATTGAGCACATTGGGCTTACCGATCCGCAAATTAAGAAATCGCAAAAACCCTCTGCGGAGAAGCATGGCGATTTGGAAGCAGTCAAAGAGATTGCCAGGATCTTGAGACCGGGTGGGAGGCTCCTGATGACAGTCCCCTTTGGGAAACGTGCTGGGCCACTTTTGAACGAACAGGCTCGATCGTACGATAGAAGAACGATTCAGAAATTCGATGCAGTCTTGCAGCGTCACGAGTTGGAAATTTTTGAGTACGGCTTCGTCGGTCTTCCCTCCCGGGGCAGTCGACAGCGAATGATGGCGTTTCTTACTGCGGCGATTCTTTTTCTTTTCCGATCGATTCTCGGGATAAATCTCAGTCGGACGGGTTTAGTGACTTGGAGCAAGATTGGACCCGAAGCATGCAAGGCCAGAAACCGATGGCATGTTGACGCGGTTGCATGCGGGGTGTGGGAAAAACGCTAGGTGGGTCGATGATGTTAAAGCGGCTATAGACTCCATCAACAATATCGAGCTTGGAGAAGCTCAAAGAGAGCCGCTAGAGTCATTGACAGAAAGATTCGCTCTCGGTGCTAGCCTAGGGGAGACCGCAGGATAGTAAATGATCTTGAAGTCGATATTGGATAGAATCGGCAACATCTTGGCGAGGAAACGCTTGCCGAGAGTGGTTACGATCACGAAATTCGTTTCAAAAGGCTGTCGGTTTGAAATCAGCACATCAGTCGAAGCCTATCGTGTTGAACGATTTGGCGGTGAGGAGCATTTTACTGAAACTATTCTGGATGAATTGTCGCCTTCGGATATGTTGTTCGATATTGGCGCGTGTGTGGGCATGGTGGCCGTCCATGCTGCCAGCATGGGGGCGACGGTCGTTGCCTTTGAGCCAGATCCCGGATACCGTGAGAGGCTCTATAAAAATCTTTTGCTTAACGAACTCGGCAATGTGAAAGTGGTTGAGTGGGCTGTTTCAGACAAAGCGGGTGAGGCCGTGCTGTATACCGATGGTATCCAAGGAAACTCACCGAGCTTGCGCGAAGTTGGAGCCCGAGGCTCGGTCAGAGTAAGAACGGATTCAATCGACAACGCGCTGAGCCGTGAAGAGTTCCCCTCCCCGAGTGTTCTCAAAATCGATGTTGAAGGAGCGGAAACATTGGTCATTAAAGGTATGCTTGGGTTGCTGAAATCTGATCGTCCGCCCCGAGCGATTTTCATCGAAACCCATCCCGAGTTTCTACCGCTTTTCGGTTCTCAAGAGGGGGAAGTCTCGGCCCTACTTGAGGGATGCGGATACGTACAAAAATACAAGAATAGAAGATTGGACCAAGTTCACTACTTCTACAAGCGACCGGCATCTTAGAGAGCGCTTGCTCATATTCCAGAGCGTGTAAATGGAAAAAATTGAGATTCTTTCATCCCGTTTGTTACATGACGAGCCTAATTTGGCACGGGAATTCACGCGAATTGCGAACCAACTCCGTTTGGGCTTTGGGTGGCATTACCTCCTCGACCTTATCTGGTCAGCAAAACAGCTCGGCTCTCCCTCTGGCCTTCAAACCATGGATGCAGGCGCCGGGATTGGTGTGATGCAGTGGTGGCTTGCAGCACAAGGGGCAGATGTGCTGAGCGTGGATCGCGCTAATCGGGCGAACCTGAGCCGCCGTTTCCGAGGGTGGTGTCCGGTGAGGGGGCTTAGAGCGGGGGATCTGAACCCTTCATGGCGACCGGAGATCAAGGATTTTCTGCCTCCACGGCAAGTCAAGTACTGGCATCTCTGGCCGCGGAAAGCGGGCTCGGTGCTCTTCGAGGTATTTGCACCCTTGCCGGTACCCCAGGAAGGCCGTGGTACGGTGACGTTCTACAATCAGGACGTGTGTTCCATGCCTGATATCAGCACGGATTCGCTCGACGCAATCGTTTCTATTTCGGCATTAGAGCATAACCCACCGGAGGAGTGTCGAGGGATGCTTCAAGAACTTTTCCGGGTACTCAAGCCAGGAGGCAAACTGATCGCTACATTGTCAGCAGCGAGAGATCGGGACTGGTTTCATGGGCCCTCGAAAGGTTGGTGCTATACGGAGTCAACATTGCGGGACATCTTTGATCTTGATTCAGACTGCCCGTCAAATTACAAGCACTATGATCAACTATTTACCCTCTTACGTGATTGTGCAGAGCTTCGAGATAATCTGGCAAATTTCTACTTTCGGTCTGGCGATAACGGTATGCCTTGGGGGAATTGGAATCCCAAATACCAGCCAGTCGGTGTGGTTAAAATGAAAAGCCCTCACCAGTGAAGGCATCGTGGATACTCGTCATTGAGAGATGGAAGCGAGAAAACTCCATAACGAACGGTTTTGGCATGAGAATGGAAGGGAGCTACCAATGTTTTCTTCGGGAAATCGGGTCTGTGTGATCTTCTCATAGGATTCTAACGCATTCTGCCAAGGCAAGAGGATGAACAGACATATGACCGATGGGACGGGCTACTCTATTGTCATCCGTTGTTATAACGAAGAACAACATATTGAGCGCTTGCTCACGGGGATCTTACAACAATCTGTTCAGGATATGGAAATTATCCTGGTGGACTCGGGGTCCATTGACGCCACTCTCTCCATTGCGTCGCAGTATCCGGTGAAGATTCTCTCCATCAGCCGTGAGGATTTCTCATTTGGACGTTCGCTGAATCTTGGCTGTCAGGAAGCCCGTGGCGAGTATATTATTATCGCCAGTGGACACGTTTACCCTGTCTATGAAGATTGGTTCGAGAAGATGCTTCTTCCTTTTGCCGATCCCAGAGTCGGGTTAGTCTACGGCAAACAACGCGGTAATAGCTCGACTTGTTATTCCGAGCACCAGATATTCAAGAAATGGTTTCCAGAGGAGGCGGTTTCTCGTCAGAATCATCCCTTTTGCAACAATGCCAATGCTGCCATCCGTCGGGCCCTACATGAGAGGCTACCCTATAATGAGGAGCTCACTGGCCTCGAAGATCTCGACTGGGCAAAACGAGTGATGGAGAAAGGGTACTATATCGCCTATGCAGCAGAAGCCGAGGTGATCCATGTTCATAATGAGTCTCCGCTTCGCATCTATCATCGATATCTTCGTGAGGGCATGGCACACAGGAAGATCTTCCCGGAACAGAAATTCACGCTGTTGGATTTCATCAAGGTGCTTTGGGGCAATATAATCGCTGACTACTATCATGCCCACCACGACTGCGTGCTGCGAAACAATCTCCTGAGTATCCTCCTTTTCCGATTCATGCAATTCTGGGGCACCTATCGCGGTTTTCTGCAGAGTGGGCCAGTGACCGATCGGCTCAAGGAACGATTCTACTACCCGAATCGTCTCAGACGTCCTCAAATCGGGACAGAGAAGGGCCTAAGGACACGAAGGCCAATAGACTATCACAAGCTGATGAAAGACAATTTAAAGAGCAGATTCCATGGGGGGAGGACCGGTTCGTGATGCCTAAGATAGTTGCTCTCGTACCGATGCGTCATCACAGTGAGCGAGTTCCGGGGAAGAACTATCGTTCCTTTGCCGGGCGTCCTTTATATCACCATATCATCAATACCCTCTCAAACTGTCCGTCCGTTAACGAGATTGCGATCGACACGGACAGTCCGATAATCTGTGAAGATGCGGTGCGGAACTTTCCTCAGGTGAAACTCATTGAGAGACCCAATCACCTGTGCAGCGGTACGACTCCCATGAATGAAGTCCTCTTGTATGATACCTCCCAAATCGAGGCTGATTATTATGTTCAGACACATAGCACAAATCCCTTGCTTCGCTCGGAAACGATCTCTGGGGCCATCAAAGCGTTCTTGCAGAAACAACCGAAATACGACTCTCTGTTTTCGGTTACCCGAGTACAGGCTCGGCTGTGGGATATACAGGGCAAACCCGTAAATCATGACCCAGCCGTGCTGCTGCGCACCCAGGACTTACCGCCTATTTTTGAGGAGAATTCCAACCTCTATATCTTTGGCCGGAGCGTACTGGAAACCCATCACAATCGGATTGGGGAGCGGCCTTTGATGTTTGAGATAGACCAGATCGAGGCCTGGGACATCGATGAGGAGGTGGATTTTCGCATCGCCGTGTTCCTTTTTTCACAGCGAGCAAAGGAGGAATGAGGGATCAGAGGATGACCTGGAAGGTATTGATATCCGCTCCATACCTACAACGTGTCATTCATAAATTCGAATCTATCTTTGAGGCAAATCATATTGAGCTTGTCCTGCCCGAGGTCGATGAGCGGCTGTCTGAAGACGAGCTCCTGCAATGGATTGGGGACGTAGACGGCGCCATCTGTGGCGATGACCAGTTCACAGAAAAGGTACTTCGCGCCGCGCCGAAACTCAAGGTGATATCCAAGTGGGGTACCGGCATCGACTCGATTGACAAAGGGGCGGCCGATCGGTTGGGAATTGCCGTGAGAAATACTCCCGACGCTTTCAGCCGACCAGTGGCGGATACGGTCCTCGGGTATATTCTCATTTTTGCCAGGGAGTTGCCCTATATGGATCGGGATATGAGAGCCGGCGAATGGAAAAAGCGAGCAACCGTGTCTTTGTCTGAGTGTATCCTGGGCGTCATCGGAGTAGGTAATATTGGGAAGGAGGTCGTACGCCGGGCCATCGCCTTCAGGATGAAGGTGCTCGGCAACGACATCGTCGAGATGCCCCAGGAGTTCGTCGCTGAAACAGGTATCCAAATGGTTACAAAAGACGAAGTGCTTCGTGAAGCTGACTTTGTATCCCTAAACTGTGATCTGAATCCCACAAGCTATCACTTGATGAATGATCGGCGATTCCTGCAGATGAAGGATACGGCCTATTTAATCAACACGGCGCGGGGCTCAATTGTGGATGAACACGCTTTGACGCGAGCACTCGGTGAAGGGCGCATCGCCGGTGCTGCCCTAGATGTGTTTGAGGAGGAGCCACTCCCATTGGACAGTCCGCTGCGGGAAATGGACAATGTGTTGCTTGCTCCACACAACGCCAACAGCAGCATCGAGGCTTGGGAGCGGGTGCATGAGGAAACAATCCAAAATCTACTAGAAGAGCTCCAAAAGGGGGTCGATTGAACCGCGTTGTTCTCGTTACTGGAGTCGCCGGTGGAATTGGCCGCGCTACAGGGAAGGCATTTGCCAATGCCGGATGGCACGTGGTTGGGGTCGATCGGCAGCGGCTGGAGAGCTTGCCGGAAATCACCCATTTTATTCATGCCGACCTTTCGGACCCCGACGAAGTGGAGCGGTTGTTCGGCGAGGTGGCTCATAAAGAGGGATACATCAATGCCTTGATCAACAACGCAGCGATCCAGCTGGCCAAGCCATTGGTTGAGGTGAACCCGGACGAGTGGGATGAAATCATGGCGGCGAATGTGCGCTCGATATACCTGGCCATGCGCTATGCCTATCCGCTAATGCGACCCCGGGGGGGTGCGGTAGTCAATGTGAGCTCGGTCCATGCGATTGCGACATCGAAGAATATCGCGACGTATGCTGCCAGCAAGGGGGCAGTCCTTGCCCTGACGCGAGCCATGGCCATTGAATGGGCACCGGATCGGATCCGTGTGAACGCGGTGGTGCCGGGGGCGGTGGATACGCCGATGCTCCGCGCCGGGTTGAATCGCGGACACTTGAAATCGGGCCATCCTCAGCAGCAGGTTGAAGAACTGGGTCAGCGTATTGTCATAGGCCGTGTGGGGAAGCCAGAAGAGATTGCCGAAGCGATTTTGTTCCTAGCTGACGAAAGGCGATCTGCTTTCATGACCGGCGAAACACTGGTCGTCGACGGCGGTGCGACGGTGAAATTGAGCTCAGAATGAAAATCGACAATGCTTTGGCCAAAAGAATACTGTTTTTCCCATTGGGAGCTGCCCGGACGCGCAGTCTTGTCGGGGGCTTTCTTGATCTGAAGACGCTCCTCACCTGCCGGGCTTCTCCGGCTTATCGGGAGAGTGTCAGGCGGATTCGAACCTATAGGGACAGACACATGGGGGAGAGATGTTTCATTATTGGGAATGGGCCGAGTTTGAGGAGGATGGACTTGTCTCTCTTGAAGGATGAATACACCTTTGGCCTTAACCGCATTTACTTGCTCTTTGACACCATGGGATTTGTGACAACCTATTATGTCGCAGTCAATAAATATGTCATTGAGCAGTGCGCAGAAGAGATCTCCGGACTTCCCTGTCCGAAGTTTATCAATTGGAACGCGCGACGTCTGATTTCTCTTAGCCCCGATCTGATGTTTGTGCGATCGAGGAGTGGGCCAAAATTCTCCGTTAATATTGATACAGATGGGGTGTGGGAGGGAGCAACCGTAACCTATGTTGCGATGCAGATCGCCTATTGGATGGGATTCCGTGAAGCCATTCTGATTGGTGTTGATCACGTTTACCGAGCGAGGGGGCGACCACACCGGCTCGTGACGTCAGGAGGTCACGACACGGACCACTTCCACCCTGAATATTTCGGGAAGGGGTTCCGGTGGCAACTCCCTGATCTGGAGACCTCAGAGCTTGCGTACAAGTTAGCGAAAAGCCAATTTGAGCGGTCTGGGCGAGTGATCTTGGATGCGACTGTGGGTGGAAAACTTCAAGTCTTTCCTAAAGTGGAGTATGCCGAGATCCTTCGGGGAGGAAAGCGTCTCAATTGCAGGTGTGGCCTCCCGTGATCGCTCGGTCGATCGACCCCTCTTTTCGGTGTGAGGGTGGACACGCCTTTGAGACGGGATTCCTTGAGGACGATCGGCTGCCTCTAGAAGACTGGATGTCATAACGATTGGATGGGTAGAATGAACGGGAATTCGATAGGAATTGTCATCCCTGTTCACAACCGAGTCCGCCAGACAGTCAAATGCCTTGAGCGCGTGGTCCAAAGTAGCTTCGGAGATTTCTCTGTCTATATTGTGGACGATGGATCAACAGACGACACCCCTGCTGTTCTCGCCGATAGATTCCCTGAGGCCAAGGTAATCCAGGGGGATGGAAATCTGTGGTGGGCCAAAGCGGCAAACCTCGGAATCAGGGCGGCTCTGGATGAGGGTGTCCAATATGTTCTCCTCCTCAATAACGATAATCTGATTTCGAAGGAAACTCTGGAGGAATTGTTGAGGGTGAGCCAGCTCAAAGGAGATGCGATTGTTGGTTCGGTGGTCGTATACGAAGACCAGGGACAAGAAAAGGTAAAACATGCCAATTTGTACAACGGCGTTGATCGTGGCACCAAAGCTCGCAATCCCTACTACAATCGTTCGATTGCCGAAGTTCCTGAAATCATCCCAACGGAGATCCTTTCTGGGCAGGGATCATTGATTCCGAGATGGGTTTTCAATTGTGTTGGTTCGATTGATGAAAACAGCTTTCCCCATTATATGGGTGACTTCGATTTCTTCATGCGATGCAGCCGAAAGAACCTCCCGATGTTCGTTGCAGGCAAAGCAATCGTCGAAGACGACGTCTCAACCACAGGAATCCATATGTCGTCGCGTAGAATCCCAACTTTCGATGACTTCCTGAGGTCTCTCTTTGTCATCAATTCTCACCGTAACATAAGGGCGAATGTCAGATACTTCCGAAGGTACTGCAAGAGTGGCATGACGTTTTTATATGGCCTCACGTTTTTTTATTGCTCTTATTTGGTCTCTTTCTTGCTGGCACGAATCGGAATGGTCCGCCTTAGGCAATTTTTGATCAGGAAGTTTTCATAGGATTCAGAAAATCGGTTATCCAGAAATCGCGTTAGCCCGAAATATTATGAGAAGGTCTGGGGCAAAAGTCATAAACGTCGTTGGGGCTCGGCCCAATTTCATGAAGATTTCACCCATTATCCGGGCGATGGAAAAGGTTCCAGGAATGGGCTGGCTTCTCGTCCACACCGGACAGCATTACGATGTGGAGATGTCTGAGGCCTTTTTCCAGGAACTCGCAATTCCTCGGCCCGACATCAACCTCGAGGTTGGCTCTG
>CAYFYO010000075.1:0-18190 GCA_964347335.1 uncultured Thermodesulfobacteriota bacterium
CTTTGAAATAGGGTGTCAAGAAGGGATAAATTGCATCCTCAGGCCGTTAACTGCTAACTGAAATCCTCTATTCGCACTCCCTCGCAGAACTTACGAATTGCGACTCTATTAAACATCCTTTCTCACGGAATTCATACTGTTTGAGGATTTTGAGGAGGGGTTGCTGACGGAATAAGGTTCAAGTTGAGTCGGGCAAGTTTATCTCAGGGAATGAGAGCGCATTATTCGACGTAGACTCTTGGGACCCTTTTTCCAACGGCGCAGACGATTTCGTAATTGATGGTGCCAACCTTTGCTGCGATTTCATCTACCGAGAGTTCTTCACCGAAGAGAATCACCTCGTCTCCGGGTTTGACATCCCCTGCTTGGGAGACATCGATCATGCACATGTCCATGCAGACACGGCCGATCACGGGTGCTCGGTGACCGTTGACGAGCGCCTCTCCCTGACTCGATAGCAGTCGGCTGTATCCATCTGCGTATCCCACAGGCAGCGTGGCAACTCTGGTTTCCTTCTGGGTCACAAAAGTTCGGCCGTAACTGATTGGAGTGGCTGGAGGGACCGTCTTGAGAAAAGAGATTCTCGTTTTGAGCGTCATGGCCGGTTTCAGTTCGATACTCCGGCTGACCGTGGCAGAAGGGTAGAGGCCGTAAATCATGATCCCAGGTCTGACAAGGTCATAGTACGATTCAGGGAGATCCAAAACGGCCGCGCTGTTGGCCATGTGTTTCTGGGGTATCTTGAAGTCTGAAAGCTCTAGTTCGCGGATGAGCCCGTCAAAGATCTCGATCTGTCTCTTTGAAAAAGTCTTGTCCGCCTCGTCCGCCGATGCGAAGTGGGTGAATATCCCCATCACATGGAGACCCTTCAATCTCTGGAGATCCCGAATGAAGGCAGGAACGTCTTCGGGTTGCAAGCCGATACGGCCCATTCCGGTGTCAACCTTAACATGCACATTGATCGGGAAGGCGCCTTGGCGAGCCTGCTGGTCCAGTGCCTGGGCCAGTTCCATCGAACACAGGGTTTGGTCTAGGCGGCTGGCGATTATCTTGTATGCCTCGTTGGGTTGGATGGAGCTGAAAACCAGGATGGGCACATCGATCCCCGCTTGCCTGAGGACTGCCCCCTCTTCCGGTAGCGCCACACCAAGGCAGTCCGCGCCGCTCTCCAAGGCTGTTCGACTCACCTCCACGGCCCCATGACCATAGCCGTCCGCCTTCACCACGGCCATGAGATTTCTCTCGCGGCCAATCCTTTCTCTGATATTTGCGATGTTTTCTGCTATGGCCTGGAGATTGACGACGGCGTGCGTCGGTCTCTGTGCAGGGGGGGCTGTTCCCGGTTCTGATATTTCCAAAAGCTTTGATTCCTCCTAGAGGGGGATTTTCAGAATCTTCGCGGCATTGAGTCCGAGAATCTTTGCCTTGGTCTCTTCACCGATTGGCAGGCTTCGGATGGCTGCAATGTTATCTCGGATGCTCTTGATCCCAGGCCAGTCAGACCCAAAGAGAATCCTGTCCTGATTCTTTTCTAGATCCGGAAAATACTTGAGAAGATTCTGGGGGGGAAGGCCGGTGACGTCCATGTAGACATTCTCGTGAAGCACACTCAAGAAAAAGGCCCGATCGTACCAAAAACCTCTGCCACTGTGGGACTGGATGATCGTCAAGCGCGGGAAAAAGACGGCAACGTCATCGAGGGCCAAGGGATCCCCGTATTTGAGAAGGGCGTTGGGGAATACGGATGATCCGGTGTGAAACATGATGGGGATGCCGATCTCTTGAGCACGGCCATAGAGGGGAAAGAGCCTCTTGTCATTCGGATAGAAGTGCTGGTATGTGGGATAGAGTTTCAACCCCCTGAGTCCATCCTCTTGGACACCTCGTTCGAGTTCCTCCACGGCGTTGAGCGTCAGAAATGGATTAATATTGGCAAAGGGGATGAGGCGTTCGTTGCCCTTGCAAAAGGCGCCGACTCTCTCGTTCGAGCAAATTCCAGTCACCATGGGATTGTATTCGGCCAGGGCGACGGCATAATCCACGCCCTGCTCTTCGAGGAAATGAAGCGTAGACTCGGGTGAGGCGAGGATCTTCCGGAGATGGGCGACCGCCTCGGGGCCACTCATGGTGGTGACCCAGTCGAGAAACCAATCGTTGTACTCTTCGACCTGCGTGATGTGAAGGTGAAAGTCGATGACCGGCATTGGAACTCCCTTATTTGAGAAAAATCTCCACGGATAAGGAGAATTTTTCAGCTCATGATTCCGGACCTCTCGGGCTGGTTGCTTTGCTCCACAGGTTAATCCGCATTCACTTCAACTGAACGTTTCAGATCGGTCCCCTGAGAGTGCCGGAAATAGCCTCAAAAATGGCATACTCATCTTATCCTAAATTGATGGAGGAATCGATACCCCATTGAGGAAGAGAAAAGTTTCTATTGTCTTCAGCCCTCGATCTCCATAGACTAGAGGAACCCCACTCCGGGGAGATCGTTCAAAATGATGTAAGCTCCGAGTGGTGGTCCCATCATTTCTAGAGGACCTTCATCTGATAGCTCGAGCAGGGTATATTAGAGGTCAGCGATGAATGTGGTGTGTGGTGAGACGATATGGTAAGACCCATTGGACGGCTGAAAATGGAGTAACCCTATGGGAGGCTTGTTATGAATTCGGAAAAGGAAGGCATCACATCGATGATGGAGGAAATGAGGCGGTTCGATCCGCCAGCGGGCTTTGCCGAGAAAGCCCATATTCGGAGTAAGTCCCAATACGAACGGATGTATGCGAGGTCCATCGAGGACCCAGAGGGATTCTGGGCTGAGTATGCTGAAGAACTTCACTGGTTCAAGAAATGGGACAAGGTTCTCCGGGGTGATCTCGGGAGTTCGGATCTAAAATGGTTTGATGGGGGGAAGTTGAATGCATCGTATAACTGTCTCGATCGGCAGTTGGACATTGGACAAAGGGGTAAGACGGCGATTATCTGGGAGGGGGAGCCGTCTGACGATGGCCGGACTTACACCTATGAACAGCTTCATCGGGAGGTTTGCAAGTTTGCCAATGTCCTCAAAAAGAAGGGGATCAAGAGGGGCGATCGGGTGGCCCTCTACCTTCCCATGATCCCAGAACTCCCCATCGCGATGCTTGCCTGTGCCCGCATCGGAGCTATTCACAGCGTTGTTTTCGGCGGATTTAGCGCTGAGGCGCTGAGAGATCGGATAAGGGACTGTGACGCGAAGCTTTTGATTACCTCAGATGCAAGCTTTCGGGCAGGCAGGACGATTGCACTGAAGCGAAACGCGGATCTTGCCTTGGAAGGATCCCCGACTGTGGAACACGTGATTGTGGTCAATCGGGCGAAGACCGATCCAACGATGCAACCGGGCCGCGACACATGGTGGGGGGAGGAAATGTCAGCAGACGATACTCGTCCCGAATGTGAGCCGGAAGAGATGGATGCCGAAGACGCTCTTTTTGTTCTATACACGAGTGGAAGCACAGGAAAACCAAAAGGGATTGTGCACACCACCGCAGGGTATCTTCTCTATGTCAAGAAGACTTTTGAGTGGGTTTTCGACTACCGGGATGGAGACATATTCTGGTGTACGGCGGATATTGGGTGGGTGACCGGTCACAGTTACATTGTCTACGGGCCTCTGGCGGCGGGTGCAACGAGCCTCATGTTTGAAGGAGTGCCGAATTATCCAAATCCAGACCGTTTCTGGGAGGTGGCCGAAAAACACAGGGTCACCATCTTCTATACCGCTCCGACGGCCATCCGGGCGATCATGAGGGAGGGAGATGCCTGGGTAAAAAAACACGATCTCAGCAGCATCAGACTCCTGGGTTCTGTCGGGGAGCCCATCAATCCGGAGGCCTGGATTTGGTACCATGAGGTGGTGGGCCGTGGGGAGTGTCCGATCGTCGATACTTGGTGGCAGACTGAGACTGGGGGAGTCCTCATTTCGCCCTTACCCGGGGCAATTTCTTTGAAGCCTGGGTCGGCGACCGTCCCATTTTTTGGAGTTGATCCAGCCGTGATCCGCGAAGACGGGTCGGAGTGCGGGACCAATGAGGGAGGCTACCTGGTCATTCGAAAGCAATGGCCCGGGATGCTGCGCACGGTATTTGGTGATCCTCGGAGGTTTCAGGAGACCTACTTTGTTCAGTACCCTGGAATGTATTTCACAGGAGATGGAGCCCGAAAGGATGATGATGGCTATTTTTGGCTCATGGGCCGTGTCGACGATGTGATCAATGTGTCTGGGCATCGCATGGGGACGGCAGAAATTGAGAGTGCTCTGGTTTCTTACGATACCGTGGCTGAGGCCGCCGTGGTGGGCTTTCCCCATGACGTCAAAGGCCAGGGGATCTACGCTTTTGTGACGCTCAAGGCGGGTATCGAGAGCGGTGAGGAACTCAAAAAGGAACTTGTGGCTCACGTCCGGAAAGAGATCGGTCCCATTGCGACACCAGACAAAATCCACTTTGCTGACGCCCTGCCTAAGACGCGAAGCGGGAAAATCATGAGGCGGATTCTCAAGAAGATTGCCTCTGGAGAAATCCGCGATTTTGGGGACACCTCTACACTGGCAGATCCGACGATCGTCGAGGAACTCGTTCGCGGAAGACAGTAGGAGACCTATTTCTGGGTTTGGGATCTATTTGGCGAGTGATAGGGTGCGCCCAAGGGGGCTCGATCCGGGATATCCAAAGAGGATGTACTTTCTGGGGTCGACGGCAACGTTGTTAACCAGGACTTCATAATGAAGGTGGGGACCTGTCGATCGACCAGTGTTTCCCACCTCTGCAATGAGATCCCCTCGTTTCACCTTCTGACCGATCTTGACATCAGCCTTGTGGAGGTGGCCGTAACGGGTCGTGATGCCATAGCCATGGTTGATAACAAGAACTTTCCCGTATCCATACTCTCGCCCGACCTTGACGACAAGACCGTCGGCGGGAGCCACTACTGGGGTGCCGACTGAATTGGAGATGTCGATGCCTTCGTGCATTTGGATTGTCCCGGTAAAAGGAGAGATCCGGTATCCAAAACCTGAGGACAACCAACCTCTGCTGGGGAGTATCGATGGTGTACTGGCCAGTTGTTCTCGCTTCCCCTCGAGCAGACCTTCCAAGCGCTGCAGGCTCGCGTTTTCAACTTGAATCTCTAATGACAGCCTTTCCAGATCGTCCTTCATCTGTCTAATCAGACCGGTCTGGTCCTTCTGCAGGAGCATGTCTTCCCGGATGGTTCTGGGACTAGGGCCACCGACACCGAGGTTCGGAGACGGGGAAGGCTCGAGATCCGCAATGACCCGGACCTTTGAATCAAACTCGCGAACCCTCGATATCTGATCCTCAAGGTGGGTCATTCTGTCTGCAAAGAGACCGATTTTGGATTTCTGGATTTGGTTCTCTTCCCTGAGCGAGCTAAGGCGAAGTCTAGCGGCTCTGGCCTCAAAATAGTGCCAACCTAGGAAGACCAGGCCGGAGAGAAACGCGCAGATGCAGAGGCCGAGAAACCCAAGCCAGACCCGTGAGATTTTGAGGCGTCGGACCCTTGAAGATCTCTTCGAGAAGACCAGAACGTTAAATTGGCGTTCTTCCCGCAAAGAACACCTCCTGATCACCCATGGCGGCTAGTCTCGTGAGAGCTATCCCACATCGGACGGTTTTTGTCAACCCAAAAGGAGTTTCCCCATTTTCCGGGAATTCTGGGCAATTCCCGAATCCGAGGGCTCCTGTCCCCTCTAGCGGTTCTTGATCCACCTGGGGTGAGTGATTCCGTGCTTCTTGATTTTGTAATGGATGACGCGTTTGCTTACGCCCAAAAGTTTTGCGGCATCCTGCTGAATCCAGTGGGTCTTCTCGAGTGCTTCGAGAATCGTATGTTTCTCGAGATCTGTGAGTTTGGTCAGGCTGTTCTGAGAGGGGGCGCTTTTTGTCGTTGAGGGGATTTCCGCGAGTCCGGCATCGAGCAGGAGATCCTCCTCTTCGAGAAGCTCCCCTTGCGCCATCAGGACCGCCCTTTCGATCACGTTTCTCAACTCCCGGATATTGCCTTGCCAGGAGTATTCCCGTATCACCTTGAGCGCTCGGTGACTGAAGCCTTTAATGTTTCGGTTTATGGAGCGCCTGAATTTTTCGAGAAAAAAATCCGCGAGGAGCTCGATGTCACCTCCCCGTTCCCGCAGAGGGGGGATCTCGATGTGAATCACATTGAGTCGGAAATAGAGCTCTTCTCTGAATGTTCCCCTCTCGATCGCTTCAATGAGATTCTTATTGGTCGCCGCCACGATGCGAAGATCGACCTTGAGCGTTTTGTTCCCCCCCAGTCTCTCAAACTCCCGCTCCTGAAGCACGCGAAGAATCTTGGCCTGGATCCTGAGACTCATGTCTCCGATTTCGTCGAGAAAGATGGTGCCCGTGCTGGCCTGTTCCAATCTTCCAATTCTCTGTTTGATCGCCCCTGTGAATGCCCCCCGTTCATGACCGAAGAGCTCACTCTCAAGTAGGGTCTCCTGGAGGGCTGCACAATTGACACTCACAAATGGTCTGATTCTCCGCTCGCTGTTGTAGTGGATCGCTCCCGCCATGAGTTCTTTCCCTGTGCCCGTTTCACCCGTTATGAGGACCGTGGCATTGCTTCGGGTGATTCTCTTGAGAACATTGAAAATCTTCTCCATCTGAGGACATTTGCCGATAATATCGGCGAAGTGATAGATCAACCCGGATTCATGGCGGAGGAAATCGATTTCATTGGAAAGGCTTCGGTTGTTGAGGGCCTGTCGGACCTTGATCTCCAGCATATCCATGCTCAGAGGTTTCTGAAGAAAGTCGTCTGCTCCGATTTTCAATAAATCGACTGCTTTGGAGACATGGGCCGGGTCGGACACGAGGATGACTCGGGTGGGCGGGTTTTTCTCCTTGATGGCGTAATAGATCTCGTGACTTTCCGGCTTTGTGAGCCCAATGTTCTTGATCACCACGTCGAATATGGATTCATGGATACAATTCAGAGCGGTATGCGTATTTCGAGCACCGATGACTTCATAGCCTCTATCGGTGAAGGTCGCAATCATTCGATTATGTTCAGCTTTGTCTTCCTCTATGACGAGAACCCTCGGCATGTCTGACTCCCCCTGTGTTCTTCTTCGGCCTCTCGGCTGACTCTAGGGCCTGATCCGGCCGGTTCTCCTGGAGGCGCCGTAACGCACCTGGCCCGGTCAGCATCCATGGTTCAGTGAGGAGGGTGAAAGACTGGTTCGACTGCTAGGAAAGCAATTTTGATGCCAGGAAGGCGCCGTTTTCTCATCACTTTTTGAGCCCCTATCCCCCTTAATCAACCATCACCGGAACCAGGCTCAGCGATTGCCGATTCGCTCGTGGCAGAGGAATATGGGAGGGCATGGCGACTGAGTTTGCACCCGAGGGCCGAAGGTCCTGTCTGCGGCCCTTTTGATTGGCAAATCCGTTGTGTCACCCGGGGAGGAACATTTTTTCAGTAGAGAAAGACAGAATGTCAGGTTTGCAAGGTCGGCGGGGCTATTCGACCCCTTTCAGCTTTTTGAGGCGCGTAATCTGAGATTCAAGCCCTTTGATCTTCCCTTTGAGCTCGATCATCCGCATTTCGCGATCAACCGTCAGCTTGTGCCATTTCTCCAGTTCTACCATCCTCTCCTGGAGTTCCTTTTCCGCTCGCTTTCTTTCGGTAATATCTCTGGCAATGGCCTGAATCCCTATGATTTTCCCTTCCTTGATGACCACATTCGCATTAAAGTCTACGAAGACGACTTCTCCCGTCCTCCGAATGATCCTGAACTGGTAGTTGCTGGGTACATCTTCTCCAGCCAACCTTCTGCGATGCCGATCGGAGACCATGGGAAGGTCTTCTGGATGGACCAGCTTGGAAAAGTGAAGGCTTTTGGTTTCTTCCTCTGAATATCCAGAAATCTCGCAGAACCTCGGATTGACCAGGGAAAAGGTCCCCTGCGGGTTGATCACGGTAATGGCATCGTTGGCGTTCAGTATGAGGTTTTCATAAAGGGTCTGTGTCTCTTCCAAGGCCGTTTCGAGATGTTTTGTCGCGGTAATGTCCTTGAAGAAAGCGGCAACAATCTTTCTGCCCTGAAATGTATCGTTTCCGATCCGTGCCCCGAGAATATACCTCGTTCCGTCACTGTGGAGCGCCGCCATTTCGCGATTGTGCCAAATCCCATCAGTTTCCTCTGGTCTCCTCCGAAAGATATCCGGCCCTTGTTCTGGGAAAAGCCTGGATACGTCCCTGTCAATCATTTGTTCTCTTGAATAGCCCAGTAGGTCCCCCAAAAAGCGATTGGCGTACACGATCTTTGTGCCGTCGATGGCCAGATATCCTTCAGACATGTCTTCAATGATCTGCACTTCCCGCCACATCGAGGCTTTTTCGATGGACTGGACGAGATCCGGCAACCTGAAGGGTTTTGTCAGGTAATCACAGGAGCCGGCCTTCATGACATTGACGGCTCGATGCTCGTCTCCGTATCCTGTGATGGTAATCACCGCGACGTTCCGGTCTATTTGTCGTATTTTCTTGAGAATCTCAGTGCCTTCAGCGTCCGGGAGCACGAGATCTAAGAGCACAATTCGTGGCTTTTCGGAAGAGACCTTTTCCAGAGCCTCTCTGCCCGTGTTGGCCATGAGGGTGTGGTAACCCTCATTTTCCAGGAAAGCCCCAGTCACTGTCGTGAAATTCTCATCGTCATCGATGATCAGGATTTTTGTCTTTTCGGTCTCTTTCTTCATGGGTTAATTGGGCCTCAGGACGAAAAAAGGGCTGGGAAACTATCATGTCGCGGGCGTTCCGTGACGATCCTCGCTCCTCTGTGTGTCCCTTTTGCAAGAAAACTGCCACTCGGCCAATCACTTGTACGAAACGACCACTTCTGAAGGAAAAGAGAGATTGACCACATACTCTCGGCGGATGTCCCTGAAATTGAATGCTTCGAGGAAAGGTTCTGCCAAGACCCCCCGGCACTTGTTGAATCCCTGAGGATATACGCAGAACATCCATTCCCCGATCCTATCTCTGGTCTTCTCGGGAGGCGTGGTATTGACGAGCACGAGGCGTCCTTCGGGTTTCAATACCCGTCTAAACTCAGCCATAATTCTGCCATAGTCAGTTACGGGCAGAATGTCGAACATGTATTGGTTGATCAAAAGGTCGAAAGTGTTGTCAGCAAATGGGAGACTCCGGGAATCTCCGAGCTGGAGACTGTAGTTTCGAACCCCGGTTTTCATGGCTCTTTTCTTGGCTCTCTTGAGCATCTTATGACAGATGTCAATGCCATCGTTCCACCCGCCAGGATTGCGCTTGAGGATCTCCAGGAAGTTGAGTCCAGTACCCACCGCTACTTCCAAAATCCGTTCGCCATTGGTGATTTCCGAAACCTCCAGGGACCGGGCCCGTGCCTTTGCCTCCATGAGGATACCAAAGATGTCGTAAACCGGTGAAATCAGATTGTACTTCAGAACCACTCGCTTTCGAGAGCCTGACGAACCGGACAGAATCACCTGTGACATCTCTGCTCCCCCAAGAGACCCATACCCGATAGGGTCCTTCTCGACCTGAAGGTCCTGTCGCAAAGACGACGGTTCTATATCATGGATTCCTCTATTTATCAATCCTTTATAGACCTTGGCAGGTAAATACGTGGGTATCTTCCCTGATCGAGCCTCCGAATGTTGTTGACCCCTCTCGTTCCGTATATAATGAGTGGAGATCATCGAAATACAAAAAAGAGCCCTCAGGAGAAACGATGCTCATCGAAGAGATCACCATGCCAGATTTCGAAAAGGGTGTGAACAAAACACAAACCGTTTTGATTCCTGTTGGATCAGTGGAGGAACACGGGAGTCATTTGCCCTTAGCGACAGATACGCTGGAGATTTATGAACTGGCCAGAAGGGTGGCAGCGTCTGTGGACGTTTTCGTTGCCCCGCCGATTTTTTACGGTGTTCTTCGCAGTACACAAGACCATCCGGGGTCGGTGGGGATCTCTGCTGGAACCCTCAGAGCGCTCGTCCGCGACATTGTCCATTCACTGTACAAGCACGGTCTCAGGCGGTTTATCATTGTTTCTGGCCATGGTGGCTCAATCCACGTGTCCGCTTTGAGGGAGGTCGGCGAGGACTTGCTTGAAGAGCTCGAGGGGATTGCTGTCGCCGTTCTGTCCATTTTGGATCTGGTGACTGACGATGTCTCTCAATGGATCGAAACGCGAAATGACGCGCATGCCGGTGAGGTTGAGACCTCTGTGATGAGGTTTATCAGGCCTCACCTTGTCCAGGGGACCTCGAAAGCAGAGTTTCCGAAATTCCCGGACCCGATCTTGGTTCGAAACAGGAGGAAATACTGGCCTGGAGGAGTCTGGGGAGATCCGGGGAAGGGTCACGAAGACAAAGGGAGGAAGTTGATCGAACACGGTGTGAAGAAAATCTGCGATCTAATAGAGAGAATCGAGGCATTTCCCGAATCAGTCTAGCCATGGCGGGGCCTTGAGTCCGGGGCAGAACAAAAACTCCGCATGGCTTTCGATTCTTCTTGTCTTTTGCACCCTTGAACGTTTCATTTATGATCGCACGTAAGGACGGAGGCCAAATGAAAGAGTTGACCCTCTTGACCGATCTTTATCAGCTGACCATGGTGGCGGGTTACTTCGCCGAAGGCAAGGCGAAACAGAGAGCCAATTTTGATTGGTTTTTCAGGACCCTGCCTTTCGGCGGTGGGTTCTGTGTGCTCGCCGGTCTGGATCAGCTAATTGACTACATTCTCAACCTGCGATTCGAGGACGCCCATATTCGGGCACTCGAGGGTCTCGGAATATTCTCCAAGGAGACTCTGAAAGAGTTTGAGAGATTCAAATTTTCTGGGGACCTTTATGCGGCGCCAGAAGGCACGGTCGTCTTTCCGTACGAGACGCTGATCCGGGTGACGGCCCCCCTGCCGGAGGCCCAGATGCTTGAAACGACGCTCCTCAACATTATGAATTATCAGACCCTGATCGCCACGAAAGCAGCGAGAGTCTGTCTCGCCGCCGAAGGAGACCCGGTCATCGAATTTGGTATGAGACGGGCCCAAGGTCCTGACGGAGCGATAAGCGCCGCACGGGCTTCATTCATTGGGGGATGCGAATCGACCTCCAACGTGCAGGCCGGCCTTCTGTTTGACATTCCCGTCAGGGGAACCCATGCACACAGCTGGATAGAGAGTTTTCCAGATGAACTGGAAGCATTTCGAGCCTATGCCAAGTCGTTCCCAGACTCCTGTATTCTCTTGGTCGACACCTACGATACCCTGAAGAGCGGCGTCCCCAATGCAATTCGGGTCGGAAAAGAATTGGAAAAAGCCGGACACCGGTTCAGGGGGATCCGTCTGGATAGCGGAGACCTGTCCTATCTGAGCAAAAAGGCCAGGAGGATGCTCGACAAGGCGGGCCTGAAAAACGCAAAGATCGTCGCGTCGAGTGAACTCGATGAATGGATCATCGAGAGTCTAAAGAAACAAGGCGCCAAAATCGACATCTGGGGGGTGGGGACCAGGCTCGTCACGTGTTGGGATCATCCGGCCCTTGGAGGGGTCTACAAGCTCACGGCCGTGGAGGAGAACGGTGAGATGATGCCAAAAATTAAGGTATCGGGGGATCCGGAAAAAATCACCAATCCTGGTCGCAACAAGGTGCTGAGGATCTTCAATCACGACATGCTGATGCAAGGGGATATCCTTTTGCGTGAGGATGAAGAAGTCGACGGTTCGCAACCGCTCACAGCCTGTCATCCGATGTATCCTCATGTCTCCAAGACTTACGATGCGCCGTTTGAGGGAGAAGAACTGTTGGTTCCGGTCTTTCTCAGTGGCGAACTGGTGTACGAAAGACCGAGTCTGAGAAAGATCCAGGCCAACACGCTCAGGAATCTCGAGAGGCTCGAACCAGAGTATAAGAGGCTGACCAATCCCCATATCTACAAGGTCAGTCTGAGTGAAAAGCTGAATCGGGTGAAAGAGCGCCTCTTGATGATTCATCGATAGACCGGGTGTGAAAGGTCAGCCGTCGGTGAAAGGAAGAAAAACGACCCGCGATTTCTCGGTCCGTGAGCCTGGAAGGGTTGCCGCTGTCATCCCAGAGGAAACTCACCCCTGACAACTGAGTCCGATTTCGAGCGATCTACTCCGCCAGCTGGGCGAATGTCATAAAGGGATTAAGGGGATCAATGAACCGATGGAGAGAGTGAGAGAGGGCCCCTACCAGTTTCTCGACACTGTGACCGCCCTTTTTGTCACCGTTCTCCTTGTGAGCAACATTGCGTCTGCCGCAAAAATCGTCCACTTGGGAATTTCGATTGGTGGCTTCCCCCTCGCCTTTGACGGCGGGACTTTCCTCTTCCCCCTCAGCTATATTTTTGGAGACGTGTTGACGGAGGTCTATGGCTATCGAAAAAGCCGCAAGGTCATATGGACGGGTTTCGGGTGCGCGGGGCTGATGAGCCTCACCTTTTGGCTGCTTGGAAGACTTCCTGGTGAAGTATCTTGGGAAGCGACCGCCGGGCAGGCAGCCTACGACAAGATTCTCGGTTCCGTCGGGAACGGGGCCATCATTGTGGCAAGCCTCTCTGCCTACTGGGCCGGGGAGTTTTCAAATAGCTTTGTCCTCGCGAAGATGAAGCTTGCGACCCGAGGTCGATGGCTCTGGACCCGAACGATCGGGAGTACGCTGGTCGGACAAGGCTTAGACACGGCCCTCTTTGTCGGCGTTGCGACGGTGCTCGGTGTGTTTCCGGTGGAGGCCATGTGGAGCCTATTGGTGGCCAACTATCTTTTCAAAGTCGGTGTTGAGGCCGTGATGACACCGGTCACCTATAGAATATGCAGTTTTCTGAAGCGGATAGAAGGGGTAGATGCCTACGACGATGATACGGATTTCAACCCGTTCAATCTCGAGCTATTTCACCGAGAGATCGTACGAGAATAAGCCAGTGCACGCGCACTAAGTCAGTTTCCATCTCTCGTAGCGCACACGGAGATCTCTGAGTTTCGACCTGAATCGCTGAGTGGCCGATTCAGGTCAAGCGCGTCAACTGTTCGCATGTATCAAATGATTGGGTATCCCCATGCGATTCGTTGTGAAATCTGTATCGCATTGCCCCAAGGGGCCTCAGGATCGTTTGGCTTCAGGCTTGAGGCAAATGCCTCATAACCTCCAACCTAGCGTGTCTTTCCCCCCTCCATTGCCTCGAGACGACGGATTCTTTCGTCGAGAGGGGGATGGGTACTGAAGAGGTTCACCAAGCCCTTTCCCCGAAGGGGATTGACAATAAACATATGAGCCGTCGAGGGATTTGCCCGCATCGGGATTCTCTTGGCGAAATGGTCCAGTTTCTTTAGGGCGTTAGCGAGATATGTGGGGTGGTGGGTGAGCTCAGCTCCCCCGCGGTCGGCCATATACTCCCGTGATCGAGAGATTGCCATCTGAATCAGCATCGCCGCGATGCCGGCGAGAATCGATACCACGAAGATCACCAAGAAATTACCGCCTCGGTTATCGTCGTCGCCACCAAATCCTCCAAACAAGGCCCCCCATCGCGCCATCATGCTGAGGTAACTGATGGCTCCCGCGAGAGTGGCAGCGATTGTCCCAATCAGGATATCCCGGTGCCGGATGTGGGACAATTCATGAGAAATGACCCCCATAAGCTCCTCCCGCGACAGAATCCTCAACAGACCTGTGGTGGCCGCCACGGCGGCATTTTCGGGATTTCGGCCGGTGGCAAATGCATTCGGGCTGTCGTTTTCGATGATGTAGGTCTTTGGCATGGGCATTCCCGCTCTTTGGGCGAGTTCCGCAACGGCGGAATAGAATTCCGGGGCCTGATTGGGTCCAGCAGGCTTCGCGCCATACATCTTCAGAACGATTCTGTCACTGAACCAGTACGAGATAAGATTCATCGCCCCGGCGAGAATCAGGGCGATGATCATTCCGCTTCTCCCTCCCAACAGGTCGCCAACCCAGAGAAAGAGGAGCGTTAAAATCCCCATGAGTAAATATGTGCGAATCTTATTCATGATTTTTCACTCCGTGCCTTCGTCGAAAAAGGTTGAGGCCTTATGAAAATAAGGTTAATCATGGTTTCGGAAAAAATCAACAGGTTGTCCCAGGAATCCCACGAAAGTCCATGGGGTTGAGGGACTTCCAATTGCGACCTCAAGCTCCATCAAGGGTGTGGTGCTCGACTTTACGATGCCACGAGGCAGGGTCTGAGAAGTACTCCTCGGTTTCTTTAAGGGACAAGTAGTGCTCATTTTCAATCCTCGAAAGGAGGTCGAAGAACTGCTTTTCTTTCTCATTGGAAACACTGTCTCGGAGTCTGGCGTAGTATTTCGCCCCATTCGCTTCAAAATCAATCGCCTTTCGAATCGCTTCCAGATCGTCATCGTCTCCTTCTGACATCTCATCGACCTTCTTGATAAAGCCGAGGAGGATGTCCTTGACAATGGTATTTTCGACTTTGAGTGGGACAGTCTCGGGCCATTTCTCCTGTTTTTCCCATGTCTGATGCAGTTGTTTCAGCCGTTCGTAATGTTCGAGTTCCTCGTCTCCGATCTGCTTGAACATCGCCTTCCCGAGAGGATTTTTCGTTCTCTCGGCGTTCTTAAGATAGAATTCGCGCTCTCTCATCTCATTGTTCAGAGCGACTTGTAGGGCATTGAGACGTTCTTTCTCATTCATGGTGTCTCCTTTTATTCTCCTTCTTATTGCGCTTTTGCCCGTCCGTGACCAGACTATAGACCTTGACTGGAGAAGCCACGTTCTTAAATCTCTTCACCCCCAAGTCTCTCAGCTTGACTTGGCCATTGAGGCGTCTTGCGGTCTCAGGGCCGATGAGGATCTGTCCATTTTCAGCTGCGCTCGCGATGCGGGCTGCAAGATTGGTTGCCGGCCCACTCGCGGTGTAGGTCATTCTCGAACCCACAGAACCCACGAAGCGCGTCATCCCCACAAGGGCAGGGCCGGAATTGATACCCATATTGACAGTGACAGGCTCGAACCGACCCTCCAGTTCTCTGTTGATCTCCAGGGTCTTTTCGCGGATGGCCATCGCAGCCTGCACCGCCAGGTGGGCGTTTTTTGCACGGTCCGGATCTTGAAATATGATCATCAGGCCATCACCGGCCGTTTCATTGATGTCCCCATTGAAACGATAGATGGTGTCCAGATAACTGGAGAAGTATTTTTCGATGATGAAATTGACCTTGACTTTGTCCAGAACCTGGCTCATTCGCGTATAGCCGGCGATATCCAGAAAGAGGATGGTGACATCCTTTTCCTTTTTTTCGAATTCCGGAGCGTCAGGATTCTTCTTAACGATTTTCTTGACAGAATCCGGCACGAAGTTCTCCAGATGGCCGAGGATCTTGTCGGTTGTCATCTTCTCCTGGGAAACCGTCCAGTGCCGTCTCGCATTCTTGATCACGTTGGTGGCCAAATCAGAGAGATCCTGAAGCAGGGCAATATCTTTTTCGTCGAACCGGGTGGTTCTGTCGGCAATGAGGCTCAAGACGGCCATGATTTTTTCGTCTTCGAAGATCGGAAATGCGATCTCTCGCCCGATCTCCGGAAAGTTCTTCGTCCCAGGCTGATCGGCCCCCTCTGCCCAGGCCTTCCTGGAAATCGCCTCCTGGATGATCTTCCGGTTTGCCTTGCAGAGGCGGCAGTTGATTCTGTCCTTGAAGACGGCGCAGTGGAGGGGTCGCATGTAAGCCTGAGATTTCTTATCGAACATGACGAGACAGGCTTCCTTGGCCTTGGGGAAAATCACTCGAGCCTCGTCACGGATCTCCTCCAAAACCTCTCCAATGTCGAGTGAAGCGGTAATCTTCTGGGTGATCCTTTTGATGTTTTCGAACCTTTCCTTGTAAGAAGCTTCCATGTCCGAGAGTCCACCGATTTGTTAGACATCCATTTCATTCTACTTTGGCTCACACGCGAAATTCAAGGAAATTCCCTGCGGGGAGGAGTGTTCGATTTTGAGGAGAAAGCCTCTGCGGTGTTGGGGGCCGTGTAAGGGACTTCGCTGATCTTCATGGCCTTGGCTTCCTTGAAGAGAGGATAGTAGAGGACGATGCTGGTCAGAAAGGGGAAGACGTAATAGACGATCCGGTACAGGAGCACCGCAACAATGGCGACTTCGAGCGGAACGGCGAGACTATAGTAGATGGCCGCCATGGACCCTTCCATGATTCCGATAGCACCCGGGATGAAGGATATGATCGAAACGAAGATCCCGACGGCAAACCCGACCAGGAGAACCCCGGGAGAGATGGGATAACCGATGGTGATGAAGGATAGGTAGAGTGTTATGAGGCAGCCGAGCCAGTCGAGAAAAACATAGAGGAGAGGAAGAACCATATCTCGCTTTCGAGACAACATCAGGGATATTCCTTGGTGGAACTCCTCCTTGAATTCGGCGAGGGAGGCCTCTTGGAAGACGGTCTTTTGGGTGAATTTCACGGAGATCCGGTTGATCACCCCATAGAAGAAGTCGATGAACCGTTCTCGGAAGGCCTTGTTGATTACAGATCCCGTCGCGAGGAGGGATAAGGTCAGGGTGATGGCGAGAACAATACCGGAGGTCAAATGGTGATAGAAACGCAGCCCCTTATTGGTCAGGAGATAGCCGAAGCCGAACATGACAAATCCGATAAGGACGCCATTGATCATGAAGTTATGGACAAAAGAGACCAAAAACGTCTCGGAAAAGGAGATGTCCTTCTTTCTCAAAAGGAAGACCCGCATGGTCAACCCCCCCACCCCGCCAGTGGAGATCAGATAATTGACCGATGTTGAAACCCAGGAAATGGCGAACATTTCCTTGAAGGAGAGACGCTCGCCGACGAGGTCGAGGAGTCGTCTCAAGGCGAGACCGATAAAGAGGTAACTCAAGATTGCGGCGATAAAGGCAAGAACCAGGAAAGGGATCTCTATCTTCTGGGCGAGCCTCAGGATTTTCTGGACGTCAGAGATACTCAGAATCAACCCGAAACCAGCGACCACGGCAAGCATGGTCTTGGTCATCGGTTTGCCCAAAAGCCGCTGTTTCCGTGGAGTCGCTTCAGTGCTCTGCATACCGCCTGGGTCGCCTGACATAGCGCCCTCATCCTATTATTTTCAGCCCCATCTGACAAGCATCTCCGGCCTGGAGCTTCTGGACTTCCTGCAATCAGATTTTTGTACTCATCTCAATTCGTGCAAACGCGTGAAGTCAGTTTCCGTCTCTCACAGCCCACACGCAGATCTCGGAGTTTGGATTTGAATCGCTGAGCGGGCGATTCAGGTCAAGCGCGTCAACGCTTCGCCCGTATCAGTTGATTTGGTCCCACCACGCCAATCGTGTGAAATCCGTATTGTATGGCCTCTTCGGGGACATTCCGGTCGCCAAGACCGGTCACCCCAGAAACTTCGTGATGTTCGCCTCATGGCCAATTTTCGGCGACGACTCGTTAGGTAACCCATTCCGGGTTTTCTCAGGAAACTCGAGGGTCCGGCACGTCGGGGCCTGGTCCGAACTCCTTCCGTCAGATTGCTGAATCGAAGGCTCTGTCATGGCACCCGTATCGTTCCGCTCGGGCAAGCTTTTGCACCAATTGAACCATTCGCGGTTGCCGCGTGTGCAAAAACCTTCTTTTGAAGTGGCGCCTTCAGTGAGGGAGAGGAAAACCTAGGAGGGAATCGTTGAGGAGGGGGGAGGTCCCCCCCTCCGGCGTGTCTCATCTGGGTGAGACGGTTACAAAAAGGCTGCTTTCACCCCTTTTGATGAGGAAGAGGATGCTTTCTTGACCTTTCGCCTCTTCAATGGCCTGGCCGAAATCTTCGATGTTCTCGACGGGTTTTCGGTTGACCTCTTGGATCACGTCACCCCGGCGGATTCCGCCCTCGGCCGCGGGGCTACCCTGTGTGACTTCTGTCACCACCACGCCCGACACCCCTTCCAAACCCAGGTTCCGGGCAATTTCAGGGGTGATGTCCTGGACCGTCAGGCCCAGGGGTTTTTCGGACGGCGCGATAGCCACCTCTTCCTTTTCTTCCATTTCAGCTATGGTGGTCTCGAGGGTGAGAATTTTCCCCTCTCTAAAGACTTTCATTTCGACCTTCTTC
>CAYFYO010000076.1:0-18056 GCA_964347335.1 uncultured Thermodesulfobacteriota bacterium
GGGTCACCGCGTGAGCTTGGGAGCGAAGGGAGAGGAGGTTTCCATTTGAGAACTCGAAAATATTTTGACAAATCTGTAACTTTTGAGACTTATCGTTCGGGAAATGGGGAAACTCCTCTTGAAATGCCGCGGTGAGGTTATGCCGAGGCATGAGAATCTTCCATAACGCAAGGGTTTGTGTTACAGGTATCCAAATGTTGTTCAATGAATCGAGAGAGGATGGTGCCCCGTGGATCTCAAGAATTTCTATTTGGATAGAAAGGGACTCCTTTTCGTCGTGATCGATATGCAAGAGGGTCTGGCAGCTGCAATGGAGCCTGGAGTGATCAATCAGGTCATTCGGAATACTCGGCTCCTCATCGAAGTGGCCAAAACGTTTCGGCTTCCTCTTGTTTCCACAGAACAGTATCCCAAGGGCCTCAAAAGAACCGTCCAGCCGATCCGCGAGATTCTCGGTTCGATAAAACCCATAGAGAAGGTGACCTTCAGCTGTCTCACGGATGAGATATTCATGAGGGAATTTTCAGCCCTGTCCCCGATTCAGGCCGTTGTCATGGGTATGGAAACCCATGTATGTGCCTTCCAAACGGTTTTGGATCTCCGCTCTCATGGATGTCGTGTTCATGTGCCGAGAGATGCGACGTGTTCGCGCACAAAACAGAACTGGATAACCGGCCTTTCCCTAATGAAGCAGGCGGGGGCTCTCATCACTTCTGCGGAAACCATCGCATTCCAGCTCCTGGGGAGAGCCGGTACCGATGAATTCAAAAAACTCGCCCCGCTCCTCAAGTAATCGAATGCGGGTTGCGATCGCGCCTTTTTGCCCGGAATTCTCTGATTTTGGGATGGACACCGTTCTCCATGAGCGATGCTGCGGGCGGGTCAGAGCGAAGGGACAATGGTCTTAGATCGGTGGGAAAAATGACGACGAAAAAAGTTCCCAATATCCACGGAATCATCGGTTTTTGTCTTCTCCTCGTGGCCCAGGTTTCAATGTTCTATCGTGTGGAGCCGTTTTTTTCATGGTTCTACTGTTTTGCCTGGTGGTCCTATATTCTCATGGTGGACAGCCTCATTTATCGACTGAAGGGAAACTCCCTGATCCTGAGCCGATTTCGGGAGTTCCTCCTCATGATTTCTTGGTCTTTCACGATCTGGCTCTTTTTTGAGATGGTGAATCTGGTGTTGCGGAACTGGTACTACATCAATGTGCCGAAGGGTGCGATGGTCGGACTCATCGGGTACGGCGCGGCCTATGGAACCGTTCTGCCCGGAATTTTTGAGACGACAGAACTCTTAGAGACTCTGGGTCTTTTCAGGAACACCTCAACGCCGCGGATCACGGTAACCGGGAGGTGGTATGGGATATTTCTGGCAACTGGAATCGTGTTTTTGGTTCTTCCTCTCGTTTTGCCCAGATATACATTTCCGCTCATGTGGGGGAGTTTCATTTTTCTCCTCGAACCGATAAACCATCGGTTCGGTGGTCGGTCCCTTCTCGCTGAATGGGAAAGGGGAAGTCTGAGGAAATTCTACGTCCTGCTCATTGCAGGGTTGATCTGCGGCGGTCTGTGGGAATTTTGGAATTTCTGGACAAGAACGAAATGGGTGTATACGGTACCTTTTTTCGATGAGCTAAAACTCTTTGAAATGCCCTTACTCGGATTCCTGGGTTTTCCGCCCTTTGCCGTTGAGTGTTATGTGATCTATAACTTTATCTCTCTATTCCGCCACAACAGGGGATGGGAGGAGGACGCTTACGATTTGAATCGCGAGAAAAAGACGACTCGCTGGTTACGGCTTATCACCACCCTCTCGATTCTTCTCTTCTACATTCTCTCGACCAGAGCGATTGACCGGTACTCCGTCGATTCCACGCTGGCAATTCTCGATGATTTTCCGCTGATCACAGCAGATGAAAAGCGGCGACTCGAGGCATTGGGGATTCACACGGTTGACGATCTTGCCTACAAGGCGCGAACGCCTCGGGGGTACAAACGGGTCGTCGAGGGGTTAGGAATTCCAGAGCAGCGTGTGGACGAACTGGTGAGACAGAGCCGATTGATTGGCCTGAAGGGTCTCGGAATTAGCCATTTCTTGCTCTTACAGAAGGCCGGAATTGACTCGGTGGACACGTTGGCCGAGGAAGAGCCGGAAGGCCTTCTGAGGAAGTTGTCCAAGGTGGTGGAGCTGAATCCCGCCACACGATATCCGACGCGAGCGCAGCTAAAGATCTGGATCAGGGAGGCCCGCCGCCGGCGTCTTTGAAGATCCAAGGACTTCCTCACCGAAGTTCCTCCCAGAGATGTTCCACTTTCTCACGACTTATCTGAAGGTAGTCCCGGTCTCTCGCGAAGACCTCGAGCGTCATGGTATCGTCGTAGCCGGAGGATCTCAATTCTCCGAGGACCCGGCGGAAATCGATAAGACCAGCTCCAATGGGTAGGTGACTGTCCTCTCTCCCCAGGTTATCATTCACGTGGACGTGTTCGATCCGATTTCCGAGGGTATTGATGAAATCCAGGACGTTTTTCAACCCGCCAGCGAGAAAGGCGTGGCCGATGTCGAGGGTTATACGGAAGTTTGGAAACTCTTCGAGGACCGTCCTGAACTCCTTCGGCGTCGTCAGAAATCCCCCTTTTGTGAACATGTTTTCTAGACAGACCGTGATGTTCAAGGTCCCTGCTTTATCGAGAATCTCTCTCAGGCTCGATAGGCCATATTTTTTGATCTTCTTCGGAACGTATTTTCCGAGTCCAATGGTGTAGGGTGGATGAAGGACAACCTTTTGGATACCCAGCTCTGAGGCAATCTCCAGAGCCCCGATGATCTCTCGCAGCGACGCTCGACGGATGGTCTCATAGAGATCAGCGATGGAGACGAAGGTCGGCATGTGGGCGATGATCGTCATACCGTGCTGTTGCGCCACCCTGGTGATCTCATCTTTGACTCGACGGACTTTTTCCGGCATGGCTTCTGGAGGGTCCATCGAGATCTCGATAAGGTCGAACCCGAGACGGCCGATTTCCTCGACCTCGCTGATGAGCGACCTCACAGGAAAATTCATCGCGCCGTATTGCATCGTTTCCCCCTCCATCTCCTTTCCCAATAATCAACCTTCTCCCTCAATCTCTCCCGGCTTCGAACCTCTCGATTTTTCCGCCTCAGGGGGAAGCATTGGCCAGATGGGGATGGCATATAAACGCCTCCCATGATTTGTGTTCGAAGGTCTGGCGAGTCCTTTTCCTAGAGGATTATGAAGGAGAGGTTATCGGAGGGGGTACGGGCTCCATGGCGACTTCCTCTCGAAGTGAATCGATCAGCTGTTCCGCTTCTTCCAAACGATCTGGAGGAATCATCCATTCCATGAGCCCCTCCTTCGAGTCCACAGTGCTAAGCGCGGCCAATCCCCCGTAAGACTCAACGATGAACTTCAAATAGGCCATGTCGCAGCGTCTAACTCTAAAGTACTTTTGGATGGTATCCATCGCGATCCAGGCGCTTTCAAATTGAAAGATACGGCAAAGGCGCACTGCCATACGCGGCTCGCATCGGGCCGATCAGGGCTTGTAATGGGCCAGTGCCTCTGGCATCCATTGTTTGATTTGGGCGATGCGCTTCTCATCGGCCGGATGGGTAGAGAGGAAGGGTGGGGGCTTCTTGCCGCCCGCTTTTGCCATCCTTTCCCAGAAACCAATGGCTTCTCGTGGGTCGTACCCCGCCTTGGCCATAAGGATCAGTCCGATGTGATCAGCCTCCGACTCCTCCAGTCTGCTAAAGGGAAGTAGGACGCCTACGGTCGTGACAACCCCATAGCCCACGTTCATCGCTCTCACCGAGGCGGGGCTCTGATCCTGGATTGCCACGTTGAGTGCGACCTGTCCCAGTTGGGCGAGGAGATACTGACTCATCCTTTCGGCTCCGTGACGGGCAAGAGCGTGTCCGACTTCATGGCCGACAACGGTGGCCAGTCCGGCCTCATCCCTGGTGTATTTTAGTATCCCCGTGTAAACAGCGATTTTCCCTCCCGGAAGGGCAAAGGCATTTGGGGTCTTGTCATCCTCGATCACACTGAATTCCCACTCGTAGTCCTTCGCGATCGGGTATTCCCGGCTCGTCACCCGTGCGATGTTCCATCCGACCCGGTTAACCACTGCAAGGATCTCTTGGTCCTGGGAGAGTTTCGATTGACTCAAGATCTCCCGGTAGGACTTGAGGCCTAGAGCAATTTCCTGGTTCGTGGGGATCAGGATCAGCTGCTGCCGACCCGTGACCGGAGCCGTCGCACAGCTCACGACAATGAGAAAAAGAAGGACTGTCGTGACCCAACAGATAGCCGATTTAATGAAAACTCTTTTCATGATAAGCCCCTCCTCAGGGCGAGAATCTTACACCCTCAAGGGAATTCATTCAAGAAACCTGCTTTCATGACCGAATAGATCCATAGGGATTTCCCTCTTTTTATCATACTACAAATTCGTGGCAGGAGAAAACCGGAGGGGCCAGGGAATCAAAAGCGCCAGGCATTGGGTCACGGTTCGGTGGTTCCCCAATTTTGGCCATTTTCCCTCTCTGCGGAGGCATTTTGGTGGCCCCGGGGTGATGCTGAAGGAACGCGCAAAGGGAGGCGGGCCGCTGGTGCTCTGTGTAGATCGACGAAAAGGTTCGAGAATTTCAGGCCTTACCCAAATTGACCGGTACCACCGATTGTGCTAACTTTATGAGATAGGTGTTCTTAAGGCAGACAATGAAGAGCTCTCGCTTCGTTATCATTTTCGCCATATTCACATTTTCACTCCTTTTTCAGTCCTGTAAAGGGGTGCCCACCAGTCAGTCCGGCCGTCGTCAAGATCAAGTCCAGCCACCTGAGGCCCGAGAGGGTGAGAGAGAGATTAGCTCCAAGGCCTATTTCTATTATTTGACTGCGCAGATTAAGAAAAACAAGGGACTTCTCGATGAGGCGATTGAGGATCACAAAAAGGCCGTTCGGTATGATCCTGAATCTGCACTCTTAAGGTTAGAGCTCTCACGACTCTATATTCATAAGGGGCTGATGGACGAGGCGATTAAACAGGTTCTGAAAGCGATTGCTTTAGAACCGGAGAATATTGATGCCCTCCTGACCTTGGGGGGGATCTACTCTGCCCAGAACAAAACGGAACTTGCAGTGGAACAATATGAGAGGATCCTGGCTATCGACCCTGAAAACCGCGACGCCTTCCGTTACCTGAGCGACCTGTACTACTCAGTCGGTGAATACAAAAAAGCGGTCCGACTTTTGAAGCGGTTTGTAAAGATCGAGCCCAACTCAATCCTCGGTTACTACTATCTTGGGCGAGTTTATGCAGAAATGGAGAATTTCAGCGAGGCAGAGGAGCACTATCTGAAATCTCTGGAGATCGATCCCACATTTGTCTCTGCGATGAATGACCTGGCAGCGCTTTATGCGGTGACGGAAAGGCCCGATAAGGCCATTACGTACTTCAACCGGGTCTTGCAAATGGATCCCCACAATAAGAGAGCCCGAGCTGGGCTCGGTCAGATATACATGAAGAATAAGCAACTCGATGAAGCCATCCAACAGTTTCAAGAGATTCAGAAGCTTGATAGGGAAAACCTTAATATCCGGGTGATGCTGGGTGTCATATACTTTGAGCAGAAGCGGTACGATGATGCGATTCTTGAGTTTCGATTCGTCCTCGCTTCGACGCCGGATAATCATCGCATCCGATACTATCTCGCTTCGACTTATCTTGAGAAGGAGGTCTTTACTGAGGCCTTGGAAGAGTTTGGGAAGATACCTCCTGAGTCTGAGCTCTATGTGGATGCGCGGAAAAGCATGGCTTTCATTCTCCGGAAGGAAGAGAGGGTCTCCGAGGCTGTGGAGACGATTAAAGAAGCCATCAAGCAAAAGCCTGAGAATGCGGAACTCTATATCTACCTCTCGACTCTATACGAAAGGACAGAAAAGCTCTCCTCCGCTCTTCAAGTCCTGGAGAAGGCTCGCACTTTGGATCCCGAAAACGTTGAAATCCTCTTTCAGATGGGCATCGTCTATGACAAGCAGGGAAACCTCGAGAAGACGATTGAAATGATGGAGTCGGTGATCCAGAGGGAACCGGATCACGCAGAGGCCCTCAATTACCTCGGATATACCTATGCGGACAAGAACATGCATCTTGACGAGGCCCTCGAACTGATCCAAAGAGCCCTTGAACTCAAGCCTGACAGCGGCTATATCGTGGACAGCCTTGGATGGGTTTACTATCGGAAGGGAGACTATGAGCGGGCGGTGCAAGAACTCGAGAGGGCCGTCACCATGACCCCAGATGATCCCATCATCACTGAACATCTCGGTGATGGGCATCTGAAGCTCAATAACAAAGCCAAAGCTCTGAAAGCTTACAAGAGGGCGTTGCAGCTTGATCCCAAGGAAGACCAGATTGGAAGGTTGAAAGAGAAGATCAGATCGCTGGAGAAGGAACAGAAAGGATCTCCTTGAAAACCCATTCACGACCGTTGTCCTTTCTCATCGTCGCTACGCTGCTTTCAGGCTGTTCTCTTATCAAATATCCCCCCCATCGGTTACCGACTCCGCCCCCAGACCTTATTGAGAGGGCACGTCAGTCCAATGGCGAAATTCGATCGGTCCGTGGAGTCGGCCGTGTCGAGGTTGTGTCCCAAGGGAAAAAGCTCCGAAGCAAGCAGTTTATTCTCGTGGGAAAACCTGACATGATGCGAATCGACCTTCTCGATTTTCGAGGCCTTCCATTTCTACGCCTGGCCTTCCGAGGCGAGACTTTTCAGGCGATGGATATGCGCGAAAACGTGTTCTATGTTGGAGAGGTGACGAGAGGGATCTCTCTCTTCGTTCCTTTCGGAATAAACAGTCGGGAGTTCGTTGCGCTTCTTCTTGGAGAGATACCGAGCCAAGAGCAGGTCTTGGCTCGGTATGATGCGCATCGAAGGCTCTATGAACTGACCTTTCCCCCTTCAATCCGATGGGAAAGCCAGACATTCTGGATTCATCCAAAGACGTTAAGAGTGACAGAGGTCTCCAAGAAAGGTGCTGCGACGGGAGAAGTCATCCGGGTATCCTTCAGCCGATTCAGGAGAAATGGTCGCGCAGCCTTTCCGAGGGAGGTCAAAATCGAGGTTCCTGGGGCCGAGAATCGGATACGGTTCAGTTTTCAAACGATAGACATCAATCCCCGCCTGCCTCGGGAACTTTTCAAACTTGCCATTCCCCGAGGAGCGGAAGTCGTCGAAATCGAGGACGAGATGGACTCACGACGGCTCACCTTCCCCGTGCAACAATAATCCAGGGTGAATTGCCGCGGTCGTTACGAGACCGAAGAATCACAACCTAAACTTCCTCCTGCAACTGGCGGGAAGACACTCAGAATATCCCCATCCTTTAGCCGGTCTTCCTCCTTGGCATGAACTCCATTAATCAGAATGATCTTAGGATGATCTTTGGGGAGTCCAAGCTTCTGGAGCACATCCGCTACCCGTTCAGAAGGGCCCACCTTAATCTTCGAGGAGAACCTGTCGCTCCCCTTTGGAAGATAGTCCCGAAAATTGGCAAAGAGTTTGAGCTCAATCTCCATGATTGATCCGTAGGTATGGGTTTCGTCGCGCCGGGACGGTGACTCGCATGACTCGTTTCCTCTCTGAAGGCCGAGCCCTGCGGCTATTATATCTGCAGTTTTTCATAAGTTCAACGGTGTCAATACTCGATTTTCCTCAGTTTTGGGTGAACTCCGCCGTCCCTTCGCTCCGACGCTCCCGAAGTCACCGGCTTGGGGCTCGCGGATTCTGCTCCTATAGGACAGAGGAAAACGGCAAAAGGTTCAAGGAGGCCCACACCTCATAAGCATTTGTCATTGATCATTGGGCATTTGTCATTAGCCTTTAATCTCTGGTCTCTCGTCTCCAGTCTCTCTGAGAACCCCACCGCTTCCGCAAATGTCACTCAGGGACAGGACGCGCCTTATCTGAGCATTCCTCATGACGCTGAGAATTCAAGACATCTTCCTCCCTTGACAAAGCCTGTGGGTTTGATTAGTGTGGTTTTGCTGATTTCATTTCCATCTCGTTATGCTTTGAGCAAATGGGTACGGAAGATGCCGAGGAAGAAAAGGGAAAGATCGATCGGTGATAAAATCACGCGTCTGAGAAAGGAAAAAGGCCTTTCTATTTCGAATCTCGCCAATGAAACGGGTCTGACTCCCGAATTCATCAAGACCGTTGAAGCGGGGGAGGTGCTACCTCCCGTGGCCTTCTTGATTCGGATTTCAAAGGCTTTGTCGATTGACGCGGGTTCTCTATTGTCTGAACAGGAAGAGCGGGCTGCTTCCGAGCGGAGGCGAGAGAGCTATGTTAAGAGAACTCAGGAGTATTCCTATGAGGTCCTAACCCCAGGCGCACAGAACAGACATCTGAAAGGCTTTTTGGTAACGATTGAGCCCCTGAGGGAGCACAAAATGGTCGAGTATTCTCATGAAGGGGAAGAATTCATTTATGTCCTCAGTGGCAGAATAGAAGTGTTGGTTGGAGAGAACTCCAATACCCTCAAACAAGGCCAAACCATCCATTTCAATTCGGGAATCGTCCATAAACTGAGGAATTTGGGCAAAGAGGCGGCGAAACTGATCGTTGTTATTTATACGCCCTAGAGAAGCAGAAGTCAGCGGCCCGGGGTCAGTCTTCAGAATGAAGAGATAACCCTCACTCACGTCTCTTCCGGTTTACAGAAAATCGAGGGTGTACGGATACGTGCAAGTCGCCGTCTCGGTTGAAAGCGGTCAGTCATCCTATCAATGGGTATTCCCAGTCTATTCTGAATTTTGGCTTCCGCCCTCTGTCTTCTCAATCTTGACCCTCAAAGTCGCTCTTTAGATCCTCAATGACATCCCTGGCCCTTTCCCTGTACTCGTCCGGCACCATGACGGCAGCCCAACCCTTCTGGGGGATAAAAATGCCATCATAGGCCGTATCAGAGTACCTCCGAATTAGAAAAGGTATGCCCTTCTCCTCCAGAGCCTGGGAAACCATGTCCTCCTCAAATTGATTGGCGACGATACTGACCCTGAGCATCTTCCACCGTGCCGTGTCCTGCTTCCTAACCATTGCAGTTTTTCTCCTCACGCGCGGGAGGCCCCTTCCGCTAATCCTCGTTTTGCAGAGCCGCCAACCTCTCCTTGGCTCTTCTGGCCTGATCCGTATGGGGGTAATGATCCACCACCTTCTGAAACTCCCTGATGGCGTCGTCTCTGTGAAGACGATTCCAGTACCCCGAGAATTCGTTATTGAAGACGACTCCTTTCCGAAACTGGGCCTCCGCGGCCAGTTCTGAATGAGGATGGGCGGCAATGATTTCATCATAGATGTTCATGGCGAGGTGAAGACCGGGTGGAATCTTTTCGGTTGAGCTAAACTGCCCGTATTCCCAGAGGGAATTCAAATACAGTCCGGCAAGCCCAAATTTGAAATCGATAAAATCGTCGGACAGAGGCTCTCGCCCCTGGGTTAGCCGGATGGCTCGTTGATAGGCCCGTTCGCACTCGGAGAAGTCGCGAGCCCTTTCACATTCTCTGATGTACACCCGGAGTTCACTGAGCCCCATGGCCTCGGTGTTTTTTCTCTCGAAGGGCAGCTGCGCGTCCTCCGATGGAGATTCTCCGATCTCGCTCCTGTCGCCGGGCCGTTTGACGAATCCTATCCAAAGCGCGAATGTCAGCAGGCAGGCTACTGAAAGGCCCAGGCCAATCCATCTTAAGGTCTTTGTCTTCCTCATGAGACCATTTAGGAATCCATCCTCCCACAACCGACGTATGAGGACCTGCGGCATAGGGTCCCTCGATAATCTAACAGATCTGTATGGCTTTTCATAGGTGTGCGCCGACAGTGCTTTGGCTTCTCCATTTAGAAGCGTAAAGGGCGTCCCCTTTTGCGTTAGTCTCCCGTCCGTGAGCCGCGGTGGAATCGCGATGGGGTTACCATCGGGGGTGGGGTGGAGAGGGAAAAGCCCTGGACGGACTTCTGGAGGTTCCTGAGAGAACGCGCAATGGGTGACACAACTCATACGGACGCATTAAATGTCTTCACATTGGCTTTTCAGGAGAATGCCCGACCACGCTCTCTCGCCCGATCCCCTTTCGCTCTGCTCAGGGTCGCTCGAGCCCGCAGAGTTCGCAAGAGATGATTTTGACTCTCGCCTGATTTTTTGAACGGAAAAATTAGGCCACCCACTGAGCCCCTTCGGGGCCATGCAATGCAGATTTCACAACGGATCGTGTGGTGGGGCCAAATCAATTGATACACGCGAAGCGTTGAGGCTCTTGACCTGAATCGCCCTCTCAGCGATTCAGGTCAAAACTCAGAGATCCCAGTGGGCTCTGCGAGAGTTTGATAAATCTAAGGTTCGCTCCAGGCAATCTCAAAACTCGCCCTTCGGGCTTAGACAGTTGAGATCGCCTCGCTTCTCCCGCCACAGGCGAGACCTAAACTCTATGGGCAAAAAACATTTGAGGGAACACTTAAAGTAAAGTTGGGCTATGATTGGCTGGGGGAGAGCCAGAAAGTTCGAAAACTCCGGTGACTGACTTATCTTGACAACTTTTGATTCTTGTCTATAAGGTAATGGGGGCCACAAAACAGTTCGAAACCCTGCCGGCGTTGCAGGATGTGAAGGAATTTTTGCGGGAACGAATGATGATGGAGAGGGTGATCGCGAAAAAGACCATTGGGCCATGCCATATCCCTGTGAGTTGGGGCTGCGAATCCGAAAGAAGATACCGATGGATAGAATGCCTTTGCCAGTTGTCGAGGTTTTGCGAAACGGATCGGTCGAAAGCGTCCATAGGGGTTCTGTCGCCGTGGTTGATAGGGCTGGGGAGCTTCTTTACTTCTGGGGCGATCCTGAGTTTCCTACCATTATGCGGTCTTGTGCGAAGCCACTCCAGGCCATTCCTCTCCTTGAGACTGGCGCGGCGGATGGCTTAAGACTGACTCAGAGAGAGATTGCAATCACCACAGGGTCTATCAACGGCCAGGATTCTCACCGGGACACTGTCAGGAGTATTTTAGAAAAGGCTGGTCTGGGGGAATTGAGTCTCCAATGTGGCACACACAGACCCTTCCATGTACCAACAGCCAAAAAACTCGATCGAGAAGGAAAGAAACCCGGTCCCCTTCACAACAGTTGTGCCGGAAAACACGCCGGGATGCTGGCGACGTGTGTTTTTGAGAAATGGTCTGTCGAGACATACATGGAGCATGACCATCCGCTTCAACAGAGAATTCTGGAAAAGGCTTCGAGTTTTACCGGAACTCCGCGAAACCAGATTCAGATTAGCATTGATGGATGCGGTCTTCCCACCTATCAGGTTTCGTTGAAAGGCGTGGCCCTCGCTTTCGCGAAACTGACCGATGAAGGAGTCGCAGGCATATTGCGCCTCATGGAATGCGCCCGCAAATATCCAGAGATGATTGCGGGTGAGAGCCGGATCTGCACAGATCTCATCAAGGCGACAAAAGGTCGGGTGTTCGGCAAGATCGGCTCCGAGGGCGTTTATGGGATCAGTCTTTTCGAGAGGGGATGGGGTGTCGGGATCAAAATTGAGGATGGCAGCCTCAGGGGCTTAACACCGACTGTGATTGAAGTTCTCAGAAGGCTCGGTGCCGTCACCGAGAAAGAGCTAAGATTGCTCGAAACACACCACCAACCCAGGGTTGTCAACTACCGGAAGGATGTGGTGGGGAAGGTGAGACCGACTCTTGATCTCAGGACGACCAAATGGTCACCGAAGATAGGCCATTCTAAACAAGCATGATACTTCGGAAAGAACCGTTGCCGAAAAAATGCTGGTCCTGATTCAAAGTCCCTTTTTCAAGCTCCTCAGAAATCTCATGAGGGAAATCTAGTAAGAAAAGAGGTGGTTTGACATGGCCGGATGGAGCATAGCGAGAGCTCGCCTCAAAACCCTCGGAGCCAAGGATGTTGCCCTCATCGCCGTCTTCAGTGGTCTCGTGTTTGTTCTCACCATGTTTGCGATTCCCATGCCTGCTGGGGGATTCTGGCATGGCGGAAATGCGATGATCATCCTTGCGGGATTGATGTTTGGTGGTCTGGTTGGGGGGCTGTGCGGCTCGATCGGAGCAACCCTCGCGGATCTCGTCCTCGGCTATGGCATGTGGGCGCCCTGGACGGTCTGGATTAAGTTCTTTGTTGGGTTCATACCAGGCACCATTTCTGATGGCAAATCCGTTCCCCGAACCATTTTGGGCGTCTGCCTGGGGTGGTTGGCCAACTCGATACTCTACGCAATCGCCTACGCGGTATTACTGGGTTGGCCAGCGACGATTCAGTGGTTTTCGGCTGATTTGCTCATCGTTCCCTATAACATTGGCGCTCCATTGGTCATCTGGTTTGCTTTGCGCAAGGGCTTCCCTCGAATATTTGACTACAGGGAGTCGGTCAAATCCACGTTGGCCATCTATCTGAAGCGGACAGATGAGGCGCCGGAAAAAGTGAAATAGGCATTTTCTCAAGGCCTCCAGGATAGGTTGTTCTGGAAGCAATGAGACCTTCTGGAGTAAATGAGGAACAACCGTTCCACTCATGGGTGATGGGCAGAGCGATCATCAGAATCGAGAGTCTGAATTTTACCTACCCCAGAATGAAGGAGCCTCTCCTTCGCAATATCAACCTCGAAATCCAGGAGGGGGAATTTGTTATTGTCACGGGTCCCAATGGCAGTGGAAAAACCTCCCTTGGAAAATGTCTCAACGGCCTGATCCCTTATTCGACCGGGGGTGTTTTCGAGGGCAGGGTCGAAGTCTGCGGATTCGATACCTTCCAAGAAGATGTGAGCAAGCTCGCCCTTTATGTGGGTTTCGTCTTTCCCAATCCAGAAGATCAGCTGGCCACGCCTCATGTAGAGAAAGAGGTTGCCTTCGGTCTCTCTAACCTGGGGATTTCAAGAGAAACAATCTATGAGCGGCTTGATGAGATTTTCGATCGATTGCCAATCGGCCAACTCAGGCACAGCGCGACTTTCGATCTCTCGACAGGAGAGCAACAGATGGTTGCCATCGCTTCCTGTCTCGTCATGGAGCCGAGGGTGCTCGTTCTCGACGATCCCCTTTCCCACCTGAACCAGAATACATCCACCCAGGTTATTGAGATCGTTAAAGATTTGAACAACAAAGGAACCACGATCATTTGGATATCCCAGAACCTATCTGATGTGTTTGAACTCGCTGACCGGATCGTCCTTCTAGACGAGGGGCAAATCGTTTTCGATGGTTCTCCTCGCACACTGACGCAGGAGTTAGACTCGGGGGATTTGGCGGTCACCGTCCCCCAGTACTTAGAATTGACCCATGCCCTCGTTAGAAATGGACTATCCCGTGCGTTGGCTGAAACATCGCTCGACGGGACCATCGATAGGCTACGGGAAGTGATGGGAACGGTCGAGTCCATTCCGGGGAAAGGGGAGACGGATGTCTCGTTCCGTGATAAGGGACCGGAACCCAAAATTCGATTCGACCAGGTGACGTTTTGCTATCCAAATGGGGTGGCTGCATTGAAAACCATCAACCTGGAATTTCATGTCGGCGACTTTGTCTTGCTTTCCGGATGGAATGGTTCGGGAAAGACAACATTGGGCAAACATATCAATGGACTCTTGCGCCCTTCAGAGGGCGCGGTTTACATATCAGGAGAGGACATTTCTGACAAGCCCACTTCAGAGTTGGCCATGGATGTCGGTTTTCTATTTCAGAACCCCGACCACCAGCTTCATAAACCGACGGTCAGAGAGGAACTGGCTTTTTCCTTGAAGAATTTTGGCGTCCCAGATGAAACGATCAGAGAGAAGGTCTCGGATATTTCGGAAAAACTCGATCTGGAGCCTCTTTTGAATCGCTCCCCCCAAGAGCTGAGCGGCAGTGAAAAGAAGAAGGTCACGGTGGCCTCGGTTCTCATCTACGGCCCCAGGATCGTCATTCTGGATGAGGCAACGGCGAATCTCGATCGAGGTCAGGCGGGAAGCCTCATTGAAAGGATTGAGAACTACTATGATGAAGACAAGATCATCATTTGCATATCCCACGATGTCCGGGTGTGGGCGAGTTCCGACTTTTTAAATCGAGTCATCATCATGAAGGACGGCGCGATTGCGAGTGAAGGAACTCCGGAGACGATGCTGTCCGATAGAGAGATCATGGGATACCTCTACGGGGATCTTCTTCCAGTCACACGGATTTCCCAATCTCTGTCTGATAAGGGTGTCAGGCCGAACCACTACAGAACCCATACCCTGGTTCGGGAATTAGAAAGGCTCATGAAAGGGGCCCCCAATGGTGTTGCCCAGTGACAGCGTCGTCAGGGAGATGCTCGGGAAAAAGGGGACCAGTTGGCTCCACCAACTCGACCCGAGAGTGAAGATCATTTGGTTTGGGCTGATGTTTGCGACGGGTTTCATCATTCTGGACAACGTGGTCGCACTGCTCGTGCTGTTTGTCTACGTCCTCGTTCTTGGAAGGTTTGCGGGTGTAATGGAAAAACAGATAGCGATGATGAGGATTGTCCTCCCCCTTTTTGTGATCGTCGTCTTTTTCAACATCCTCTTACTCCCGCTGGTGAAAAGCTTTCGCCAGGAAATCCTCATTCATTTTCCCTTCAAATATCCGTGGTACTATCTTTCCCCTCAACGGTTTTCCCCCTCCGCCGTGGTGATCACCCGAGAGAGCCTTTACATGGGGATTGCAAGGGGTATGGTTCTTCTCACCTTGAGTGGGGTGGCCTCTCTTTTCATTTTACTTGTTGAGGTGACCGAGTTAATCGAAGGGATGACCCTCATGAAGATACCCTATAAACTGGCCTTCACCTGTGGGTTGGCTGTCAATTATATTCCCATTCTTTTCCGCGACCTATCAACCATTGCAGAGGCGCAAAAAGCCCGAGGACAGCGCTTAGACAGGTCCGGGGCGCTGTCGCGTCTGCGGGTAGGTGCTGCGCTCGTGCTTCCGGCCATCAATTGCGCCTACATCAGGGCTGGGAACATCGCCGATTCGATGAGTTCACGGGCTTTTGGTGCCAAGAGGCAGCGGACAACACTGGTGGAAAGGAAATTCAGAAACCGGGATTGGTACTTTCTCGCGCTCAATGCCGGTGTCCTCTGTGCCGGTATTCTCGTCAGCCTTTTTGGAGGAATGGGTCTTTTTGTTCGATTCTAGAGTCCTCAAGGGTTTTTCAAAAAGCCGCTCTTCGTGGCGCAAGTCTGTTCTCCCTGTGACGTTAATTGTCACGGAGCACCCCAATTAAGAGAAATCGGGTGAGAGTCGGTAGACCCTTTGTGCTTATCTTTCTGGATTTGTCATCTTTGATCTCTGTTCGACGAACCCGCGACAACAGACAGCAGATCCGTTCTGAATGGATGAGGACTGCTACCCAAAGATCTTGATTCGTGATGAGGTCAGTGTTTTGATTTATCGGATCTAACGACATGAAGGAGGCGAAGAATGGAGCATATGAGAGTCATTGATGCCCATGCCCACCTAGGCGAATTTGGCGGATGGGCCAATGTTCGGTTAACGGCGGAAGAGATGATTGCCGATATGGATGCCTTCAATATCTCAAAGACCGTTGTGTTCATGATCCCGAATGACATCGTCCGGCAAGCGGTCAAACGTTTTCCAGATCGACTGATCGGTTTCGTCTGGGTCAATCCCTATGAGGGGGAAAAAGCGCTTGATGAGGTGAAGCGGGCGGTCGGTGATTGGGGATTTCGTGGGATTAAACTCCATCCCCTGATTCATGCCTTTATTCCCAGTGATGAGATGGTTTTGCCGATCATGGAACTGGCGAGGCAGTTCGAGATTCCCGTTCTCTTTCACACGGGACATCCGCCCTTCTCCTTGCCCTGGCAGATCGGGGAAGTGGCAGAGCTCTTCCCCGATGTTTCAATCATTATGGGACATATGGGACACGGTCATGGATGCTATATACACGGGACGATCATGACGGCCAAGAAGTATGCCAACCTCTACCTGGAAACCTCAGGGATGCCCATGCATACGAAAATCAGAGAAGCGGTGGAGCAGGTCGGCCCAGATCGGGTGATGTACGGTTCGGATGCGCCGTTTCATCACCACTCGGTCGAAATGCAGCGCGTGAGGGTTTCGGGGCTCGATGAAGCGCACCTCAGGAGGGTCTTCTATGACAATGCGGCCAAACTTCTTGGGATCGAATGATATCGTCCGAAGTCGAGCCTTTTGTCTCTGGGTGACCGCGCAGAGATTCCGAGTTCTTGCAGTGAAATAGCACGGATTTTTGTCTGTCGTCTGTTGTCCGCTGTTCCTTTCAACTGACCACTGCCAACCGACAACTGACATTATCTGCGAATGTGAGGCCTTTTCCGGGAGAGCAGAATCAGAACAAAGGCCAGCATGCCCGAGACGACAAACAGAAGCCCCATGGCATGGAAGACCCATTCCAAGCCCAAAAGGTCGGCCAGATATCCTGACAAACTCGAGGCAAAGGAACCGACGCCGAAACCGAGAAAGAAGTGGATTCCATACGCCGTTCCCCGAAACCGCACGCTCGTGTATCGGGCCAGGAGGTGACTTCCCGTCGGCTGTGTTGAGAAGTAGAAGAAGGCGTAAACGAGGGCGGAAAGGACCACCGACAGGTTGGTGGAGAGACCGAGAATAAAAAGCGACGGTGCTCCGAGCAGAAAGGCGCCGAAGTACACCTTCTCAGGGAGGTAGCGATCGGAGAGATTCCCTCCCATATACTGGCCGATTGTCCCGAAAAGCAAGGCAACCGTCGACATCATCCCTCCGAGGGCCACACTTTCAATGGGAAGGAAATCGATTTGGACCTTCTGAGCCATATAGGTGGGCAGAAAAGTCATGACTCCCCTGTAACACAGTCCGATTGAGGTGGAGCAAGCGAAAAAGACAATGAGCGGGAGAAACGACTGGCTCGATCCCTCCTCGGTGGCACCGACCTTCATCTCGTCCTGTGGTTTTTCTCGAGAGACCTCCGGCAGGGTAAGGGACGCCACTCCCACGGCGATTCCGGCAATACCGAAAATGGCATAAGTGGTTTTCCAATCGAGGGCTGATGCAAGAAAACCCGCCACGAGAGGCGTGAGGGCGACACCGAGACTCCCCGATATCCCATGAATTCCGAAGCCTTTCCCCGGTTTTTGGATTCCTCTGGATATTAACGTGTTGCTGGAAGGATGGTAGGTGCTGCAAAACATGCCCACCAGACCGATGAATATGCCAAGGGCTAGGAGGGAGTTGGACAGGGCAACCAAAAAGGAAGATAAGGCGGCACCGAAGAGATAGAGGCTGATCAATCTCTTCGAGCCGATGCGATCTGCGATAACGCCGGCAGGGAGGGATCCGAGCCCATAGGCAAAAAAGCAGATATTGCCGATCAATCCGAGATGAAAGTAGTCTGTACCAAAGTCCTTTTGAAGGATGGGAAGAACGGCAGAGAATATAAGAATAAACCCGTGGTTCAGGCCATGAGCAGCCGTCGTGACGCCGATGATTTTTCGCTCTTCCCTCGTCATGCTTCGATGCCTCTCGTAACCTATACAAAACATGGATCTGAGACCGAGGTCAAGGTGGGAAGGCAACCAGGGGTCAGGAGTCAGAATAGACCCCGAATAACCGACAAGCGAGTTGCTCATTTCTTCTTGGCTCGTATAAAATAGAAATGATTCTCCGACCCAGAAGCCACAAAAATCCCTGATGAAAGGCAGGAAACTCCGGTCGAGCCAGTCCGAAGTTTCCCGGGATTTAAGTATGTAGAGGGAGAGCAGGGTGATCGTCGACGGCGGGTTGACCGGTTCGGAAAAGATTCTGATGATTAGCCCCCATCCCGATGATGTCGATTTTGGATGCAGCGGAACCATAGCCAAATGGAGCCGGCAGGGGATGGACATTGTGTATGTCATCTGCACGAGCGGGGATAAAGGGACGGATGATCCGAATATGAAGCCCGAGACGCTCGTCAGTATCCGGGAGAA
>CAYFYO010000077.1:0-11198 GCA_964347335.1 uncultured Thermodesulfobacteriota bacterium
CCACCAGAACAGCAACCATACCCGAGAGGCCCATACTGATCGAAACCGGCAGGCCGATGGCCAAACCGACCAAAAAGGCGACGACAAGGATCACACCCATTTATTTCTCACCCTTGGTGGTGTCCATCTCGTCCAGAGCCGAACTCTCTTCCCAGTCTCTGTCGACCCACCTGCGGAACGTCAACAACAGGTGGACCACAAACGCTGCGGCACCGATTGGGACGCACAGATAGGGAATGCCTCTGGGGATTTGCGTTGCCCAAGTCTCTTGAGCCCATCCAAACTTGACGATCTTGATTCCATAGAAAGCCAAGACAACAAAAAACGCCACAATCAGCATGCCGAGCGAAACTCGCACGACACGGCGGACTCTCTCCGAAAGGCGATCCTGGAAGATGTCGATCGCCGCATGACGGCCTTCTCGCAGGGCGAGTCCGGCTCCAAAGTAGGTGATCCAGATCATCAGGAATGTGGAGATTTCCTCGGTGGTCGCGAAGGAAAACCCAAGCACATAGCGTGTAACGACGTTGACAAAGACCAAGACAAACATGACTCCCAGCATGACGCCGACGAGAATCTGATTGAGGTGCACGAAGAACCGTTCATACCGTTCAAGCATGGTTTCCTTCTCCCCCTCGCTCATCCCCCCAAATGAATTCTCGACAAGTTCCTACGTTTCGTGAAGAATCCCTCACCTCTTGCAATTCGCATCTTCACGACCCTCGTGACATACGCCCATATCCTTATGAAATGTCATAAGAACTCATGGTTTTCCCAAGCGATGTTGACATTCTCGGCGGTATTTGTCAAGGGGAAAATCGGTGCCCTTTCCCCGCAATGGAAGGCGGCTCGGCTCCAGACCGGCTCATCGCTTTTTTGTTCTTGACAGGATCTCTCCAAATGCCAATAATTCAGTGAAACGAATCTCTTGTGAAATACATCATCGCGTAACCATTAAGGATGAACAAGGAGGTTTCCCCGATGGAAGCGGTTCTCAAAGAAATCGGCGAACTTGGCCTGGTCCCTGTGGTCAAGATCGAAAAGGCGGAGGATGCCCTCCCTCTTGGCAAAGCGTTGATGGAGGGAGACCTTCCTGTGGCGGAGATCACATTCAGAACTGCTGCCGCCGAGGAAGCGATCGGAATCCTTAGCCGAGAATTGCCTGAACTCCTCGTCGGTGCGGGGACAGTCCTCACAGTTGACCAGGTGAAGAAGGCCATCGGAGCAGGGGCCAAGTTCATCGTTTCGCCCGGTTTCAATCCCAAGGTGGTGGATTACTGTGTTGAGAAAGGTATTCCTGTAACCCCGGGATTGAACAGCCCGACGGTGTTAGAGATGGCTCTCGAGAGGGGGCTTGAGGTGGTGAAGTTTTTTCCTGCAGAGTCATCAGGAGGTCTTAAGTTCCTTAAAGATATGGCCGCTCCCTATAGCGGGATCAGATTTATTCCTACTGGTGGAATCAACGCCGATAACTTCAATGCTTATCTTGCTTACGACCGGGTGCATGCCTGTGGCGGAAGTTGGATGGTGAAGTCCGATTTGATCTCCAGCGGAAAATTCGAGGAGATTACCAGACTCGTCAACGAGGCCGTCTTCAAGTTGCTCGGATTCGAGTTCGCTCACTTAGGAATCAACGAGGAGAGCGAAGAGAAGGCCCTCGGGGCAGCCAATGAACTGTTCAAACTCTTCCACTTCGCGGTAAAACCAGGGACGAGTTCGGTTTTCGCAGGTACGGATTTCGAGGTCACCAAAAAACCGATGTTGGGAAACAAAGGCCACATCGCAATTTCGACGAACAATATACAGCGAGCGATTGCATACCTAAAGCGGAAGTCTGTTTCAATTCTTCCCGAAACTGCAAAGGAGAAGGAAGGTAAATTACAAGCGGTCTATGTCGAGAAAGAGGTGTCGGGGTTTGCCATCCATCTCTTACAGAAGAAAGCATGACCGAACAGGAGGGAAAAATGCAGCGGTGTATCACATTTGGGGAAATCATGTTGCGCTTAAAGCCACCAGGTGCCGAGAGGCTCCTCCAGAGCCCCCTTCTGGAAGCGACTTTTGGAGGTGGGGAGGCAAATGTGGCAGTGGGACTTGCCCGCCTGGGGCTTGACGTTGCATATGTCTCGGTGATTCCGGAGAACGAAATCGGAGACGCCTGTGTGACAGAGCTCAGAAAACATGGGATCGACACATCCCTGATTGTCCGAAGTGGAAACAGGCTGGGAGTCTATTTCCTCGAATCCGGGGCAAACCAGAGGCCTTCTAAGGTCATCTATGACCGATCCCACTCCGCCATTGCAGAGGCCTCTCCTGGAGATATCGACTGGGAGCGGGTGTTTGAGGGGGCAACATGGTTCCACATCACGGGCATCACCCCTGCCATTTCTCTCTCCGCCTCCGAGCTTTCCCTCGAGGCAGTGAAAAAGGCAAAAGCAAAGGGCGTAACCGTTTCATGTGATCTTAATTTCCGCAAGAAGCTCTGGAAATATGGAAAAGGGGCGCCGGAGGTGATGGGAGAACTGACCAAACATGTCGATATTGCTGTGGGAAACGAGGAGGACTGCCAGAAGTCGCTGGGCGTCAAGGCGGATGTCGATGTGGCAGCCGGAAAGCTTGAGGTCGAAAAGTACCGGGAACTCACCGGAAAGGTTTTCGAGAAGTTTCCAAACCTCAAAAAGATAGCCATCACGATGAGGGAGAGCCATTCAGCAGATCACAATGGCTGGTCAGCGGTCCTGAACAATGGGAGCGATGTTCTCGTTTCGAGGAAGTATGATATCCGAGATATCGTTGACCGGGTTGGCTCTGGAGATACCTTCGCGGCCGGTCTCATTTATGGGATTAACCATCTTGAAACTGATCAAGCCGCCCTAGAGTTCGCCGTTGCGGCTTCCTGCTTAAAGCATTCGATCCCTGGGGACCTCCCCCTCATCTCCCGAAAGGAAGTCGAAAGCCTCGCCGGGGGTGAAGTCTCGGGAAGGGTTCAACGGTGAACAGCCCGTTCTGGGCTTTTTCCACATGCTTCATGGAGGCGCGTCCTTTTCTCATACGGACGCATGAAATGTCTTCGCATTGGTTTTACAGGACAATCCAATAGCACCCTCTCTCGCCCGTTCCCCTTCGACTTTGCTCAGGGCTGCTGGAGCCCACAGCGTTCCCAAGAGATGATCTTGACTCTGCCCTGATCTTTTGAGGGGAAAAGTCAGGCCACGTACCGAGCCCCGTCGGGGCAATTCAAGACAGATTTCACAACAATTGCGTGGGGGTAACAAATCAATTGAAACAGCCGAAGCGTTGAGGCTCTTGACCTGAATCGCCCGCTCAGCGATTCGAGGCGAAAAGCAGAGATCTCAGTGTGCCCTGCGAGAAAAACTGATCGGATTTTATGAGATTTGACTCCCCCCACTCGAGAATGGTATGGGTTCCATCATGAAAGGAAAGCTTCATGACGTTATTGTGATTGGAGCCGGGCCCGCTGGAGCGACCACTGCACGGCATTGTGCCCTAAAAGGACTCGATACCCTAGTTGTCGAAAAAAAAGAGTTTCCCCGTTACAAACCCTGCGGCGGCGCTGTCACGCAGTGGGCCCTGTCTAACCTCGACTTCGAGTTGCCTCTGGACATGGTTGAACGCGAATGGTCAGGGGGGCGCGTCTTTTACAAAGACCTTTTTGCAGAGGCCAACAAACCCTTCCGTGTTGGGGTCCTGGTCTCTCGATCGACCTTTGACGATTTTCTCCTGGGCAAAGCAAAAGAAGCCGGAGCGAAGGCTCTCCTCGCCACACGAGCCAGAGACTACTCCGTGAGGCCAGACCGTGTAGAGGTATCCTCCGACAAGGGCTTGTTACGAGGGCGATATCTCGTGATTGCTGAGGGCGCTATGGGTTTGCTGGCCGAGAGAATCCGAGGCCCCTATAGCCAGAGAGGCACGAGCGTGACCGTGGTCACCGAAATCGAGAGCTCTGAGGAAGAAATCGAAAACCGGACGCAAGGAAAGATTCACGCCTACTTTGGCGTCGCCCACCGAGGATACGGTTGGATCTTTCCCCACGACCGATACTTCTCGATGGGAATTGGTGGCTTGCGCGGCCGCATCGCGAACCCAATCAATTTGATGAAAGACTTTCTGGTTGGACATGGCTTCGATAGTCGGTACAAGCTTCGAAGCCATTTCCTCCCCATCGGAGGAATCCGTCGGAAGATTGCAGACCATCGTGTTCTTCTCGTTGGAGATGCGGCTGGATTTGTTGATGCCTTTGTCGGCGAGGGGATTGGTTATGCGATCATGTCGGGAAAACTGGCAGCAGAAACCATTTGCGAATCCCTCCCTCGGGCTGATACGGCTGGAAAAGATCTCGGTGCCTTTCAGGAAAAGTGCGATGCCCACTTCGGCGCAAGGCTTCGCCAGTCATTCTACCTCGATACAGTCCTCCATAGCCTCCCCGGAGTCTTCCTGAGAATCCTCGCCAGTCGCCCCGAGGTGGTTGACACGCTACTGAATGTGGCAGTGTGGAAAATGACGTATCGCGAGTTTCTTCTGTGGTTTCTGCCTCGAATCCCCCATTTCCTGCTTGGGTGAATACCTCCAGAAGCTAACCGAGGACTGAAAGCAGGGTCTGCCCCCAAATCAGGGTTCTTTCACTCTCAATTCTCAGCGATCAGGTCGTGTCCGTCGCTCATTGACTGACTACTCGCAACGGACAACTGACATTTAAAAAAAACCATTTTCCCGGAGCGAAATGCGACGATCTCAGATATCTCATCACAGGCCTTTGGAAAAATACGCATTCGCCTTCTCGTATTGCTCGAAACTCCCAATATCGAACCAATTCTCTTTGAAAGCGTAACCGTAAACATGGCTCTTCTCTATCAGGTAGCGCATGAAGTCACCAAGGTTATCGGGGCTATTGCCCCCTTCAATATACCTCCGCAATTCTGCCAGGTCTTGTTTGATCAGAAAATAGAGCGCTGTGCTGATCAGGGCGGATTTCGGTTTTTTGGGCTTCTCTTCGAATCCCACGATCCTCGCCTGGTCATCTAGCGACACAACCCCGTAGAGACCAGCCACCTTTGCTTTGTCGACCATATCGAAAAGCCCCACAACGGAAGACCCTTTCTCTCGAAAAAAGGTCAAGGCCTTTTTGAGGTCAAATTCGAAGAGGTTATCCCCTCCCACCACAAGGACCTCCTCGTCCACCTGTTTTTGCTTCAGCACGAAAAAAATGTCACCGACTGCACCAAGTCTGTCCTCATTTGAGGTCGTTCCATCATTGATGACCTCAATGGGTTTGCTCCAATCAAAACCTCGCTCCCACGCTTCAAAATGGCTCGCGAATCTGTCGTTCGTGACGAGCAGGACGCTTTCAACGCCAGGAACCTGTTCGACCCTGTCGAGGATATGCTCCAGAATGGTCTTCCCGCCAACCGTAAGGAGCGGTTTTGGTCTATTCAGGGTTAAGGGATAGAGACGGGTGCCGTAACCCGCGCAGAGTATGATCGTTTTCATTGACTTATCCTCATGAACCCGAAACTGGCGATATACCCCATCGCCCTACATTCCTCATAACAGAAAACCCGGAGGTTTACAATGCGGGGTCTTGCCCATGGAGGAGTTCTCCATTGCCCGAAGGTCTCACAATTTAAAGATTTCTTTGATTATTTCCGAGTTCTCAAGTGGGAGCCTACCATCCCTTCGCTCCCAAGCTCACGCGGTGACCCAATCGGGATTCGCCGGTGGGGAATTTCTGCCCCTTCCGCGCTCTAAAGGGCGCGGCTTTCCCCTTCCCGCTCATCCTCGAAGGGTCCCCACCGCTTCCGCTACGTCGCTCAGAGACAGTAGGCCTCCTCAAAAATGGAGGAACTCCTTTGGCCTTTGCTGTTGACTTGAGATGGCTTTGTGTTATGCTCTAGGCTTGGACAGAACGAGAGGAGCGGGAACGGCATGAAGGCTTTCCATGAGGAAAATCCCGGTGGGGTCACGGGCGCAGAAATGGTGGTGGGGATTCTACCCTGGGACGAGTCCAAATCAATTAACCTGTCCACTGAAAAAATCGACGAGGGGTTGTGTGAGTTCTTTCCTGACCGGAAATCCGTGATTATTAGCTGCAACGACCATTCAGACTCCAGCACGCCGCGGGCCTTCTTAGAAGTCAAAACAAAGGCCCCGAAAATCTATCTCACCCCCCCAGAGGGAGGCCAGCGCAAAGGCAACAACCTAAGAAATCTCCTTCGAAAAGCGGTCCAACTCGGTGCCAAGGCAATCGTTGTGGTCAACGCCGACCCGCGGAGTGTCACGCCACGGTGGATAAAAAATCTGGGAGATCCCCTGTTCCGGAGTTTCGCATTCGTCTCCCCTTTATACCTTCACCACAGATACGAGGGAACAATGACGAGCAACGTGGTTTACCCCCTGATCAGGATGCTGTACGGGAGGCGATTACGGCAGCCCACAGGGGGAGATTACGCCTGCTCAGGTGAATTGGCCCGGCTCTGTCTGGAAGACGACCTCTGGGACGGGCAGACCTCCCAACTCGACGTTGACATTTTGATGATCACGCTGGCAATTACACATGGTGTCCCGATCTGCCAGTCCTTTATGGGCCAGCCTAAAGTTGGTGAACCCAAAGATCCGGCTGCCGACCTCGGCCCCCGGTGGAATCAGGTTTTGGGAACGATATTCACCCTGATGGACCGCCATGCAGAGAGATGGCACACCATCAAATGGAGCAAACCGACGGCCATTTTTGGGTTCGGACAGGCTGAGACGGAGATGATTCCGGAAATACGCCTCAGCAAAGAACGAATCTACGCTCGGTTCGCCGAGGGGATGGAAAACAAAACCGAGCAGTGGAAGGCCATTCTGGCTCCCGAGGTATTTTCAAAGCTCAGAGAAGTGGCAGATATCGACTTGGAACACTTTGATTTTCCCACAGAGATTTGGGCAAAAATACTTTTCCACTATGCCATTGCTTTCCGAAGGGCAAAAAATCAGACTGAAACTCTCCTCAAATCTTTAGAGCCGCTTTACTATGGTCGGGTCCTCGGCTATGTGAACAAGGTGGAAATCATGTCAACCAGGCAGGCCGAACAATATGTGGAGGACCAATGCCTCGTTTTCGAGGAAACAAAGCCGTATCTGATTCGGCGTTGGGATGAGGCCTAAAAACCACAGGTAAAGGAGTCGCTTATGGCTAAAATCATGATTGTGGATGATGAGGAGTCAATTCGACTCCTTTATTCCGAGGAGTTGACGGGCGAGGGATACGACGTTGCCCTGGCTGAGGACGGACGCCAATTGACCGAGCGGATTGCAAAGGAGAAGCCAGATGTGGTCGTTCTCGACATCAAGATGGCGGAGTACAACGGGCTAGACCTTCTCCAAGCCATACGAGAAAAGTTCTATGACCTGCCTGTTATTCTCTGCTCGGCCTATAGCATGTTCAAGGGGGATCTCAAATCCATCGCTGCTGATTATTACGTGGTCAAATCCTCTGATCTTTCGGAACTCAAGAGGAAGATAAATCAGGCCCTCGAGGGAAAGGTCAGTTTCTAAGACTCCCCGTGTCCGGTTCACGGTGGTCAGGAATCCGCAGTTAGCGATTTACCCAATCGACCTCCATCAACGAGGCGTATCCCCGGAACCCAGCCCTATTATCCAATACTTGGCTGCTCTTGATTCACCGGATTCATTCCGACTGAACCCTGTTTCCCGGTCTCTGAAAGCACTCCAAATGCTGTGGATTTTGTTGCCACCCTCCGAGACGGCTCCCTTCAGAAACCCCGGTCCATGAAATCTCGGCATCTCCGGTCGAAGATCTCGGCCAATCCGGTTGTCGTCTTTGGGCGCCAACCAAAGACCGCCTCCCATACCTCTTGGGTTTCCATGCAGAGGTACACAAATAGGCTGGGGTCAATTCCGCGAAACCAGGAAAGCATCTTCCTGAAAATTTCAACCCTTATCGTCTCGACATACCGCAGTTTCCCATCCTTTCCAGGGAATAGCTCTCCGAGAAGTATACGGCTCTCCGGGAACCGCTCCTGAACGACCGGTCTCAACGAAGGGGGGAACCGGAGGCCTCCCATACTGATCCAGATCACCCGCTTCGGATCAAGAATTCGAAAGGCCTGTCTCACCGTGTCTTCGTAGTGCCTCTCCCATGAATCCTCAAAGATCAAAGGGTCAAAGTGAAGTCCAACGGGATAGCCTGCATCCTGACACCTCCTGGCCGCGAGGAGTCGTTCACTCAGGGAAGGGGTCCCATGTTCCTCCGCGTGGATAATGGATGGCGAATTCAGCGACCAGGAGATCACTGTGCGTCCACCGTGAGCCAGATCCAAAAGGTGATCGATCCGATCGCTTTTCGTCTTCAGTTCGAGAATGCTGTTGCGATGATTCGCAAACCAGGTCACGAGCTCGCCAGAGAAATGGGTCAGGTAATCCAAAGCCAGGCTGTCTGACAGCTCCCCGGGGCCGACCCGGAGAAAAGTCGAAGCGGCTTGCCTGCTCGCCTTTTCAAGCTCATCGATGAGATCGGGGAGATTGATGAAGATCGTGACCACCGGGTTATTGAGATAGCTCTGAAGGATACAGTACGAACAGTCCATTGGGCAATTTGACATGAGGTCTAGAATCTGGTAGCCGCAGCAAATGTGCCCAGAAGTGCCAGGACAGCTGCCCACCATCTTCCCCCTGTGGGAAGATAGGAAGAGCATCTTTTTGCCCTGACCGATAGGATCTTTAAAGGTTTGCGCCCTCCGGATGACTTCACTTGGCCCTCCCACGACCTCCACAGGCACGCCGTCAAGTCGAGCGGTGATCGAGTGCGTACGCTCATCATCCGCCACGGCCTGATGGATCAGGATTGTTTCAAAGGGGTTCGCGACCATAGCCTTTGATCATCAAGAGACTGCCGATCCTCTCCTTTTCGAGCTTCTCAAGTGTTCCCAGAAGATCCTCGTACTCCTTTAGGCTTCGAAATGAGAATTCGATCTTAAATTGGTCTCCTTCAAAAAAAGCAGGGGGGGTAATTTTGACTTGGGGGGGAAGACCCATCCCTTTTCTGTAGCTGCTGAATCTCTTCTCGAGATCTGAAAGTCTGGGATAGCGGCGCTCTCTCAGAAACCTCCGGATGGCCTGGGTTCTCTGGGGACCTGAAAGACTCTCGTCTGACAAGATACGCTGGATTTTTCGGTTTGAAAGAAGATCCTCGACTCGGGTGCCCTCCCGGCGAGCAATCTCTCTCAAATATGTCAGGATCTCCCTCAGCACATTTTCCCCAATCCTGAGGTCCCACAGAAATCCACAGATCGAGCGCCTCTCCGCTTCGGGAAACGCGGCGAGCAACAAGGCGTTCTTAAGACTCACCCCATGATCGAGGAGGTATCTTTTTGTTCCAATGGAAAAAGCACTGATCAGCAAAAAGCCTTTCAGAATCTTCTCACTCGGTTCAAGATCGAGCAGGGGAAGCCACTTTCGAACGACTTCCCGACAGTTGAATGAGAAACGTGTCAAGAGTCTATCCAGAACCAGACTCTTTTCGACGACATTCAGTCCCCGGGCGAGAACGTTTTCATGGACCCCCATCTGAAAGGCGACTCGATCATCGATTTGGTCTTCGTGCCATACGAGCGCTTTGACCGCTTTCATTCCCAGTCTCTGCGCCACGTCAAAACGCCTGAACCCGTTGATGATCTGGAATCTTCTCCCTTTTGCCCGCAGCCATACCGGCTCTAGGATGCCGACTTCTTTAGCAGAATTGCAGAGTGCGAGGAGGTCAGGTTCAAAATTCATCGAAAAGCGTTCATCAGACCGATCAATATCTTCGAGCTTCACCCGCACAAGGAGAGGATCTGTGTCTCTTCGGCCTTGTTCCGATTTTCGGCGACTGTCCATATGTTCCGATTGACGAGTTCTCCGTCTGACCATCTATTGGGTATCTCCTAATTCACATCCGTATTTTTCAGCGAGGGAACCGTATTTCAATCCCTCTTCGATTTTTCCCCGTTTGAGAAAACCATTGCCAAGAATGAGACATTTCCTTCGCAACACCCTTAAGACCGCCCGCCGTTCACGGGGCTGCAGATCATCCTGGGACAGAAGCTTTTCCAGGGCCAAAACCCTGTACCGGTCGTTTCCCCATGAGCGGGTCGAGAGCTGATCGGCATGGCCCCCTCTCTTAATGATCAGCTTTTCAGGGAGAAAAAAGATCGGGAAACGAGACGCAATCCGGAGCCAAAGATCATAATCCTCACAGACCGGTAGGGCCTCATCAAAACCACCCGTTTCGTTCAGAACCTCTCTTCGGATCATGGCCGATGAGGGGCTGATGATGCATAGGGGAAGGCATCTTTCAAAGATCCAGCCTGAGTATTTCCGGTGAATCCTCTTGGGATTGACCCGTTTTCCCTTCCGAATCCATACCTCGTCGGTGTAACAGACCGGATAATGCGGATTGGCATCGAGGAACGCCACTTGGGCCTCGAGCTTTTTCTTCAGCCACAGGTCGTCTGAATCGAGAAATGATAGGTATCGGCTCCTGGCGGCTCGAATGCCCACATTCCTCGCACGACTCACTCCAGCATTTTCCTGTCTGACCCACCGAATCCGGTCCTTCCATTTTCTGAGAACATAGGGCGTGCAATCGGTCGAACCGTCATCCACCACGATGAGTTCAAAATCCTGAAAAGTCTGGTTGAGAACGGACTCGACAGCCTCCTGGAGGAAATGGGCACGATTACAGGTAGGAATAATGACCGAGACTCTGGGCATAGCCTTCCATGATCCGTCATGCTGCCCGGCGGGTACGTTTCTTGAGACGGCTGATCATCCGTCGGTAGATTTTGGCCATTCTCTTGTCTTTCTTCTGAATGGCTTCGGCTCTCTTGGCCTTGATCTCTCGGATCTTTGCTTTCAATTCGGCGACCTTGACAGCGGATTCCTTTTTCTCGACCTTCTTTGGCGGCTTTTCCTCTTTGATCTCCCAGGCCTTTTTGATGGCAGCCAGGAGATCTTCTTTCTTCATCGCATGGACCCCAGAAATCCCTGGGATCCCCGCGGCCACCTCCCTGAGCTCCTTTGCCGTCATCTTATCCAGCGGTTTTTTCAAGTCCTTTAAGCTCAGTTTTGGCTTAGCCTCCTCTTCCTCTGAAGGGGCCTCTGGCTTCTCCTCAGTCTCCTGACCTTCCGCTTCAGCGACGACC
>CAYFYO010000077.1:11298-18039 GCA_964347335.1 uncultured Thermodesulfobacteriota bacterium
GCTTCAGCGACGACCTCCTCGGGCTTCTTCTCAGTCTCCTGATCTTCCGCTTCAGCCACGACCGCTTCTGGCTTTTCCTCAGCAGGGGGCTCTGGCTTTTCCTCAATTTGCTTTTCTTCAGCTTCGGGCGCCGCTTCTTCAGCAGAAATCTCCTCTGCCTTTTCTGAAGCTTCCTCGGCTGTCTGTTCTTCAGCCGGAGCGGCCTTTTGTTCTGCTACCTTCTTCTCCTTCGGTTCCTTCTTTGTTTTTTTCTTTTTCTTCTCCTCAGCCATGGGTGTTCCTCTCTCACTTTCTTTGAATGCACAGAGATTTCTGCGAAAGTCACTCTGAGATAAACTGTACTTGTAACAAAAAACACGGGCCATTGCAAACCCCAGAAGGTCGAAAACAGGGGTTACGGGACAGAAGTCGGAATAGGTTCGCCACATAAGGACGACAATGACCCAACCTTTTACGAGAACGAATTGATTCCAGGGTTTCTTTCTTCGTGAGACTCTGATTAGATAGTCAGAAGCCAGAAAAAGAAACATGATCGAAGGGAGTTTCAGATGGGACGCAAATGGGTCATTTTGGAAATCCAGGAAAAGATTGCCGTCGTAACTTTTAACAACCCGCAAAAGAGAAACCCCTTAGATTCGGAAACGTGGGGTCAGTTCCACGCCACCCTGAGGGCGATCCAGGCCAACGAGAGCATCCGCGCCGTTATTGTGACGGGCTCGGGAGAGGCTTTTGTCGCCGGAGCCGATATTTCGGGTCTCAGTATCCGAACACCTCAAGACGCCATTGACGGCGCTCGAGGGGGCAATGAAATTCTGCGGTATCTCGAAGATCTTGACAAACCCGTCATTGCTGCCATCAATGGATGGGCCTTAGGGGGAGGTTGTGAATTGGCCCTCGCCTGTGATATTCGCATCGCCAGTGAGAAAGCAAAGATCGGTCAGACAGAGGTCCGAGTCGGGATCATGCCGGGATACGGCGGGAATATCAGGCTTCCCAGGCTTGTCGGTGTTGGCAGGGCAAAGGAACTGATTTTCACCGGGCAGATTCTGGATGCCCGGGAGGCTGAGAGAATTGGTCTCGTAAACAGGGTCGTCCCCCACGACAGGCTGATGGACGAAGCAATCAAGCTGGCGAAGCGTTTGGCCGAGGGCCCTGCATCGATTCTCTTGGCAAAAAAAGCCATCAACCATGCGAATACAGTCGGGCTCGATAAACTGATCAATAAAGACATCGAGTTCTACGGGCAAGTGTACGAAACTGCGGACCACCTTGAAGGTCTGAATGCATTCTTGGAGAAACGGGAACCGATCTTCAAAGGTCGATAGGTTAATCACGAGTTTTTCGACTATTTTGGAGAGGAGGCCATCTTTCTGAGGCTTTTCGACAGCGAGGAGAACGGCCAAAGGTGACAAGATACCTTGACACGACGGAGGTGACTGCTATATTTTATTTGTTTTGTCAGGGCGGGTAGCTCAGTCGGGAGAGCGTCGGCCTTACAAGCCGAAGGTCACAGGTTCAATCCCTGTTCCGCCTACCATGCAGCTTGACGGGGGCGTAGTTCAGTTGGTTAGAACGCCGGCCTGTCACGCCGGAGGTCGCGAGTTCGAGTCTCGTCGCTCCCGCCAATTACTGCAGCCGAGGGGTCAATAAGGGAGCTGGCCCCTCGGCTTTCTCGTACCTGTGAGCATGCCCTACCTCGTCTATATTCTGGAAAGCTTAGCAGATGGTTCCTATTACGTCGGCTATACTCAGGATTTGAACTCTAGGCTCGAACGCCATAACCAAGGCAAATCGCGATATACAAAAACCAAAAGGCCATGGAAACGAGTTTATTCGGAAGAGGTCGAAGATAGGTCGAGCGCAATGCGACGGGAAAAAGAAATCAAAAGCCGAAAGCGTCGACGTTTTATCGAGTCTCTGACCAAAACGTCCTGCCCGGAATGACCGAGAGATCGTCCCGTCACAAGTGACGGGATCGCTCCCGCCAATCAAATCAAGGGGCTGCATATTGCGGCAGCCCCGTGTTCTTTTTCATCACTCCATTTTCCAATCCGATTTCCAGCCTTCGAGCATGTTTTTGTCTTTCCGTGTGCTCACTGGTGGCCGGTTCATTAGAGGCTAAACTCACCTGCCAGAAACCGATCAATGAGGACCATATTTGAGGGGTCAGATCCGCTCGAGCAAGAAAAGCCTCCGGAAAGGGCATGGAGCGCATGAGGATTGAACCTTCAGCCTTTCGATTCGTGGTACAAATAAGCGGAATTAGCGAGGGCCGCTAATAGCGGCTTTCATCTTCTTATCGACACCCCGCCCGGGAGGAGACCGCCGAGCAAAATGACCTCTGCCTATAGGAACTTGCCATTTCAAATGCCTCGTGATAAAAAGGCACACGGGAGAGTTATGAATTCATAAACGTCCTGCTGTCCCTGAGTTCACACGCGCTCCGGTTCCAGTGAGAGCGGAACTTCACGCTCCCGCTCAAGCCGCTGCTGAGACATCCCTTCCCTAGAGCTCTCCTGCTACCCAATAACTCAAGGGGGGGATCCCATAACGACACAGGGTGTCAAACGTAAGCTCACCGCCATTCTCAGTGCGGACACTGAAGGCTACCATCTGGGCCAATCGGACGGTGTTGCAATGGATGTACTCCACTTGCCCGAAAATGGCTGGCCCAATATCAGGCGAAAACCGAGCGGGCGAGTCGGTCATTATTGGCTCCGTTCTCCAGTGGTGCCAGAAGGAGCGCAACATGAAAGAGAAGCGAAGAATCCTAGCCGCAATCGCGTTCGTGGCCATATTCTCCATCACCACTTCCACCGCCGCTCTCAGCTTCCCAACCGGAACATTTGTACATGGAACATGGACATTCCAATTCAACGCGATGGGAGTTTCTCTATGCGATCGGGTGACGGGGTGATGACCAGGGGGTCCTACAGCGTCAATGACAGCCAGCTCACGTGGACGGAAGATACTTACTGTGCCATCTTTAACGCAGTAAATGCGACCTAGACTTTCAAAAGATTCAAATGAGGAGAGAGATGGGTCTTGAGTCCATTGATTACTATAGTTTGGGTCCATTTTTTGGGTTAGCTTCTAACGTGGTGATGGCTTTCTTATGTCTGATCACTTTCTTTATTTATCGTCACTACCGCCCTTTAGGAGCACTCTTTCTTTTCTACTTTTTGTTAGTCCTCTTCTTCCTGGGTTTCATTATTTACAGGCTTCAGAGATCGCCAGAGTCTATCCTTTATGGATATCGGCTTACTCTTGCCGCTTTATCCCTATTGCCAGCAAGTTGGGTTTGGTTTGCCTCAGCCATCTTGGAGGAAAGGTCAAATCCATTTTCTTGGATGGTGACAGGGGTCGGTCTGTTCCTTGCCTTCTTAGCCCTCTTTGGGCAAGGGCCGTGGCTTCTGGGGCTACCCCTTGAATCCCACCCGACGGGGATAGAGGTATTGCGGCCCCAGTCCAAAATCCTCCTCCCCTCGATCTGTGTATTCGGCCTGGTCATCTGTCTTTTCTACCTCTGGATAGTGACTGAACGGTTCTTTCGGTTCAAAGGCAAACGACCCGTTTTCTTATTACCTTTTGGAGTCGGTTTATTTTTCTGGTTTCTTGGTGGGCTTCACGATTCTCTGCTCTCCATGGGGGTAGTCACTCTATTTGATGGAAAAGTATTGGGGTTCGCTTCCTTTTGGCTTTCGATCTTTTTGACGATTACCATTGCACTCCATTATCGTTCGCTGGATCAGGCAGTACGAGAGACCCGGGACGTCTTTGAACGGTTTGTCCCTCCCGCTTATTTGCGCCGGATTGCCGCCAAGGGATTGCAGTCGATCCGCCTGGGTGAAGCAGACCAGCAAGACGTCACAGTGCTATGCTCTGATATTCGGGGCTTCACTCCTTTATCCGCACGCATGGAACCGAGTCAGTTGATTTCCTTCGTCAATCAGTTATTAGAACGGTTCACGACAGTGGTGACCCGACATCAAGGGATTATTGATAAATACATTGGTGACGCAGTTCTCTGTATTTTTGAGGAACCTGACTCAGCCACCAGGGCTGTAGAATGCGGTTTGGATATGCTGGCGGCGGTTAGATCTTTCAATGACGAAAAAGGCAAATCGGTTAAACCCACAGTTCGGATTGGGGTTGGCCTCCACACCGGACCGGTCATCTTAGGCACCATCGGGTCTTCCGAAAGGATGGACTCGACCGTTCTAGGATTTACAGTCAACATGGCAAAACACCTCGAGGATTTGACCAAAAATCTTGGCGTGAATATGCTCATGTCAGACCAGGTCCTGAACCACCTCACACCGGGTCAGGAATGTCACTGGAGGGAACTTGGGGAAATCTGGATGAAAGACAGCCCTGCGCCCATGTCGGTCTTTGAGGTCTACGATCAAGATACGGCGGAATCCAAACATCTGAAAGATTTAATGAAACCTATGATGGCTGAAGGCATCAAACTTTTTCGGGAAGGACGGTTGGAAGACGCTTTATCAAAACTAGAGGAGGCTCAACACATATCTTCCGAGGATCTTCCGCTTCGCCTCCTGATAAATTCTGTCCAAAATGCCTTGGAGCATGGGCAGTTGAAGCAAGGGGCCAGCCTCCTCATCGCTTAAAAACAGCCCAAAACATTTCAGCCACTCGACATAGGGAGCCTTTAAACGAATAGTTGGATCGGAGGAGTCAATCCTTACCTGGAAAATCAATATTGTAACACCATTGAAAAGGCACCGGGGAAAACACACATAAAATTATAAAGGGACATCAAATCATCTAAGCTTGAGGGTTCGGTTTGATAAGGGGGGAAAGATGGAGTCGATGGCAAAGTATAAGGAATTTCGCAATCAGATCAAAGATGGAGATATCTTGCTGTACAAGGCAAAGGGAATTTTTACCTCAGGAATAGTCCCCACAATAGTGCAATTGGTCACTAAGTCACCCTATGCCCACGCTGGAGTTGCCGTCTGGTGGAACGACCGGTTAATGGTCGTTGAAGCAATAGGAAAGGGAGTCATTACCAATCCTATCAGCCTGAGTCTGAAGCGATATAAGGCCACTGTGGAATGGTTTCAGTACAAAGAAAAAATTTCAGATGATGACCGCCGCAAAATCGTGAGCATTGCACAAAAGGAACTGGGTAAACCTTATGCTATTTTTAAAGCCGTTTGGTTTGCCATAAAGTATCTGCTTGATCAGAAGTTTGAGGAAAGAGATAAAATAAGAGAAGAAAATAGATACTTTTGCTCTCATTTCGTTGCCCATGTTTATACCTCAGTAGGCCTGGATCTAAAGAAACTTAGGGGCGACGAAGGAATAGCTCCTGTGGACATTGCTAAGTCGCCCTCATTAGTCAAAAAAGGACTATTGCAAGAATGAATGAGTAAATTATGGGACGTACATAAGTTCATAAGTTGATCGTTTTTTGCTCATCTGTCACGAATATGGTATGCCGCGCAAGTCACGCATAGATGTTCCGAAGGTCCTTCATCAGATTGTTGCGGGAGGCGAGGTTCTGGCATCAGGAGGGTACAAAAAGGCCGTAAAGGGTCCCAGCATCGTATGCTTTTGGCCTATGCGTGAACTCGGCATCATTCAGAGTCATTTAGCCCAGAGGTTCGGAATCTCACGACTGACGGTCAGCATGCCAGGTAGCCGGCGAAGGCGATTGGCGGAACATTTGACTCTTCAATGATGGAGAATCAGCAAACTTATGAACTTCTGTACGTCCCCCATTTCCCTACATTTCCGCTGAAATCCTCCGTTTCTCTGATTCCCAATTCATAGAATATTTGAAACACCAATGAACAGGCCGGGCCATCAGTGAGAGCGATCCAGTCTGATATGAACGATCTCCAACAGAAATAAACGGGATTTACGGGCGCAGGGAATAGCGGCTTTCATTTTGAAATCACCAGATTTCCTTCTGACGTAAGAGGTCCCCCCTATGATTTGGTAGACCGCTTTTGCCAGTGAGGCTCAAGTCTGTACCATAGTTACTTGATCTCGAAAACACGAGTAAAATTCCCTTGACCTTCATCGATTCTTTTCCTTTAATGACAAAGTAGAGAGTTCAGACGTCGTGTTACATGTACTGCCAACGCGTCTCACATGGAGTGCCTCTTGTCTGAACCAGTGGTCCAGTTCTCAGAATCAAATAACTTAGAAGGAGGGAAATAAGATGGGCATGATGGACAAAATGATGGGCGTCATGATGGGGCGAATGAGTAAAGAGGAGAAAGAGGAGATGATGGGTAAGATGATGGACAAGTTCTTTGGCGATATGACGGTGGACGATAAGAAGAAGATGATGGCGGAAATGATGCCTAAGATGATGGAAGGGATCAACATGATGGAGATGATGCCCCAGATGATGATGAGTATGATGGGTGGGGGTGAGGGCCAAGGCGGCATGACGGGAATGATGTCCAAAATGATGGGGAGCGGTAAGGAAATGGAGATGCCGATGATGCCCAAGATGATGACGGAAATGATGCCCAAGTGTCTGAAGATGATGCTTCCAAATATCCCGAAAGAAAAACGAATTGATTTTGTATTGAAAATGGTTACAACCCTGGTGGAACAGGGTTGTGTCGGAATGTCAGAAGAAGAGAAGGAGGATTTTGTGGCAAAGGTAGTTGAAAAGGTGAAGGCCTAAGGTGATGGCATCGAAACAGCGTATAACCCCTCTCATCTAGGAAGGCAAGATTGGTTGGTGGTGGGAGTGAT
>CAYFYO010000078.1:0-17815 GCA_964347335.1 uncultured Thermodesulfobacteriota bacterium
GGGGGTGGTGGGCGCGAGCCTGTGGGGGTTCGAGTCCCCCCTTCGGCATTCAAATTAAAGAAAAAGCTGTAAAATCAAATGATTGCATTTTTTTTGATGGATTTACTTTAACTCTTCGTGGGACAATGCGTTTTCACCCCCCTCACCCTCACTCCCCTTCGACTTTGCTCACGGTGGTTCGAGCCCACAGAGTCCACAAGAGATGATTTCAACCCTGGCATGGTTTTGAGAGGAAAAACCAGGCCACGCACTGCGCGCCTCTGGGACAATGCAAGAGGGATTTCAGAACGAATCGCGTGGGAGTAACCAATCACTGGATGCGGAGGGTTGACGCTCATGACCTGGATCGCCCGCTCAGCGATTCCGGTCGAAACTCAGAGATCTCAGTGTGCTCTGGGATAGGAGGAGGCGAATCGGTACGAACGAAATCCAGGAAACCGAGGGCACCGAACTGTCCGTGATTTCAGGAGAGGGCCTGGGAGCAGAGCTCCATGCCGTGGGTGACAAGCTTGCGAATGTCGTTGATTCTGAACGGCTTCGCAATAAAGAGGTCGACCCCAGTCTCTTTCATTTGCTGGGGATCGGGCTCGAGGCCCCAGCCCGTGATAATGGCCACGGGGGTGCGGGGACTCAAAGCCTTAATCTCCCTCGCGAGCTGCCAGCCTGACATGCCAGGCATTCCGAGGTCGGTGAGAACCATGTCAAACTCACTCGTCTTGAATGCCGAAAGCCCTTCCTTTCCATTTCTCGCCACCGTCACGTGATGACCTTCGAGTGATAGGATCTCTTTCAGGCTGTTTCGAATTTCCGGCTCATCATCAATGACGAGAATACTGGCTTTTTCGCTACTCTCTGGAGCCTTTTCCTGTGGCACGTCGATCTTCAATTCGCCTGCGAGGGGCAGTCTGATATGAAAAGTGGTTCCTTTCCCTTCCCCGCTGGACAGAGAGATCTCTCCACCGTGTCTTTCGATGATCCCATAGGAAACGCTGAGACCGAGACCGCTGCTCTTCGGGCCTTTGGTGGTCAGGAATGGGTCGAATATCTGCCTCTGCAACTCTTTTGGAATTCCGACACCGGTATCCGTGACCGAAACGCAGCTGAAGGGGCCATTGGTTTCTGTCTTGATCGTGAGTTCACCTCCGGAAGGCATCGCATCGAGTGCATTGATCACCAGGTTGATCAGTACCTCCCGGAGTTCAGACGGGATACCCTCAACCGGCCGATTGGCCTCCAGTTTCTCCCTGATCCTGAAACGAATTCCTCTCGATTCGGACTGGTCTTTCCATCGGGGCCGGGTGAGCTCAAGCACCTCCTTGACGAGCTGATTCAAGTCGATTTTGACAAATCTCTTTTCTGCTCTGGTCCGGGTGAATTCTTGAATCCGTCGGACGGTCTCTGCTGCATCTGTGGACGCTCGCTCGATGACATCAAGGCCGTTCAGGAGACTCTTCGTCGAAAGACGCCTATCCTTGTCTCCATGTGTGGTGAGGGTGAGCTTCATCAGCTGGGCCCGGCCGAGAATCGCCGCCAAAAAGTTGTTGAAATCGTGGGCAACCCCTCCTGCCATCTCTCCCAGGGCTTTGAGTTTCTCAGCTTGGAGGAATCGCTCCTCCATCTGTTTTCGATCGGTGATGTCGTGGCCGATGGCAATGGTACCGACGCTTTCGGCCTTGGAATTGAGGATGGGCTTATTGGCCCAAGAGACCCAGACCCGGCGACCATCCTTGGTGATGTTGATGTTCTCGTTGACCTGGTATTTATGTGGATACTTGGGAATATCGAGAATCATATCTTTGAGTTCGGGAGGGACAATCGTGCCAACCACGTTCTTCCCCATAATTTCGCTGCCTGAGAAACCAAAGAACTTCTGAGCATATTCGTTGAAGAAGGTGATGTTCCCCTTCAGGTCCATCTTGATAATGATGCTATTTGCGTGCTCGACAAGTTCTCGGTACTTCTGCTCAGATTCAATGAGCGCCCGCTCAGCCTCGACTCGCTCTGTGATATCAATGGCCATCTCGTATCGAACCACCCTGCCGTCTGGCCACCGGATGGCCCGGTCAATGCAGCGGTAGTATCGATTGTTTTTCTGATTCCTGAACAACCAAATGTAGGACTTCCCCAGATTTTCACCGAAGATCCGGCTATTGGTGCAGAATTCACACGGTCGTTTTGCGCCGTGAAGCGTGCGATAGCATTTCTTCCCCAGGATTCCGGCACCATAAGTCTCCAGAGCGGCTTTATTGGCAAAGAGCACCTCATGGGTGCGAGGGTCCGCCACATAGACGATTTCGTCAATACTGTCAAAAATCGACAGAAGCTGTCGTCTCTCGGCATCAAGGGCGTCTTCGATCCGCTTTCGGTAAGTGATGTCCCGGCCTGTCGTCAGGACCGCCGACACTTTGCCGTCCTTATCGAAAATCGGGCTCAGCGTCATGGAAAACCAGAGCGTTTTCCTTCCCCAGGTGAGCGAGTTTTCATAATCGATGGGCTCGGCGTTCTCAAAGACCCAGTGGCTTTTCTCGCGAAAGAGTTTCGCCACGTCTTTTGGGAGGAGTCTGTTGATCGTCTTGCCGATGAGTTCAGGAGGGTTGGTGTCATGCTTTTCCTTGCCCCAGAAAAAGGAGAGGCATTTCCCCTTTTTGTCGACCACGAAAATGAGATCCTGCATGGCCTGGAGAATGGCTTGCAGATGTTGCTCGGATTGGCTCAAGGCCTCTTCTGTTTTCTTCCGGCTGCTGATATCCCTCGTAATTTCAACCACCGAGTAGACTGAACCATCCTCATCAAACATGGGGGAGGAAGTGATTTCCCACGTTATCCCGTTGGAATTGCTCATTTCCGCCGTGTGGATCTTACCGTCTTCAAAGGTCATGGCCGCCGGACACCAGCTGCATCTCTCTCTCGTGCCATAATAGGCCCAGTGGCACGGTTGTCCAATGATACCCGAGCCGAAAAGCCGCTTCATGATCGAATTGGTGTAGGAAAGCCTCAGGTCACGGGTAATGACAGATATCCCGTCTCCGATCCCTTCGAAGATCGCTTTGAGTTTATCCCTTTCCTCTTTGACGGCTCTTTCCAAATCCATCTTTTGAGAGGATTTCACGGATACCTCCTTTGGGCAAACCAGCCCTTTTGCTGGCTTGCAAAGGAGATACCAAGGTTCTGCCTCTGCCAAAAAAGGGCTCGCCTCACTGCTCCCCGATCATGGAACCTTCGACAGATAGAACTTTGACGTCATTTGTCAAACAATTGACAACAAAGGTCAGAGAAGTCGACCGATGATCATCGAAAATAGGACGGGAAGGCCCAGAATTTGTTCTCAACGTTGACAATGCAGGTTTTTTCCATTATGCTTCCTAGGAAATGAAATGATCCGAATCAGTCTGCTCGTTCCGGGAACGGGGGGCTCTTGCGCTTTGGGAAGGGAGGCATTATGCGGCGAACAATTTGTGCCCTAGGGTGTCTGGGGGCTCTCCTGGCCCTCGCGGTCGGTGTTCTCGGACAGACCGTTTGCAAGACCCCGCCTTTCATTACTGGAGGGGTTTCTGCCAATGTGATGGTGATCTTCGATACCTCTGGGAGCATGGCGAGCATCCTCTGGGTTGATGAATTCGATCCCCTGACCGACTACTCCGGCCCTTTGCTTCCCCTCGGCAAGACAGTCGTCTTTGCCGCTAGCACTGACTGCCTTCCCGACCACCACCGGGTCACCTTCCAAACAGATGAAGGCAAGATCAAGCTCCGCTACCGGAACTACACCAGTCGGGACAATATCTGCAGCGGGACCGAAGATCGGGAAACCCAATGGAGCGAGGCTGACAGTCACTTCTATTTCGATCGGAACACAGGAGATTTCATCGAGAAAGAGGATTATATTGATGGGGATCCGAACCACGTCAAAATTTTTCTTCCCTATGCCACCTACAGCGTGGACGTGGACGACGATGGTGACAAGTCCACGTGGTACAACTATAACTATCTGAACTGGATCTTTTATCACTCCACTCCGGCCGAGCGTGATGCCGTAAAGGCGATGCACGATGATCCGGCCCAAAGGGATTTGTTGACGAGGATTTTGGCGGCCAAGAAAGCGGTCAAGGATGCTGTCGCAGCTAATCAGGATATGCGTATCGGCCTGATGAAGTTCGACGAAACCAAGGGGGGAGAGATCGTCGCCCCCATTCCATCCGATATCGACACCCTGCACGCCGCTATCGACAGGCTCTCGGCGGGTGGGGGAACCCCGCTGGCCGAGACCTTGGAAGACGTCTGGGATTATTTTTCGGATCCGGACGAGAGCCCCATCGAGTATTGGTGCCAAAAGAACTTCGTCATTCTGATGACAGACGGTCTACCGACCTGGGATGCCAACGACCTCAGTAGTTACATCAAGAAGGACTGGGACGGTGACAGCGGTGGATCTTCCCCGGACTGGGAGGGAGATGAAACCAACCGGTATCCCGGAGAAGGTTCAGACTACTTGGATGACATCGCCTACTATATGTATCACAACGACGCCTCGAACCTCGAGGGAATCCAGAACGTGTCCACCTTCACGATCGGTTTCATCATTCACAAGCCACTGCTCCTCAACACGGCCTTCAATGGCCACGGCGTCCAGGGTCGGGAAGCGGAGTGGAATGACCCGACAAGCCCCCTCTATCGGAAGTACTTCTACACGACGAGAAACCGTGAGGGACTTCGTGAGTCGCTGTCGCAGGCGCTGAGAGAGATTTCCATGTCCATCTCCTCTGGGACTTCCGTCGCAGTGCTCTCGACGGCAACCGGTACAGAGGATCTTCTTTTCCGCGCCTCATTCCATCCAATCGGGTGGAAAGGCTTCCTCGAGGCTTTTGAGGTGAAGGGAAGTCAGGTGACCCTCGGTGCGCCAAGGTGGGAGGCTGGAGAGATCTTGAGGAACACCGCGCCTGCGGATCGGAGGATTTACACAGCGCTCAAAAGCGCGACCGGTGTCGATGAGAAACTGGATTTTATTGAGGCGAATGTCGCCGCAACTGATGATGAAGGCCAGCAGCTATTCAAACTCCTGGGCACGACCAATGCCAATGACGGGAGAGACATCATCCGTTTTATTCGAGGGGATGATGTGGTGGGCTTTCGGGACCGCAACGGCTACAAGCTCGGAGACATCATCAACTCGACGCCGGTCGTGGTTGGCCCTCCGGACGGGTACTCCAATGACCCCACCTATATTGAATTTAGACGCCAGAACGTGTTGAGAGAGAGAATGCTGTATGTGGGAGCCAATGACGGGATGGTTCATGCCTTCCATGTCGATGAACCCCGGGGTGGCCAGGAGGCCTGGAGCTTCATTCCGAATAACCTCCTGAGCAGGCTCAAGGATTTGACGGACCAGGATTACGATTTTTGCCACGGGTACTTCGTCGATCTGCCCCCGACGGTCGCCGATGTTTTCATCGATCCTGACGGGGCGGGGATTGGGCCTGAGCCGCGCCAGTGGAGAACCCTTCTGATTGGAGGAGAAAGGGAGGGCGGTAAGGCCTATTTTGCGCTCGATGTCACCCATCCATCGGCAGATCAATTCCGGCCGATTTGGGAGTTTTCAGATCTCCGTCTCGGAGAGAGTTGGTCTATTCCCGCCATCGGGAAGACCATCGATTCGGAGGGAGAGGATAGATGGCTTGCCTTTGTGGGCAATGGCTTCAACAACGATGATGGGAAGGGATACCTTTTTGCCCTCGATCTGGAAACTGGAGAGAATTTCCGGGAACCGCTGGCGTTAGGGGCCGGGTCTACGAATGTTCTGACGAGCCCTGTAGCCGTGGACATTAACGGAGATGATTATGCCGACAGCCTGTTCTCAGGCGATCTCTCAGGAAAGGTGTGGCGATTCAACATCACCGATCAGACCATGAGCCCGAAGACTTACCACCCCCTTAATCCGGATGAATGGCAGCCGCAGGAGATCTTTCAGACGTTGCCCGAACAACCGGTGACACTGCCCGTGGGCCTCTCCTTCTACTGCTCTGGGCCGACGGACCAGGAGTGCTCCAATTTATTTACCTATTTTGGAACGGGGAAATACTTAACGCTCGACGACAAAGAGGACAAATCCCTCCAGAGTTTCTACGCTGTCAAAGATGAATTCGCCGGTCTCACTCGGGACGACGTTGACATGAAAAACCGAACCACGTCTGGGGACTGCGAGACGGTTCCCGACCCTGACAAGATCAAGGGCTGGTACGTGGATCTGACAACTGAGGGTGAAAGGGTCTCTTCACCTCCGCTCGTCGGGGGGGGACTCGTCTTCTTCCTCACTTTTGTTCCCGACGTCGGTGATCCATGCAGCGTCGGGGGAACGACCTACCTCTACTACCGGGAATTTGACACCGGTTGTGTCCCCAACCAAACCGTCTTCGGTGAAGATCCGGACCCTGAAGGGGAAGAGCGACCGAGTGGGAGAATCCTGATTGGAGCGGGCTACGCTACGGAGATGTTTTACTACGCGAAGACTGAAGAGATGCTAATACAGACGAGCGATCGCACGGTCCACAGTCGCAAAGTGAGTCTTCCCAGAGGAGGCATCGAAAACTACGCATGGCGTGAGGTTTTCTATTAAGAGGCCGGGGCCATGCAAAAAGAGGACGGCCGAGACGCTCTCAACACAACCATCACTATACCTAAAACCAGTCCTCTGAACTGGGACGGTCCTGATTGGGTCCGCCGCCCATCTGTCCACGCAGGTGACAAGCCGTATCTGCTCTGTCCCGGAACTTCCTGAGCCTCGCCGAGTTCATCCATTCATCAAAACACACAGGTCACACGCTTGACATCCCCCCTATCTGTGCTCGCCTTCGGCGATTGGGCTCTTTTTGGACAAAAAAGAATCGAGAAAGCTATTCAGCAAATGGGTATCCTCATCAGAGATCTCAAAAAACCGCAGACCGGCCACTGAACTGCCGTCTGACAAAGGCTTTACGTAGACGATGGTCCCGCCAAACTTTAGGATGTGTTTTTCAAAGGCCAGGGCGATTGTCAGGGGTTCGCCAACGGAAAGGGGGGTGTTTGTTTTGATTTGGATTCCCTCCCGACTGACATTCTGGATCGTTGCCTGAAATCCGTCATGGAGGAAGGTTTTTTTCACCTTGACTCGTGGGCTTTTCCTCCGGTCCTGGAAAGGATGGGCGGCTTTGTCGTGAGAACTCCCGGAGATCCGTTTGCCCCGCTCTCGATCGGTCTTTCTCCGAGGATCAGTGAGGCAGTATTCGCACATAGAAGAGGCCCAGTGAACGAGGCCGCCACAGTTCAGGCAACGGATATAGTAGTTGTCTCTGCTCAGATCGACTTCCAGTTGAGGGAATGCGAGATCTTTCGATTTCTGCTTATCCTTGTACATTCTCTCGTCGACCAGATGGACGAAGGACTCAAGATCGAAATCCTTCTCGAACTGAGCCACCCCCATGCTAAGCGTCAATCCGGCTGGAGCCGTTTTTTTGAAGCTTGCTCTCATCCGGTTTCCAATCGTGAGGGCGGATTTACTGTCTGCCTCTGGAAGAATCATGACGAATTCATCTCCTCCATACCTGAAGGCAAAATCGAGATTCTCCCGGATTGACGACCGGAGGACACTCCCCACCGTCCTCAACAGGGCGTCTCCTTTCAGATGGCCATATCGATCATTGAATTTCTTAAACCCGTCAACATCTAACATGATAATCGATATGGGATACCCCTGTTCTTTGGCCCTCTCGATCTCATGGTCGAGTTTCTGATAGAAATACCTCCGATTGTAAAGACCGGTGAGTTCATCGGTGATCGCGCTGAGATAGAGCTTGCTCTTGAGGGCTTTCTCTCTTTCAATCTTGTAAAGTTGGACCGAGAGTTGCTCTATACTAAAAGGCTTTGCCAAAATATCACTCGCGCCGGCTTGAAGGATCTTTATTGGAGAGTATTTCCCCTGGTATCCCCCGATCATCAGGACATCGACATCGAGGTGCCTTTTCTTGATCGTATGCAGCAGCTCAAATCCGTCCATTTTCGGCATGATGATCTCGGATATGACGATCGGAAAATGGTCCTTTTCGAGCAACTCCAAGGCCGCATGGGTTGAGTCCGCTTCGACGCAAGAATAACCGAGGGATTCAACGATGCCTCGCAGGATTTGTCGGGACTCTGCCTCATCGTCCACCACAAGGATCTTTTTTTCCAAAACCGTTTTTTCAATTTCCGCTTTCATCATTTCTCCTGGCATTTCGCCGACGAGTATACCACGTCATCGTCTTTATGCGTCATTTGTGTCCCAGAGAGTTTAAGCAAAAAGAGAACCAACGTTTCAGTGAAAACGGCGTGATCCGATTTCTGGTTTTTTCCCATTGGGGTTTCTGATCATCTCATCCGAGAGGATTCTGAGTCCTGAGAACTGTCTTCCTCGTGGAATCTGCATGGTAACTCTGAATTGGCTTCAACTCCAAACGGGATTTCTGAAGTGACTCAATGCCATTAACGGCCGCAGATGCTCCCGAGATCGTGGTAATACAAGGAATCTGGTGTAACCAAGCCGCCCGTCGGATGACCGCATCGTCTGATTTCGGTTTTTTCCCACCGGGAGTATTAATCACAAGGGCGATGTCGCCGTTTTTGATTAGGTCGACAATATCCGGCCTTCCGTGGCCGACCTTGTACACAGGCTGGACATGAACCCCGTTTTTCTTCAAAACAGTCGCGGTTCCACGGGTGGCGGCGATCTCAAATCCCAGATCGGCGAGTTTCTTGGCGATCATGAGAATCGCCCTCTTGTGCCGATTCATAACGCTGATGAAAACCTTCCCCGTGATCGGTAGCGCTTGGCCAGCCCCCATCTGGGATTTAGCAAAAGCCCGGCCAAATTCGCGATCGATGCCCATCACCTCTCCTGTTGATTTCATTTCAGGGCCGAGAACTGGATCGACCCCGGTGAAACGGCTAAAGGGCAAGACGGATTCTTTAACGGCAACGTGGTCAATCTCCATCTCTCGAACCCTGAGGTCGCGAAGGGTTTTGCCGATCATGGCCTTGGCAGCAACTTTTGCCCACGGGGTGCCTGTGACTTTACTGACAAAGGGAATCGTTCTCGAGGCACGTGGATTGACCTCAAGTATATACAGAATATCGTCCTTGACCGCAAATTGGATATTGATCAATCCAACAACCTGGAGCTCTTTTGCCAGGGCGTAAGTTGCCTTTCTGATCTCTTCGATCTCCTCATCGCCAAGGGAATAGGGCGGCATCACACAGGCGCTGTCACCCGAGTGGATACCCGCCTCTTCAATGTGCTCCATGATCCCTGCAACAACACAGTCATTGCCGTCCGCGACCGCGTCTACATCGATTTCGATTGCGTTTTCTAGAAAACTGTCAATAAGTACTGGATGTTGGGAAGAGGCTTGCACGGCTTTATCCATGAGGTGATCTAAGGACTGCTCGTCATAGATGATTTCCATCGCCCGGCCTCCCAGCACGTAGGAAGGTCGCACCACGACTGGGTAACCGAGCCGTTTGGCAGTTTTTCGTGCCTGTTCAGCTGAAATAGCCGTTCCATTGGCGGGCTGAGCGAGATTCAGCTTCTTCAGAAGGGCCTTGAAACGTTCTCTGTCTTCTGCCTGGTCGATATTGTCCGGGCTGGTGCCGAGAATGGTGACTCCGTCGGCCTCAAGCCGCCTAGACAGATTGAGGGGGGTCTGTCCTCCAAACTGGACGACGACGCCCGCTGGCCGTTCAAGATGGACGATGTTGAGAACATCCTCGGCAGTCACCGGCTCGAAGTAAAGCTTGTCTGAGGTGTCATAGTCTGTGCTCACCGTCTCTGGATTGCTGTTGACCATGATCGTCTCGTATCCAATCTCCTTCAGGGCAAGGGAGGCGTGGACGCAGCAGTAGTCGAATTCAATTCCTTGGCCAATCCTGTTTGGCCCTCCACCCAGAATCATCACCTTCGGCCTCGACGAGACTTGAGCCTCGTTCTCGAGGTCATAGGTCGAATAGTAAAAGGGGGTATAAGCTTCGAACTCCGCACCACAGGTGTCGACCAGTTTGAAGACGGGACGGATCTGTTCCTCCCTTCTCCGCTCGGCAACGAGAGTTTCATCCGACCGGGTCAGAAAGCCGATCTGAGCATCTGAGAACCCCATTTGTTTCGCCCGAGCCAAAAGAGACCTTGGGAGTCGGGCGGGCCTGGCTGACGAGAATTGCGACCAGAGGGCGAGGTCGGGTAACACCGACCCGTAAGATGCTATTTCCCGCTCCGTTTCAAGGATTTCCAGGATGTTGTTGAGGAACCAGGGATCTATGCGAGTGGCCTCATAGACCTCCTTGAGGGGCATGCCAACCTGAAGGGCATACTTGATGAAAAACACCCTATCCGCATTGGGGGTTTTGAGCCTTTTAGACAGTTCTTCCCATTCCCCCGAAGAGAGGGGGTTGGCTCGATGGCTCTTTTGATAGAAAGGGTCACCATCGTCAGCCCCCAGGCCGGATCTTCCGGTCTCGAGGGATCGAAGTCCTTTCTGGAGGGCCTCTTTGAAGGTTCTGCCAATTGCCATGGTCTCACCGATGGATTTCATCGAGATGGTCAGGGTCGGATCAGCCTCAGGAAATTTCTCGAATGCGAATCGGGGTATCTTAATGACACAGTAATCGATCGTGGGCTCGAAACAGGCAGGTGTCTTTTGGGTGATATCGTTCGGGATTTCGTCCAGCGTATAACCGACGGCCAATTTGGCAGCGATCTTGGCAATGGGAAAGCCGGTAACCTTCGAAGCGAGAGCCGAGCTTCTGGAAACCCTGGGGTTCATCTCGATAACAACCATCCGGCCATTCTGAGGATTGACGGCAAACTGAATATTCGAGCCTCCCGTCTCGACACCGATCTCCCGGATGACAGCGATCGCCGCATCTCGCATCCTTTGGTATTCCTTGTCACTCAACGTCTGAGCTGGAGCGACCGTAATGCTATCGCCTGTGTGAATACCCATGGGGTCGAGATTTTCGATTGAACAGACGACGACGACGTTGTCCTTCGCATCCCGCATGACCTCAAGCTCGAACTCTTTCCATCCAATGACCGACTCCTCGATAAGGATCTCACCGATCATGCTGGCTTGGAGGCCGCGGGAGGCGAGTTCCTCAAATTCATTGACGTTGTAAGCGACACTCGCCCCAGTGCCACCTAGAGTAAAGCTAGGCCGGATGATAGCAGGGAATCCAACTTCTTGGACAACCCGCATTGCCTCCACCATTGAATGGGCGAGACCGCTCCTGGGGAGATCTAAGCCAATTTTTCCCATCGACGCCCTGAAGAGGTCTCTCTCCTCAGCCTTCTTGATGGCTTCGTAACTGGCTCCAATTATTTGAACGCCGAAGCGTTCGAGGACCCCCTTTTCTGCCACCTGGACCGCCACGTTGAGACCGGTCTGGCCTCCCAACGTTGGAAGGAGTGCGTCTGGTCTCTCATGCTCGATGATTCTTTCTAGGATTGAGACGGTGATGGGCTCAATATAGGTCCTGTCAGCCAGTTCTGGATCAGTCATGATGGTGGCAGGGTTACTATTGACGAGGACAATCTGAAAGCCTTCCTCTCTCAACGCCTTACAGGCCTGCGTTCCAGAATAGTCAAATTCACAGGCCTGCCCGATGACAATCGGCCCTGACCCGATGACGAGGATGGTCTGAATGTCGGTGCGTTTAGGCATTCTTACTCTCTGCCATGTCTTGGACGAAATCCTGAAAGAGATATCCGGCGTCGTGGGGCCCGGGAGAGGCTTCGGGATGAAACTGAACCGAGTAGACGGGAAGCCATCGGTGACGCATCCCCTCCAGCGTGCCGTCGTTCAGGTTGATCGACGTGACCTCAATCGCCCTTTTGTCCAGAGAGGTCATGTCGACGCAGAATCCATGATTCTGGGTCGTTATGCTTACTCGGTCAGTTTTGAGATCCTTCACCGGTTGATTCGCCCCCCTGTGTCCGAACTTCAGCTTAAAGGTCTTTCCCCCCATGGCGAGACCGAGTATTTGATGACCCAAGCAAATGCCGTAAATGGGTTTTTGGCTGATAAGCGCTTTAGCGGTGTCGACAGCATAGGGGACTCCCTCAGGATCGCCCGGACCATTGGAGAGAAAGATCCCATCAGGGCCGTAGGAGAGGATTTCTCCTGCCGAGGTATACGCTGGGACGACGGTTATAGTACACCCGTGAGCATGAAGCATCTTCAATATGGATCGTTTTAATCCAAAATCCATCGCGACGACTGAAAAGACGGCATCTCGGTGAACTGGGTTTGGATTTTCGTCGGGTAACGTACGCAGCCATTGGTCTTCGTTTGGGGCAGGGCTCCAGCAGTAAGGCTTCGTGCAGGTGACTTCCCTCACAAGATCCCGGCCAATCAAGCTAGGAGTTACTTTTACCTTTTCAAGGAGACGTCTTCGGCTTAGGTCCTCGGTTGAGATGATGGCCTTCATGGCGCCGGCGGTGCGAATATGCCTGGTCAGAGCGCGCGTGTCGACCCCCTCGATGCCAACGACCTCGTACTTCTCGAGGAAAGCTCTCAGGCTTGTCTTGCCTCTCCAGTTGCTATGATATTCGCTGTACTCTTTGACCACGAACCCCTCGACTTGAGGCATTTCGGACTCCATGTCCTCTGCATTGACTCCATAGTTCCCAATGAGGGGATATGTCATGATGACAATCTGACCTTTATACGAAGGGTCGGTGAGAATCTCTTGATATCCAGTCATGCTCGTGTTGAAGACGATCTCCCCTGTTCTCTCTCCAAAATCTCCGAAGGAGGTCCCCTCGAAAGTGGTGCCGTCTTCCAGAACGACCAAAGCCCTGTCTCCCTGCCTCATCTTATGACTCCGCCTTCACTTCTTAATAAGTTGAATGGAGGTTCCAAAGCATCGTATTTTGCTTATGAGGTGCAGACGAAACCAAGCCTGTAGAGCCCATATGCTCTGTCTGAAAAAAAAGCCCTCGATGATATCATCGAGGGCTTTTTTGGGGCCTCTGCGAATTCTGGATTGGTCTCATGTCCACTTGGCGAATTTTCTATATCTAGTACACCATAAAAAGGGGGTTGTCAATCAGGAATGTTACTGAGGGAGATTGAATCTTAAAAAACTCGGGAAAACTTCTTGAGGAATTTGTCGATTGACCCTCAAAACCATTTGTGTTATTCCTATGTCCTCGGCGGAAGCCGTGCCCCGACAGACCTCAGGGGGAAGGGGGCTCCAATGGCCAAAATAGGAAGAGCAATTGTTAGTGTCTCGGACAAGGCGGGTGTGGTGGAATTTGTTAGGGCCCTCGTGGAGATGGGTGTCGAGGTTCTATCGACTGGAGGGACAGCGAAGACGCTCAGACAGAACGGCATACCCGTGAGGGATGTTTCGGAACAAACGGGTTTTCCGGAGATGATGGATGGGCGCGTGAAAACCCTCCATCCGAAGATTCATGGTGGGTTGCTGGGCCGGAGAGACAATCCCAAAGATATGAAAGATATGGAGGTTCATGGAATCCAGCCTCTCGATATGGTCATTGTGAACCTGTATCCTTTCGAGGCGACTGTCGCCCGAGAGGGGGTCTCCCTGGAGGAAGCGATCGAAAACATCGATATTGGCGGTCCGACCATGATTCGCTCTGCCGCAAAGAACTTTAACCATGTGACCGTGGTGGTAGATCCAGATGATTATCACGACGTGATCAGGGAAATGCAGGAGCATGAGGGGGTGGTTTCTCTTCAGACAAATTTTCGTTTGGCCAAAAAGGTATTCCGAAAGACCGGCCGATACGATCAGGCAATTTCAGAGTACCTCGAATCTCTGAAGGAGGCCTGATGGGGGAGAAGGGGTCTCCATGGAGGAGAAGAAACTAAAGGTTTTGGTGGTCGGCGGTGGGGGGAGAGAGCACGCCCTTGTCTGGAAAATCGCCCAGAGCCCTCTGGTGGAGAAGATCTACTGTGCCCCGGGGAACGCGGGTATCGGGAAAATCGCTCATTGTATCAGCATCGGTGTCACCGACCTCGAGGGACTCTCTCGATTTGCTGAGGATCATCGGATTGATTTGACCGTGGTGGGACCCGAGCTTCCCTTGACTCTGGGAATTGTCGATGCCTTTGAGTCTCGAGGTCTGAGGACCTTTGGCGCCAGCCAGAAGGCTTCAGAAATAGAGGGGAGCAAGGTCTTCTGCAAGGATCTCTTGAAGCGCTACGGGATTCCGTCTGCTGCCTATGAGGTCTTTCAGGAAAGGGACGAGGCAGCAGCATACATTTGCACAAGGGAAGGGCCGACCGTCGTGAAAGCCGACGGTCTCGCAGCGGGAAAAGGGGTGATTGTCGCCCAAACACAGCGGGAGGCCCTCGAAGCCCTTGATCGAATTATGATGGCCAAGGAATTCGGCAGCGCTGGAGACCGTGTGGTCATAGAAGAATGCCTGACTGGGGAGGAGGCATCGTTTCTCGCCTTTACCGATGGAGAGACGGTCCTGCCCATGGCTTCCTCGCAGGATCACAAACGCATTTTTGATGACGACCAAGGTCCGAACACAGGAGGAATGGGGGCATACAGCCCAGCCCCTGTGGTCGACGAAAAGGTTCATGGGCGAATTGTTGAGGGCATCATGATCCCGGTGATTCGGGGGATGGCGGCCGAGGGAAGACCTTATCGAGGGGTCCTGTATGCGGGTCTGATGATCAGTGATGGAGAACCGTACGTTCTCGAGTTCAATGCCCGCTTCGGGGATCCTGAGGTCCAACCGATCCTGATAAGAATGAAGAGTGATATCGTTCCGATTCTCGCGGCCTGCATCAATGGAACCCTGGAGAACATGGAAATTGAATGGGACCGCCGGGAGGCTGTGTGCGTTGTCATGTCGTCACCGGGATATCCGGGGGCCTATCCGAAAGGGTATGTGATCGAGGGGCTCGAAGCGGCAGCATCGATGGATGACGTTGTCGTATTTCACGCCGGTACCGAGATGAAGGGAGAGAAGATTCTGACCAGTGGAGGAAGAGTCCTCGGCGTCACAGCACTTGGCCAAGGAATCTCGGAAGCCATCGAAAGGGGTTATCGGGCAGTCGAAAAGATCAGGTGGGAGGGCGTTCATTACCGGAGAGACATCGGGAAGAGGGCCCTGGACCGGCTGGGCGGATGAAAGAATGATTCCACGCCTCTCCCAGGGATTACGCTCATGACGGATTCCGGGGCCGAGAGGTTGAGCCTGAATACTGAGGAGGCTGACCGTCAATGAAAAAGGAGGCGATCCAACCCCTTGTCGGGATAGTCATGGGGAGTGACTCTGACCTCGAGGTGATGACCGAAGCCGCTTCGAGTCTCGAGGCACTTGGAATCCATTATGAGATGACTGTCTCATCGGCCCACCGATCTCCAGAAAGAACTCGAAGATATGCCAAATCAGCCGCGGCACGAGGGCTGGAAGTGATCATTGCTGGGGCCGGTGGAGCGGCGCATCTCGCTGGTGTCCTTGCCTCTCATACAGTCGTGCCGGTCATCGGTGTTCCAATCCCTTCATCACCTCTGGGAGGGTTGGATTCCCTCCTTTCGACGGCACAAATGCCTGGGGGAATTCCCGTGGCCACCATGGCCATCGGGAAACCAGGAGCGAAAAACGCCGGAATCATGGCGGCTCAGATGCTCTCCCTCAAACATCCAGACATTCGGGACAGGCTGGAGAGGTATCGGGACCAGATAAAGGGGGAGCTCAGGCGAAAGGACAAGACCATCAGGAAGTTCCAGAAGTGATTCAGTCCCGTATTGTCAGGTTGCGGCGGTCGGATATTCAGGCGTGGCCACTCGAGGAGATCGCAGCACTGCTCCAGAGGGGCGGGATAATCGCCTATCCAACCGAGACGATCTATGGTCTCGGTGTCGATGCCTTAAACGAGGAGGCCATCAGAAGGCTCTTTCAGGTTAAGGCCAGGGATGCGAGAAAGCCAGTCTCTGTTCTCGTGAAAGATATCGAGATGCTGGGTCGTGTCGTTTCGGCAATTCCGCCGGCGGCGAGACCCATCATAGAGAATTACTGGCCAGGACCTGTCACGATTATCTTCCCCGCCTCAAGGGCCGTCCCTTCGAATTTGACCGGAGAGAGCGGGAACCTGGGTGTGAGGATCTCGCCTCATCCATTTGTCAGCCGCCTCTTCGATTTCTTCCACTCACCCTTAACGTCGACGAGTGCCAATATTTCGGGCGGCCGAAGCCTTCTCGAACCGGAGGACATCCTTCGAACATTCGGCCCGAGGATCGATCTCGTGATTGATATGTCCGAACCCATAGGGGATAAGGCCTCGACGGTGGTCGATGTGACAGACGGGGAGCCCAGGATCGTTCGGAAGGGCGCGGTCGAAATTGAGGGTATTTGAGCAGGACAGAATAGGCGGTTTGAGGAGTCTCTTCCACCCACACGGTGGTTTGCGCTTTTCCTAGGTCGAGGTTTTCGGGAAATGGATATTCAAATCCCTCATCTTTTTTCTCAGCGTATTTCGGTTGATTCCAAGGAAAAGAGCGGTTGCAGTTTGGACATTCTGATGCCGTTTGAGGGCCCACTTGATGACGATTTTTTCGACGAGACTGACGATGTCGAGCAGTAGGGCGCATCGTGACTCGGTTCGTGGATCGACTTTCTCAATCATCTGTCTCAATTTTCCATCAAGAATCTCGTCTAGCGAGGGGCCTGCCTTTGATTTTTCCGTATCGAGTTGAATATCTTCTGGAAGCGGTGAATCCCGGAAGAGCATCCGGGCGATGACTGTCAAGAGCCTGACATCTTTGTCATAAGATACCGTGCCCTTGTAAATGGGATATGTCGTCATGACACCGACGCCACGCTTCCGGTTCAGGATGGGAACGCAAAGCAGAGTGGACTCCTTCTCGTCGAGACGGCTCAGCGGTAATGGAAGGATTTCCTCAGTGACCCGGCTGAAGGCCATTGGGCGAGCACATGTGAGGACCTCTTCGATGATGGCAGGGTTGAGTCCTTGGATGGAACCCTTCTGTTCGGCCGGATCCCCGAACACCACCTCGAGGAGAGTCTCCTTTCTCGATGGGCCCAGGAGAGTGAGTGTGCCATAGTTTATGCCGAAAGCCTCTCCTAAGATCTCCATGACGCGGAGAAATCTCTCCCTCGACGTGTGAACCGAGGAAACGAGTTCGCTAATTCTGAATAGGAGGTCTAGCTCATTCGGTCCGGTTTGATTCGTCTGACCGTCGGCCGTCCCCGTACCCGGAAGCATCATCAGTCTCCGAGGTTCGCCGAAAAGGGATTCTGGCGTTGCGAGAAGAGAGAGTATGCAGATCCGATAACGCCCATGTGTGGATTGGTAAGATCAAAAAGATGAATGATCGGGCGACATTCAAGGCAACGCCGATCCTATTATAATGAGTTTGATTCGAGATGCAAGGGAATTCTTCACTTCACCTCTCCTTTTTCTTCTTTCGGTGGATCCAGCCATGGTGGACCGACTATATCTCGCCAAAGGCGGGCCCCCATGGTGAACCCCACTTCTCCCGTGAGTCGCTCATGGACGACGGAGTCCACCAGAAAGTCAGGAGACTTCAAACAGAAACCTGTTGACAGGGGTTGGGGATTGCGGGTAATATGTGAAAAATTTCCTTAGTCTTCTTCCGATACGCTCTCCTCACCAATCCATCACCTGTCTGGGTTTTGGGAAGAGGTGTAACGAGGCGGATCCTTTGCCACGTCAATGGAGGAACGAGTCCATGCCAGTGAGAAAGCCAAGCGAAGAAGAAGAGAAATGGATCAAACAGCAGGAGATACAGCGGC
>CAYFYO010000079.1:0-10910 GCA_964347335.1 uncultured Thermodesulfobacteriota bacterium
AAGAACATTGGACCCACGGCATACGGATTTCAAGATGTGCTACGCAGATTCGTACTCATACCGATCATGCAATATTTCAATCGCAAATCGAAAGGCTGAGGGTCCAAGCCTAACACCTTCCACGTCCTCACTATAGACCTTTCCCCCTAAGAAACGTAGTTATAATCAACTGATCTTGAACGATCTCACCAAGGGTAAGGGTTAGGTATGCCTTTCTGATTTTCGCTCAAAAAAACGCTTCCACGACAAGGAAAAATCTGAAAGAGATGGTCATCTGTGACCAATTATGACAGTTCCAGATCCTCCATGCCCTCACCATAGAGCTTTCCTTTTCCAAAGAAAAAGCCCAAATTCGAGTGTCAAAAAGTGCTATCATTGGATTATTTGGGCTTATTCTGGGTTATAATCAGATTCCTAAGAGTCTGAAATTATTGATAGTCAATACCTGGAGAATGTTCTCAAAGCCTAGCCAGATATGTCTGCAAAAACTGCGGCCGAACTGCGGCAAACGAAGGAACTCTCTGCGCACCGGAGAGATTGTGAGCGGACTCCGCCCCGAATCCTTTTCAAAAAGAAATGCCCCATCTTTTCATGGGGCATTTTCTTCTTGAGATGCTTTGAGGCGAATTGCTGTCAGCAGCTGGGAACCCTCTTTTTCCCTGGGGAATTTCGCGTAACCGATTCTATTTTCCCCCGTGTTTTTCGCGCAGCTCCTGGGCGAGTGTCTTGATTTCTGTGAGATCCCGCTGCATTTCACTCCAACCATACCATAGCGCGTAGTCAGGGTTTGCGTGGAATGTCCCCTGGAACGCTCGCATCCGATGTTCCAGAAACATGAGAAAGAGTTTTTGTTCAATCACGGTCGGAGCGTCGTGGAATGTAAGCAAGTCCGGGAAGGCATAGGCATAACTCTCCGGCTTGGGAAGGATACCGTCTTGGTAGAGTGAGGCAACGATGCGAATCGCCTCTGCCATCAGGTGATCAGCTGCTTTGATCATTTGGTCGCCTTTTGCCAACTCGCTCTTGGCAAAATTCCCAGAATGGCATTGGTTGCAGGTCTTGAGCATCTTGTCTCGTTCTTTTTGCCAATCTTCCTGTGTCAGTCGGGCAAGATCTGCCGCTTTGACAACGTCGAGTCTGGCAGTCGGTTTTCCGTCCGGATCAATCACCCCAAGCGCCTGCAGAATCGTGGTCCGATCCGAAGCCCACTGCTTGTCCTCTGGCATGGGAAGCCTGACCGCAAGGAAACCCCAGGCTGTCCGCACGGCATGGTTGCCTTCCTGCATGTGGCAGGTCTGACATGCCGGTGCAGCAACAGATTCAGGGAGAACCCCGCTCTGTTTCAACAGGAATCGAACACCGTGTTTGGAGGAGGAATACATCTCCCATTGAGGATGGTCGATACCCATGTGGCACGTCCGGCAGCTTTGAGGCTGTCGCGCTTCTTTGACAGAGAAAATGTGACGAGTATGGCACGCATCGCATGAGGCGGTTCCGAATCCAGAGCCGTCTGCCTTTAGCGCCTTGAGATCCTCCTCGGTTTTCAATCCGATCTTGTGACAACCGCCGCATCCTTTCATCCCTTCAGTCAGCGGCATTGGCTGCCAGTGTGTTGTGGGCATTGCCTTCATTGCGGCCCATGCTGCAGCGTGCTTTCCCCTTTTGAATTGTTCGAACTGGGTCTCGTGGCAGTTTGCGCATGTCTCCGGTATTGGGATCTTTGCTTCCGCAAAGTCGTCGGCCGATTTATGCTGGATGCCATGGCACGTCGAGCAGCTAATGTCATTTTTGCTGTGCATGCTGACTTGCCAGTCTGAAACAATATTCGGCGTGACCCTTTTGTGGCAGTCCACACATTCATCGGCCAAAGCACCAAAGGCTAAAAGAAGGCTAACCAAAAGAGGTAGCATGGCTTTCCGTAACATGATTCCTCCCTGAGCTAAGATTAGACGAGCGCGATTGATTGCCCCTCGCCCTCGACCAGAATGTGGTTATATATCTTTTATGCGATTGGAGAGTCAAGGAAAATTTCATCCCTGATTCACCTGGGGAAACACTCCCTGGGTTGTAGATAGACTTTTGTTCACCGCAGAGTTTCGCTTTGCGGGACTCAACGAAAGATGATCGAAATAGAAAAACCCCTTGAGGGGCTGAATTTTTCTAATGTGCCGATAAGACAAGGGAGTCTCGGCAACCACGAAAAGGCTGGTTGTTTCTTTTTTCTTTTCATTCACGGAGAGTTATCCTATGATGGTTGAAACAGAATGATTGGGGCAGGGTCGCCATGGACAAACGGGAAATTCTTAAGAAGTCCCCCCTGTTCTCGGGTCTAAGCGAGGAGGAACTCGGCAAGATCGAGGCTGTTGGCATCCTGAAGACCTATCGCAAGGGGGAGCTCATATTCTCAGAAGGCGAGAACGCCACCGGCTTCTTTGTCAATCTTTCGGGCCAAGTCAAGGTTTACAAGCTCTCGGTGGACGGAAGAGAGCAGATTCTTCATCTCATCTTTCCGACCGATGCCTTTGCAGAGGCGGCGCTTTTCACCGGTTCGACCTATCCTGCATTTGCAGAAGCGCTCACCCAAACCCGGGTCCTATATTTCCCCAAGGCCCAGTTTTTGGGTCTCATCCAGAAAAACCCTCAACTCAGCCTCAATATGATTGGGAGCCTGTCGTTCTGGTTGCGGAGATTCGTCGACTTGGTCGAGGAACTCTCCTTGAAGGACGTCTCTGCCAGGGTTTCAAAGTATCTGCTGGACGTGTGTATTCGGTCGGGCCGAAAAGAGGAAGAGGGGATCGTCATCGAACTCGAAGTCAGCAAGATGCAGTTGGCATCGAGGCTGGGGACGATTAGTGAGACGCTCTCCCGGGCGTTCAGAAGACTGAGCGACCGAAAGATTATCCGGGTGGAGGGGAAGAGAATCATCATCCTCAATCGAGAAGCTCTAGAAGAGATTTCCTCAGGCATCACGCTATAGTGCCCCTATGTAGTCTAGCAGATCTCCCATCCCCTGAAGAAAAAGGATAAGATTACACAAGGGCGCTGCAAACCTGAGAAGTGTGTGTCCATCGTCTGAGGGCCCATGAACGGTTTTTGGAGGCCTCAGACAAATTCGTCTGGAATTGACCTAGATCAAGGCATTTCTCGGAAAAACCGATTATTCTCAATAATAAAGGATGGGAGGAACGAAAGCATGGATCGATATGCGAGGTTTTTTGTCCAGGCGAGTCTCGTCTATTTAGCGATCGGAGTTGTTTTGGGCGTGGTGATGGGTATCCATGAAGACTCGATTGCCCTGTTTGGCAGGGCTCATACGCACCTCAACCTGGTTGGATTCGTTTCCTTCATGATCTTTGGTGTTGGATATCACATCCTGCCCAGGTTTACGGGAAGGCCCCTGTACAGTCCCACGCTCGCCAACGTCCACGTTTGGCTGGCCAACGTTGGCCTTCTGGGGATGTCTCTCTTCTGGGTTTTGGATGCCGGTTTGCGAGGACAGACGTTCCAGGTTCTGGGCGGGCTATCTTCGATTGTTTTGGGAATTTCCATGGTCATTTTTATTTACAACATTTGGAAGAGCCTGATCCCTTTACCTCACGAAGAGTAAGTTCATCTCAATTTGAGCAAGGAGGTTTCACAAAATGGCAGAAGCGAAAAAAATCACCAAGGATAGCATTATTGGAGATGTTCTCAAGGAGAATCCTGAAGCGATCAAGGTTATCGAGAAATACTTTGGTCAGGGATGCTTCACCTGTCCAGGGATGAAAGTCGAGTCGATTTCTTTCGGAGCCATGATGCACAACATAGACCCGGAGAAAATCGTGAAGGAACTCAACGAACTGGGGGAATAAGTTCCATGACAAGCATGGATCTCCTGGAGGAAACCGTCCGATTCATTCAGTCGAAGATGGATGGACGGGCAAACCCTCTCGCCATTGAAGCGCTCAGGGTTGGAATATTCTTCACAGGGGTGAAGTTGAACAGTGGCCATGCAGGGGTGGCCTTCACTCCAGCTGGGGAGATCCCCGAGGCAGTCTGCTGCCCCAAATCGGCGGCCCGGATGCCCGACGCTGGAAAGCTTACGGGCAAGACCGTCGATGATGTACTCGGGTATGCCTCGAGTCCCAATGTCCTGAAGCGTGCGATCGGTATCGCCATGGTCAATGCCCTGTCTCATTTTCTCTTTGAAGAGGGAATAGAGCAAGACTATGAAGTCCATTACGGCCCGGATGGTCTCGATTTCCTTGATGTCACACCAGATGACCGTATCTGCTTGGTGGGAGCTTTTACTCCCTATATTCGGAGGTTCAAGGGTCAGAGAGGTCGGTTTGTGATTCTTGAAAGGACCCCAGACGCGTTGAGACCGGACGAGATGAAATACTTTCGGCCGACGGCAGACGCCTCGAAAGTCCTTCCAGATTCGAATGTGATCGTCATCACAGGCGCTGCGATTGTGAATAATACGCTCGATGGCCTCCTCGAGCAGACACGGCCGGAGGCTCGGGTGGCGGTCATTGGCCCGACATCGAGTATGGTTCCCGATGTGTATTTCAGCAGGGGTGTGGATCTCATGGCAGGGATTCGCATGACGAATCCTGATTTGATGCTTCGCATCGTGGAAGAAGGAGGTTCGGGTTATCACCTGTTCAATACGTGTGCCGAAAGGGTCACTTTCGTAAAGAGAAAGCTGAATTAGGAGAAAAGGAGAAAGACCTTGGAAACGAAAAATATCAGTGAACTCATGGAGTTCTCAAAAGACAATTTTGTCCCAAAACAGGTTCACGTTGGAGAAAAATCGGTCGTTATGCTCCTCTGTTTCGATGGAAAGCAGGAGATGCCGGTTCACGAGCATCCAGGGGCCGTCGAAATGGTGATCTACGCCGTCAAGGGGAAAGGGAAGCTCCTGATGGGTGATGAGGAGCGGGAGTTCAACGAAGGGTCGATTGCCTTTTGCAAAGGAGACGTGCCCATAAGTCCCAGGAATCCAGGGGATGGCCAATTTGTGGTCATGGTCACCATGGTACTCAAAAGAGAGAAATCCTAACGGAGGTATCTCTCCAGAGGAGGAGCGAGTTGGAGGACAAGAAAACAGATCATACGTGCCTTAACTGTGGTGTGACGAGCGACCAAGCGGTCCTGCTTCAATGTGAGAACAAAGGCAAACTGGAGTGGGTCTGTGTGAGGTGCCTTCCCATTCTCATTCATGGAGCCCATTAAGAAATCCTGATGGCGGGGGTCCGTTGTCCGTGGCCAGTTGTCGCCACAGTTTCAGATCATTCGGAATAGAAGAAGTTACCCCGAACGACCTCTCCGATCTTCCCGAGTTCACCCGGCCCGGTGTTTCAACAACGAACTGCGGACAACGAGCAACGGACAGAAGTTTCCAAGAATTCATCTGAAACTCGGGGTATTGGTATATTCTCTGAGAGACAAGCCAGGCATGGTCGAGGGTCATGCCAGATAGTGATAAAGTAGATCCAGCCTCCCCCTTTTGATGAGATAAGGGCCGGAGAATTTCATCACCTCCCGAATCCCCTCCTTATACCTTCGGCTATAGCACTGGGTTTCGCACTTCTTGCACATGGGCTTGGGATCATGGGGACACCGAAAACGTTTCCGGATGCCATATGCCAGGAGCTCTGAGCAAGATTCGCACAACTCAACCCCACGGTCGATCAGAGAAGCGGCCTCTTCGAAGGGAACAGAAAACGGCTTTTTATCATCCTGAGAGTGGTTTTCCCGACAGAAGAGATGAACGAATCGGATGAGGACCCGGATATCTTTTCTCTCTTTGCTGCTTAGGTTCAAATATCACCCCTCCAATCGTAAATGGTAACGTTCCTGACCCAATCTTGGTTCACTGATTCTCATAATATACATCAAACCATGAATCTTTCTTTGACCAGAGTCAAAAGATGGAAGGGTATTCTATCCAGTCATGAACCGGACAGAAATATTGATTTGACGAATCCACCCGTTGTGATTATGATCCCACTGTTTGAGTTTGCGATATATCAAGGAAGAACACCACGGTGCGTGGGTATCGATCTGATCCCTGGCAAAGTCCACACTGGCGCCCAATATTTCGCACGTGTGAAAGACATTCCGAGAAACGCTCTGTGTCCGTGGCTCTTTGTGCGTTGCCCGGTGCTGTCTCGACAGAGGACGAACAACGGACAACTGACCATGGCCCAAAGGGGAAGCACGCAAAAGGAGTGGTCAGGGAACCTCAAAAAGAGAAAAAGCTGCAGGGGGGCAGCATGATTCGGGCCATCATCTTCGATTTTGGTCAGACCCTTGTCGATGAATCCAAAGGGTTTCGACTGGCCGAAAAGGAAGCCCAAAAGCGGATTTTCAGGCATATGGGTCTTTCCTCGTGGGAGGACTTTCTTTTCCGATATCGAAACAACCGAAGTGGATTCCATTCCCGTTCTGAATTCTCCAGGATCTCCATCTGGCGGGCCCTGTATCGACAACATGAAATCCCTGCGCCTCCGCCGGTTCTCCTCAAAGAGTGGGAAAGCGATTACTGGGAGACCATAAAGAGAGAGGCGAGACCCTTTCCCGAGACAGAGCGTGTCCTCGAGGAGCTTTCCTCGGCCTATCGACTCGCGGTGATCACGAACACGCAGGGCGAGGGGGTGCCCGGGGGGCATCGCATTCGACAAATGCCTGAACTCGTGAGGTTTCTCGAGGTCATCATCATTGCGGGAGAAGGAGGGGTAGAACCCAAACCTCACGCCGATCCATTCTTGAGATCTCTGGAGAAATTGGATGTCTCGGGCTCACAGGCGGTCTATGTCGGCGATGATTGGAAAATCGATATCTGTGGGGCCAGGGCGGCGGGAATTCGACCGATCTGGATTCAGCATGCCTCAGCCGAACGTTCTCGGCCGGCCGTTGAGACCTCTGTACCGATTATCACGTCTCTGACTTCACTTCTCGATCTGGACGATCTCATCGGGCCATCCTAGATCTTCCCACACCGCACGAGTTGCCTCAGAATGATAAGCTAAGCTTATTGATTTGATTAATACTATTAATTTGAATTATCATGAGCACCGGTGTACGATGATATCTTGCCGATGGCGAGAGAACCAAGGACTCTGTCCATCCGGTTCTCAATCTGTACAGTTTTCGAGCTGGCCAAAGGAAAAGAAAGAGGAAGGGAGAGAAAGGAGGAAACTCGGTGGAAAAAGAACCCATGCTGGAGAGGAGTAGTCAGATCTCGTACAAAACAGAAGAGAAAACGGTTATGAGGGGATACAACCTGAGCGACCTCGCAGAAGAGGGATACACCTTCTGTGACGCACTTTTTGTCCTTTTTCAAGGCCGAATTCCAACCGAGGGTGAGGAGGAGATGCTCGAGTACGAGATGGCCGAGTTCCTGGAACACTCTATGTCGCCATCGGCGGCGGCGGCCATCTCTACGATGGGAGGGAGACCCCAGCTCCCTGCCGCGATCGCTGCAGGAATCATGACCTTCGGGAGCGTCCACGGCCCAGGAGCGGCTCACGGCTACATGCTCAACAAATACCTCGAACGGGCGCGAGTCGAGGGAAAATCGCTCAAAGAGATGGGCAAGATCCTCGTCGACGAGTATCTGGACGCCGGGCGACCCGTCATGGGAATTGGCCAACCCCAACACATCCATGGAGACCCAAGAGCCATGCCCACCCACAACAAACAACGGGAGTTAGGGCTGGAAGGGGTCTACCTCGAACTTCAGCTGGCCATTGAGGAGGCCTTCGACAAACGGCGGAAGGCCGAGGGGAAGCGGCCAATTGGGGTCAATGTCGTCGGTGCAGGCAACACGGCTTTGTCAGAACTGGGGTTCAGTCCTAACGCAGCGTGGGCGATCGGCTGTATCTGTCGAGGTTTCAGCTGTGCCTGCCATGCCATCGAGAATATGAAGAGGGGCCGGGCTTGGATGGCCTCCAGGGGAGAAAAGATGGTTCAGATGCTCGATCTTTCCATGATTGTCTACGATGGCATCCCAGACCGACAAGTGCCACCCCAAGAGGAACGCGAGGCATATGCGAGAAAGGAACTGGAGAAAGGAGCGTACAAGAAATGGACCCTGTAGAGCGGGAACCTTTTCGGTGGCATTCGACAATATCTTACAAGCTGGTCGACAAGATCGTCACCCGGGGGTACGATACGACGGAGCTCGTTGAAAAGGGGTACGGTCTGGCCGATGTGATCTTTATCAACTATCAGGCGCGAATTCCCCTCATCAATGAGGCGAAGATGTTGAACTACCTGATGATTCTCTGCCTAGATGAGGGTTTGTCTAGCCCAGCCGCGATCTCCCGCTTCGTGGCAAAGGGTCACAACCTGCTGACCCAGTCAATTGGGGCATCGATCCTTGCATTTGGGCATGCCTATGGTGCCTTTCAGACTCACGGAAGAATGCTTGACAGGTACCTGAACCGAGCCGAAAAGGAGGGGAGGGACCTCGATGAGATGGCCAGGATTCTGGTCAAGGAAAACCAGGAAAGCCTCATTCTCGGGGTTTCGGGCCTCATGCTGAAAGATCCTGCCGCAAAAAGGGTGTTCGCCAGGGCAGAGGCCCTGGATGTGGCCGGCAAGTATATCCATTTCCAAAAAGAAATCGTGAAAGCGGCGCGGGAGCGGAGCCAGGAACACGTGGATCTCGATATGCTCGGAGCTGTCGGTGCCACGATGTTAGATCTCGGCTTCACTCCAGAGGCGACCTGGAGTATTGTGGCCATCACCCGGGCCTTTGGATGTGGTGCCCATGCCATTGAGGAAGAGGAACGAGAGCCTCGGGTATTATTCGGACAGAGCCTGCAGCCGAAGGAATCCTACGATGGACCGCCTGAAAGGACGGTACCATCTTTGAAGGACCGCCATAAAATTGCCAAACCGGGCCAGTGCAAGACACTTGAGGAATGGAGAAAGAACCTCGATGAGTGGAAAAAGCTTAAAGGAAGCGGTTGGAGTATCGTCGAAGAGATCGAGGACCCACGAAGGCTTCCGAAAAAGTAGGCGTGAGGCCTCCTAAGAAAGGCTCAGGGGCAAAGGTGAAAGATGAGGGAGAATCAAGGGGTCAGCAAAATGGCCAATTCTGCGGACCATAAAGTGATGACGGCACGGGAGGCGATTGAACGCTTCGTCTTTGACGGTGCGGTCGTTGGGTTGGGAGGTCAAAACGTGGGTCGTTGCTCCGTTGCCATCTCTCATGAGATCGTCCGGCAGGGAAAGAAAGACTTGACCCTCTGTGGATGCAATCTTTCTATATCCATGGATCTCTTGGTGGGGGCGGGATTGGTCAAGAGATGTGAGGCGGGGACTGGAAACCTCGAGAGGTTTGGAAGCGCCTTTTGCTGGCGCCGGGCTGTTGAAGACGGATCAGTGGAAATGGAGGACTATAGCCATCTGGCAATGGTCAGTCGGTTTCTCGCAGGAGAGATGGGCCTGCCCTTCATGCCAACCAAAAGCCTCCTCGGTTCTGACATGTTGAACCAAAAGGCAAGGTCGACCGAGAAGAAATCCGAGACCATCGATAATCCGTGGAACCCAGGAGAAAAGGTCGTCCTGCTCCCAGCCCTCACGCCGGATGTCGCGATTATCCACGCCCAGAAGGCAGATCCTATGGGAAATGTCATTATCGAAGGTTTTTTGGCACATGATGTCGAGATGGTGCGAGCCTCAAAGCACGCCATTGTTTGCTGCGAAGAAATCATACCCAACGATCGAATTCGAAACGATCCCGAACGCACGACCATTCCCTATCTCTACGTGAGTGCCGTGGTCGAACAGCCATTTGGGGCCCATCCCACTGCGGCCTATCGGTATTATGACTATGATAGCGAACACCTGACTCACTATCAGAAGTGTGCCCGTGAGGGCGGAAAGGCCTATGAGGCTTACCTGAAGGAGTATGTTCTCGACTGTGAATGTTTCGAGGATTATCTGAAGAAAGTGGGTGGTGTGAAGAGACTCATGAGCCTAAAGAAGGCCATGGAGGAAATGCTTTAGGGGAGGTTGGAGGGTATGGGGACATTCAGTCTTGAGGAGTTGATGGTGATCGAGGCGGCGCGTTACATTGAAGACCACGAGGTGGTCTTTTCCGGAACTGGGCTCCCGCTCGTCTCGACGATGTTTGCCCAGAAGACCCATGCCCCCCACCTCTGCTATGTCGTGGAGACCGGACCGATTGCACCGCTGGTCCTGCCGACGCCTCTCTCGGTCTCTGACTCCCGGGCCCAGCACAAGGCGGTTCGTCTCGGTTCTTTGCGCGATGTCCTCGGATGTCTGATGCAGCGGGGTCTGGCGGATGTGGGATTTCTGGGCGGGGCCCAAATCGATCAATACGGGAATATCAACTCTAGCGTTCTCGGGGATTACCGGAAGCCGAGAACTCGCTTTCCAGGAAGCGGCGGGGCGAATGACATCGCCTCCCATGCTCGGAAGATTCTCATCATCACTCGGCATGAGCGGAGACGGTTTCCAGAAAAATGCGATTACATCACGAGTCCGGGGTACATTGGCGGTCCTGAAGACCGTGAAAGGATCGGGCTTACCAGTCCAAAACCCATAATCAGGGTTATCACCGATTTGACCGTGATGGAGTCCAGCCCGGATACGGGCAGATTCCGGATCGGCAAGCTGATGCCAGGAGTGTCCGTGGACCGGGTGCTGGATGAGACAGGCTTTCGTCCTGAAGTCCCGTCGAGCGTGGAAGAAGTGGAGGCACCTACAGAAAAGCAGCTTCGAGTCCTCCGTGAGGAGGTCGATCCCTACGGTCTTTATCTTAAAAGGCACCCACGATTCCCTGGATGAAGCGGGGGATCTCGGCTCGAAACGGCTGTAAAACCGGAGGAGAAGTCTCAGAGTGGATCGTGCCCGTGGTCCGCTGTCCGTGGTTCTTTGCGACAACTGAC
>CAYFYO010000079.1:11010-17116 GCA_964347335.1 uncultured Thermodesulfobacteriota bacterium
CTCAGAGTGGATCGTGCCCGTGGTCCGCTGTCCGTGGTTCTTTGCGACAACTGACCCCATCAAAACAAGATTTCTAGTCGCGGAGAGGGATTTTTCAAAGATCTGTAGGGGAACTGAATAAGGAGGAGAGATTCGTCATGAGACTGTTTGAATACGAAGCCAAAAACATTTTCAAAGAGAACGGCATCCCCATCCCCAGGGGTGGAGTCGCAAAGAGCGTGACCGAGGCCGAAAGGATATTCAAAGATCTCGGGCCGAGTGTGATCAAATCGCAGATCCTTGTCGGGGGACGGGGAAAGGCTGGGGGTATTCAATTTGCCGAAAATGAGGCGCAGCTCAAAGCGCATGCGAAGAAACTCCTTGGTAGCCAGATCCGAGGCTTCAAAGTCGGGAGCCTTCTGATTGAAGAGAAGCTCGACATCGAGAGAGAGCTCTACCTGGGAGTGACCATTGAGAGGAGTCAGGGGAAGGCCGTGGTCCTCGGAAGCGGCAAGGGAGGGATTGACATCGAAGAGCTCGCCCGGACGCACCCAGATCAGATCATTCAGGAACTGGTAGATGTTCGAAGGGGGCTCCGTCCCTATGAGGCCGCAGAAATCGTGAGAAAAGCTGGCCTGCAAGGGAAGAACCTGACCCAGGGGGCCAGGATTCTCGGTCAACTTTATGATGTCTTCTGGAAGTACGATGCTGAGGTTGCCGAGATCAATCCGCTCGTTGTTACCCGGGAGGGTAGCCTCATCGCGGCTGACGCCAAGATCAATATCGACGACGAGGCGCTTAAACGTCACCCTGAGATCCGGCAGGATGACGAATTCCTCACCGATCTGGAGCAGGAGGCTCGAGCCCACAACCTGGGTTATGTGGAGATGGATGGTGAGATCGGGGTGATCGGTAATGGAGCGGGTCTCAATATGACCACCCTGGATATTCTCCGCTACTATGGAGGAGAACCGGCCAATTTTCTCGAGGTGAGCGGCCGGACGTACATGAAGGCAGAGCAGGCCATCGAAATTGTGCTCAAGAACCCCAAGGTCAAGGTGATCTTTGGAAACTTCTTTGGATCCATATCCCGGTGCGATGTTATCGCTCAGGGTCTGGCCGCGGCCATCGAGAAGGGCCGTGTCACAAAGCCCCTAATCGTTTCTATGAGGGGAAACGGGGCGGAAGAGGGAAGGAGGATCCTGAGCAGTCTCGGGATACCGATCTATGAGAACGATCGGATCGCAGGCGAAAAAGCCGTCGAGCTGGCCAAGCGAGGGTAGAGCCATGTCCATACTCATCAACAAAGAGACACGCGTTCTCATTCAGGGGATTACAGGAAACGAGGGCGTCTTTCACACGCGGCTCATGCTGGAATACGGGACTCATATCGTTGCCGGCGTCACCCCCGGCAAATACGGGGAAAAGGTCCATGGGATTCCGGTTTACGATACGGTTCGGCAAGCCCTCGAGAACCACGAGGTCGACGCCTCCGGGGTCTTTGTGCCGGGGCTTCTGGCCAAGAATGCCGCGCTCGAAGCCATCGATGGGGGGATCAGAACGGTCGTGGTCGTCACGGAAGGGGTCCCCCTTCACGACGCGATGGTCATCAAATCCGAAGCCGCCGAGAAAGGGGTCACGATTATCGGTCCGAACACCCCGGGCGTTGTGAGTGTGGATCAGTGCAAGCTTGGGATCTTGGATACGCACCATGTCCAGGCCGGGAATATCGGGGTCGCATCTCGGAGTGGAACCCTGACCACGGAGATCACGGCGAGCCTTGTGGAGGCAGGGTTGGGACAGAGCACGGTGGTTGGCATCGGCGGTGACGGGGTCGTGGGGTCGACCTTTCTCGATATTTATAGGATATTTGAGAATGACTCCGAAACCGCCGGAGTTGCTTTTGTGGGTGAGATCGGCGGAACCATGGAGGAGGAGCTTGCCGCTTATATCGGCGAGAGAGGGACCAAGCCTGCCGTGGCCTTCATTGCTGGACGCAATGTACCAGAGGGCAAACGCCTGGGTCACGCGGGTGCCATCGTGGAAGGGCGCCGTGGAACCGCTGAAAGCAAGATTGAAGCGCTGAGGCAAGCGGGCGTGAAGGTCGCTGCGGTTCCCTGGGACCTGGGGGAATTGATGAAGAAGGCGATTTAGGAGCATATCGTACCTGCGACGAGACGGAGGATCTGGCGATCGAGTTGACATTCATTTACCTGCTCTTGCTCGGTGGAGTCTATGTGGGTTGGAATATCGGCGCCAACGACACCGCAAATTGCATCGGAACCGTTGTCGGTGCTGGCCTCATACGGTATTGGAGAGCTGCTCTTTTGGTCGCCCTTTTTGCCCTCCTCGGGGCGTTTCTCCAAGGGCATTACGTGATGGAGACGATCGGGAAGGGGATCGTCACCGAGGAGCTTCCCTACACGGCGATTTTTGTTGCGCTTATCTGTGCGGGTTTTTTTGTGACCCTGGCCACTTTTATGAAGATTCCTGTTTCCACCTCTCAGGCCATGGTCGGGGGGGTCTTTGGTATTGGATTGGCTGTTGGCGCAAATGTCGATTTCTCAAAGTCCATTATCATCGTCGAGAGCTGGGTGATCTGCCCCCTTTTAACCATGGTCCTCTCTTTTGCGATCAGCCATTTGGTCGGATTCATTCTCAGGAGGCCAGGAGGATCCATCATCCTCGTTCAGAACCTTCTGGGGTGGCTGGCGATTCTCTCGGGCTGCTATGTGGCCTATTCCATGGGAGCAAACAACGCTGGTAACGCCGTAGGACCTATCGCCAACCTCGGTGCCGTTGATCCAAGAATCCTGGTTGCCGTTGGAGGAGGTGCCTTGGCCCTTGGTGCCATGACTTATGGGAGGAAGGTAGCCGATACGGTTGGAAAAGGCATTACGCCCCTTGATCTTCCGAGTGCCTTTGCTGCCCAGGTTTCTTCGGCTTTTGGCATTCACCTATTCTCCATGCTGGGAATCCCTGTGTCCACCTCCTCGGCCATCGTTGGGGCCGTGGCGGGGACTGGTCTCGTAAAAGGCACCAGAGCAATCAGTAAGAATACGATCCTGACCGTACTCATCGGATGGGTCTTGACGCCATGTTTTGCTGGTCTGTCCGCTTTTGTTTTGTATCGGTCATTTTTCATTTGAAATGAGGAGGGAGGGCGCGGCCTTACGGGTAAGGAATTTTGAGGGCCCCAAAATGTGGATCGTGATAAATTGGGGGAGGCATCCTCAAGGGGTCGATATTTAACCATACCTTTCGAAGGAGGGAGTGAAGTGCTTTTCAAAAAAGAAAAAGAGGTGATCGATCTCATCGCCAAGCATCTGAATACGGTTGAGGAGTCGCTGGCAACGGCCATGAAGTGTATCGAAACCTACCTGAGCGGTAACATTTCCGATGCCAAGGCCTTGGCCCTGAAGGTCGATGACCTAGAGACGCAAGCAGATTTTATTCGCTACAAAATTCGAGATAGGCTTTACTCGGGGGCTTATCTCCCCACCCTCAGGGAAGATATCCATAGATTGGTCGAAAGTATAGACAAGGTGGATGATGCGGCAGAGGCTTGTTGCGATTTCTTCCTAGATCAACGTCCTGAGATTCCTCAGGACATGAAAAATGAATTCCTTCGCGTGGCGCGAGAATCTTTTGGGATTCTGGAACCCCTCAAAGAGGGCCTATCGGCCTACATTGAAGTAGAGGGGGATGTCGATTTCATCCGGGAAAAGGCGAAACAAGTCGGGATCAAGGAGTCTGACGTTGATAAAATTGAGTGGGACCTGACCCGGCAGATCTTCACCTCTTCCCTCGACTACGGTCACAAGATCCATTTGAGACTGTGCCTCGACACGATTGTGGAGATCTCTGACCGGGCAGAGGACGCTGCCGACCAGCTCGAAATGGCCACCATGAAATCGAGGGTGTGAGGAAAGAGGGTCATTTGAATTCGTTTTTTGCGTACCGAATAAACTCCCGGACAGGAGCGGAGAGATATTTTTCCTTGTGATGGACGATAAAGAGATCTCGCTCTATACTGGCATCTGAAAACGTGTGGGTTGCGACTGTCTTCATTCTTACCTCTTCAACGACGACACGGCTGGAGATAATCGACATGCCGAGACCCGCCCGAACCGCTGCTTTGATCGCCTCGTTGCTTCCCAGTTCCATAACCAGCCGAATCGCTACATGAGACTTTCGAAGGGTTTCCTCTACGACCTCACGCGTCGCAGAGCCTCTCTCCCTGAGAATGAACCGTTCGTCCTCGATTTCATGAATTGAGAGGGTCTTCTTCCTTGCCACGGGATGTTTACTGGATGTGACGAGGACGAGGTTCTCCCTGAAGAAGGGAATGACAGCCAGCTTCTCTTGGTGATGAACACGGGCCACAAAACCCAGGTCGTCCTTGAAGGAGAGGATGTTTTCAATGACCTGGAAAGAATTGCTTAGACGCATCTGGATGGAGATTTGGGGGTACTTCTTCGAGAATCGCTCGATGATTTTGGGCACGTAATAAGCACCGAGCGTAAGGCCTGCACCAATTGTCAGGTTGCCTGTTTTGAGTCCCCGGAGATCTTGGAGGGCTGAATCGGCCTGCCTCGATAGATCGAGAATGCTCGCCGCGTAGCTGAAGAGAATTTTGCCCCCTTCCGTCAGGATGACCTTTTTCCCAACTCGATCGAAGAGCTTAATCTGGTATTTCTCTTCAAGCTGTTGGACCTGAATGCTCACAGCAGGCTGGGTGAGAAGGAGTTCTTTTGCGGCCCGTGTGAAACTCTTGTACCTCGCAACCGCATAAAATATTCGGAGTTGATGGAAGTTCATACTCGATTCGGTGAATCGCTTGTTTAACGAAAATTAGGTCGAGTAATGAAACCGTGTGCTTTAATTTATATTGTTTATCCTGTCTGTATTCAACCGGTTTTGCTCAACCAGGCAGAAAAGTGATATTCTATCATCTTTCCATATCCGGCGTTTTCATCACGTAGCCAGGACTCTATCCAAATCTGTTTGAAAGGCGAGTGTTATGCTCGAATTCTTTTTCAAGAGGGAAAGGCAGATTGAATCGTTGATTTACAGTTATCTGGAGAACCTGAGGATCGCTCAAGAGAATTTTCAAAGGGCCGTCGACGTCTATTATGAAAAGGGTTTTTGTGAGGACTTTGACTTTCTGATCGAACAGACGCATAAGGTCGAGTCGAAGGCCGATGACATCCGCCATGAGATCGAAACGGTGATGTATGCTAAGGCCTTAATTCCGGAGTCCAGAGGTGACATTTTGGGGCTCCTTGAGGCGATTGACCAAATACCTAACCTGTTCGAGCTTGTTCTTTACATGATTCAGACTCAAAAGTTGAAAATTCCGAGTTTCCTCATCTTGGATGTTAAAGAGCTGGTGCGAGTTTCTCTAGAGTGTTGCCAGCTTGTAACGAAACAGGTGGAGGCACTTTTCAGAAAGTCTGAGGATATTAGGTCCCTGGTTCTCACCATCGATAATAACGAAAGTCACTGCGATCACATCGAGCGACGAATTATTACCAAGATTTTCGAGTCGGATCTGGAGCCATTTCAAAAACTTCAACTCAAGGAAATGGTCATTCAGCTTGGGGAGATTTCAGATCAGGCCGACCGGGTTTCCCGACGTGTTTACATTGTGAGTGTTAAAAGGCGGGTGTAGTGCTCTATTTTTTGGGGGGAATATTCCTGGGGTGGTCACTTGGGGCCAATGACGCGGCAAATGTCTTTGGCTCGGCGGTCTCCTCAAGAATGGTTAAATTTTGGACTGCTGCCGTTTTGGCTTCCATCTTTGTTCTCATTGGGGCACTGTTGGAGGGTGATGCAGGTATCGAGACATACACGGGATTGACCCAGATGACCTTGCGGCAGGCGGTTGTATCCTCGATTGCGGCGGCTGCTGCTGTATCGGTTATGACGATTTTGGGCCTTCCCGTTTCTACTTCCCAAGCGGCTGTCGGGGCGATATTGGGGATCGGGCTTCTTAATCGCCAGCTTAACTTGGTGGGTCTAGGTAAAGTCGTTGCGTGCTGGTTTGGAACACCTGTAGGGGGATTGGTGATTGCGGTCTTTGTATACAAGGTCTTAGCCGCCCTGTACAATAGACTCAACATCA
>CAYFYO010000080.1:0-17048 GCA_964347335.1 uncultured Thermodesulfobacteriota bacterium
AGGCTGTATATTGTTTGATTTGGTTTGATATCTAGGATTGAAGATGAAACAGCACAGTAACCAAGAACCTTTCCCGTAACGATACTTTTATTTGGAACTACAGGAACTGATTTGCTTGCTTTGGCAGAACCATATGGTGATTTTGAAAGCGTACCTTCGATGCTTATGTCTGCGGATCCGACGGATTGGTCTTGGCTCAGCAGAAAAATGCAACTAGCCAGGACTGATAAAAAAAAGAAGGTTCGCCTTCTGCCCCTAAATATAGGTAAAGCCCTTACGCAGATAGCCAAGCCTTGTTGCTCAATGGGTTGCATCCTAGTACCTCTACAGTGCTCATTGAGAATAAAGCGGGACCCCCTATTGGATTCGGTAGCCGTCCCCTCTCATGGTTAGTTAAGATCGGAAGTGTTAACATTCCTCTGCGATCATCCAAGTTGCGTAATAAACTATGATTGCTCCCATCTTTTCACGGATCTGTATCCAATCTGGATTCACGGGCGGAAAAAGCTGTTATTAAAACAAGCGCATTTATGCCAAAGAAGATAGCTTTCCCTATTCCGAAGCCATCTTCAGCGGTGTCTTGAATCTCAACCGCGATACCGCAAATTGCTGCTAATATGAGAATGATAAATGGCCAGTTTTTTCCTGCGAACAATCCAATACTTGCCACAATATCCAAAACCGCCGTTGCCAAAATGAATATGGCGATGAGGTACAAAACTGCACTGACTGATCCCCCCTCACGACGTACCTTTGCGGCACCAACTTTATCTCCTGCCATTTCGCCGAGACCAGAGGCAAGTGAAGCAGTTCCACTGACCAGTTTAGCCTTAGTCCACTGTCCGAATCCTGCACCAAAATTCGTCAACGCATAGAGAATCAATAGAACACCTACAATGACCGTTAAAGCGTTTCTCTTCATGATCGTCTCCTTTCCTTGGTGTTGTTTTCCGTCTAATGCCCTCCAGAATTCTGTACTTCGGCACGCCCTATACCTCAAACTTCCCGTGCCAACTTAAGGGATGGGTTGGCTTTATCGGCATTGGGAGGCAGGGCCTTTATTGGCCCTGCCCTTCACGTCACTTGCAGCGGGGAACTTTCAGCAAAACCTTCAATTCCTACCAACGTCCCTCCTTTCACGTCCCTCCTTTCACTCTTACCTCTTGGTTTCATAGCCATTCCCCCAATGTTTGAGTGAGTCTCCAAAGCAGCTCGCTCTTTCTCCCTTCACAAGTGACAATTAAGTCAGGAATCGTATTGTTAGCCGATTCCTAAGGCTGTCGTTTCACAAGACCCAAATGAATCAAGAGGGACCCCGGAAACGGTACTTCCTATTCTTTCCCAGAATCGCTCAAAAGCTTTTCTGCAACGGCTGAAGCTGTTATTTGATCGATCTCATCCTGTGGAGGCGGTTCCCTGGCACCCCATTTCCAGACAATTTTGCCCTCTTTCACCCAAAGAGCTTTTTGGTATGTCGTGGAGAACACTTTGACCTCAAATTTCGTGATTGACTCACTCCTCTTCGGTGAAAAAAAGCCCCTAATATCAGAACCATAGCCTTTCTCTAGATAAACCAACACACCATCAGCCTTCAAAGCCTCGCCCACCCCGCAGGCATACTGCACTTGCTCTTGTTCAGTCATACGCTCAAAAGCCCCAAATCTGAATGTATCAGGTAAGGTTGTCTCTACTGAATAAGGCGTGATAATACGCCAGTAGCTACTTTTCGCTAAGGCCTCTGCCAGCTTAACGTTCTTTTCTCCCCCGGGATAAACCGCAAGACATTCAAGTGAAGACAACGCCCTTTGATCGTCAAACGAGAGTTCAGAATCTTTAAACCGAACCTCAGCACTCCCTCCAGTACTCATCTGAACAACTTTGAAACCATGCCAGCCGTACATTGCGTACTGTGCCCCGACCAACACTGGGTATGCGACGGGGGCTGCCATGCAACCTTGGAGAAGTATCATAAAGCAAAGCGCAATTGATGCAGAGGACTGATTCTCAATCCTTTTCTTCATGGTTGTCATCAGAGACCCCATATCTCACACCTCCTTTCTGGACTGAGTCATAAACTAGACTACCTCAACAAACCCAAAAAACCGGGTTACCTGTTTGCTTCGGCAACCCGGCTCTCTGCTTTGATGCCGTCACTCGGAAGCCTTTAGATCCTGCCCCCCTTGCAGACCCGTGGCTTTCCGTCATCCGATCGCTCGGATTCTGGCTTTATCGGCGATAATGATCCTGGATCGATTGGTTACAACAGACCCTTCATGCATACCACAATGTGGGGGAAAAACAAGACGGAATTATTCGGTAGAAAAAACGGAGGGGAAATACCCATTACTGGAGACAATACACGTCACTCCCGACTTCACGGGCGCCTCAACAGATTTCGAACTGCCCCCCAGATTTCATCTTGGGTTGCCGGGTCGGCTGCCTGCAATAGCGTCTGATAGTCCCGTCTTGCCGCAGAATTTGGAACCCCCGACTGGACCAGGAAATACGGTCTGACTGGATACTCGTATCGCCAATCCTCCAGGAATACCCTCCCCGCCCAGATCTCTGTCACATCTAGTCCTCCATCATTATCGGTATCGGTAAACCGGGACGTTGAAGTGTAGCCAGCGCTGTTGATGATATAGAGCGCGCATCGAGTTTTATGATTGTCTCGGGTTCTCTCGACAAAAGCGACATGGGGGCCTGATAGGCTCCGAGTGCCCTCCAACGTCTCGAGATCTATCCAGAACAGGTCCCCGGCCATTGAGCGTGAAGGGATCGCCAAAAGCCAAATGATCGTAAAGAGCACTGGTAGCATCGTTTTCTTAATCATCTGCTTCTCCTCTTTTTTCGGTGGATGAAAGGCTGAATAATTCACACCTGCCTCTCGCTGTGTTCACCTGATCTTTAATTTGGAAGATCCGTGGTCTCATGATCCTCCTGGTTGGGATTGTCCACCCAAAAAAGGCCTACCCTTCTCTCCTTTGAAAAGACTAGGCCATGAAATCAACCCCAGATCCAAGCTGTTCCGGCCTTTTCAGCTCATGACAGGTCCTCGGGAATCAAATGGCGTCCGATCAGGTATCATACACGAACTGATGTCTCAAAAAACCGAACCTCTTTGTTTCTCAACGAGATGACGTCTCGGGATCGGATGGATTCAAAATCACCGAACTTGTTCGCTTACTTCGTTGTGGTGAGAGGCCTTGCCTTTCCTGTCCCGTTCTCTGTTCTTACGATCTCGAATATTCCTGGCTCTCGTATCTTCCACCTTCTTTTTCTTGTTTTTCGATACCGCCTCTCGTACTCATCATGCGCTTTACACTTCCGTGAACAGTACTTTTTTGCTTTATGAGTTGATAAGAAGAGCCGTTCACACCATGGACACTGTCTCAGGGCCTCAACGAGATCAGGTTGGCAAAGAAAATTGGCGACTTGCAGGTAATACCAGGTCATTGTGCCCCGATGTGCTTCCCCCAAGTCCGGCTCCCATTCAAGCCTTGCGCAGGAATCTAGCTCATGATTTTCATGGCTCGTCTCCTCCAGGTCTGGCACAATGAACCGAGGTTTCATGTGAGCTCTCGCCTCTTCGATGTGGGCAAAAAACGTCGGGTCAAACCGCTGGTGATCATTTTTGATTCGGCTTTCTGGGTTTTTCCGTCGTTGTCTCAACGTCTGCGCAGCCGCCTCCAAGACACGATGGACCTCTTTACTGAAGATCACCGTTTTTTCGACCTCACGCGATGGGCTTTCCAACGCATCCTTCCACCGATTGGCAAATTCGATTAGCCAATGGCTTTGCGTTTGTCTCATGTCCATTCCTCCGGAAAATATGGTCAACCAACAACGACCGAATCACCGACTCACTTCAGCATTCCGGCCGTCTTTTTCAGGGATCTCTATGGCCCTCAGCGATCCGCGGCTTTCTGTCATTAATTGATGTGGGATTGATGATTAGATTAGAGCTTTTAGTTTTAGTGGATACCACAATGTGGGGGAATAACAAGACGGAATTATTCGGTAGAAAAAACGGAGGGGAAATACCCATTATTCAAAACTCATGAGCTGGGATCTCAGGTTTCGCCTCTTTTTCTTTATGCCGAGCTTCTTTCTGATATTTTTCCTATGCGTCTCAATCGTCCGAGGGGATAGCGTCATTACTTCTCCGATCTCTTTGGTGGTTTTGCCCTCTTTTATGAGGTTTACGACCTGCATTTCTGTGGGAGTCAGGCTTGGATGTCTCGCAGACAGCCGGTGTAAGAAGGGCGAGACAATGGCGTTGAGATTCGACTCAAGGATGTCCAAATAGGCCGACTGTCGAGCGTCCAAAGGGCTTGCTTTCAGTTTTTCCAAAACCGGAAGGACCAGTCGCCTCATGTTAACTAGCACCTTTTCCTCGAGTTCTGTCTTATCTTCCTCCCTCATTTCCAATAGGACATGCAAAGCGGTATTGGCTTCCTCGAGATTGCTCCGACTGATCTCCAATTCCTTTTCTCTCTGCTTCAGATCGGAGATATCCGTGGTGACGGCAAAGGCACCCTTAAACCCTCCCCCATCCTCGAAAATGGGCTCTGGGGAAACGAGTGTAGGTATCTGTCGCCCGTTCTTCCCGGTAAATTCGACCTCGTAACGGCTCCGGCCGCCCTTTTTTCGCTTCTCAAATTGCCCGAGCAGGATCTTTTGATTGGTCTCATCGCAAAAATCAGTCACAGGCCGCCCTAGGGTCTCATCTTCAGAATAGCCTATCATCCTAAGGAACCGCTTGTTCGCGTATTTGATGACCATGTGCTCGTCGATGATGCTCAGTCCCTCATTCATCCTCGCAACCAGCGTGCGATACCGCTCCTCGGTCTTCCCCATGGCCTCCTCAGAATGCTCACGAGCAATCAGATTATCCAGACGACGCTCCAATTCTGCCCTCTGGGGGTCGGGACCCAAAAGATCCGTTGGCGGTTGGTAGTAGAAGTTATCAACGACCTTGGTGCCGATGACCGCCAAGGGATGCGTGGCCACGACATCCAGGAGAATTCCCGCCTCAAAGTGCCGCCGATCATATTGGCAGATGGCGAGGCATTTACTTTGCGCGAAGAACTCGTTCAGCTTGACTTCATACTCCATCAATCGCTCGGAGCCCGGGAGGTCCCTTAGCGCCCACGTCATTTCGCAGGTGACGCGCAGAGCGCTGTAACCTTCAGCCAACGCGCGCTCCGTCTGCTCTCGTAACAGGGCGATCATCCCATCTGGGTCAAAAACGCCTGCTTTCATATAAGCGTCTTCAAATCCGATGATGCTGAGTTGCCTCTTTTCCAGATATGATTCGACATCGATCCCATCGTCCCGCAGGTATCCGTGCACCACGTCCGCTGTGCGCACATCCATGACGTAGATCGTTTTCTCGCCCTGCTCGAGCCCGTGGCGCAAGAAGGGAGTGAGCAGTGCACGATGTTCTTCCTCCGTCTGGTAAAGGCAACAGAGATGATCCCCGGGTCCCAGATCCTCTAGTGTTCGCAACGAATAGGTGCCCTTCACGACGATACGCCCCGCTCGCAGCAATGGATTTCATCGTAACCCTATGCTGCGAATTGAGATACTTGGAGATTCAAGATCTGGGGGATTTCGATCCAAAAAAGCCAGGTTACCTGTTTGCTTCGGCAACCCGGCTCTGTTTTGATGCCGTAACCTAGAAGCCTTGGGATCTATCCCCCTCAACAGACCCGTGGCTTTCCGTCATCCGATCCCTCGGATTTTGGCTTTGTCAATTGGATCAAAGTATAAAAGCCCCCGCTCCCCGATCTCGAGAAAAAGCAGGCTTTTCAGGTCAACTTCCGCTTCCAGCCCGCTTAAGCCTTTTCAACCCCCCGGTGGCATGAGCAAGAACAGCTTTATCCTAGCACTTTGAGAAGGCCTGTCAAGTTTTTTGCGGTCGAGCTCGCCGATTCTAGGCCGACTCACAGCCAAGGCTTGCCAGGAGTTCCAGAATCATTTTCGGCAAAGCGTTTCCAGCCTCATTATTCATCGCGAATGGCCGCACGCACTTTCGCGAGGACCTCATCTGGAATCTCCTTGAGGTCGTGGGCCATGTCGGCATGTTGGGCGGCTTGCTTCAAAACCTCTTCTTCAGTTTCTCCACGGGCCACAAAATCGCAGTCCATGCCAACATCTCTGCATCTCATGACTTTTGCCATGTTGTACCCCCTTTTATTATCCCCCAAGTGTTTTCCGTCATCCGATCACTCGGACTTTGGCTTTGTTGGCTTCGGTCAAACCAGAAAAGCCCCCACGTATGCCCTACGGCAATTGTCAGGGTAGTCCACCGATGATCCTCCGGTATTCCTCCTCTGTGAAGGCGCGGAGGGTCTCGGTGGTGACGTTCCCCTTGGAACCGAGACTGAGAGCGCACTTGGCTATGGTCTCATCGTCCGGCGCTTCGCTGATGGTAACGATGTCGTACTGGCCCGCCACAAGGTAGAACTGTTTCAACTCGGCATTGAGGTCCTGAAATGCTTTTTTGGCCGCCTCCAGCCGAGCCGGACTCTGTTTGATGTTCTCTAACCCTTTCTGTGTGTAATGATGAAGCATGATATACGTTGGCATGGCTCCTACCTCCTTTTCAGGTATTTGAGCAAAGGCAATCGACCGAACCTCACCCTGGGTCCGTAGGTTTCCCTCCCACTCGAACGGATGGTTTTGGTTTGCCGGCTCAGAAAGTACGGGAACCTTAAGTTTTTCCTTTTGCAGAGGAGTCAGAGGCTATGCGAGAGAGCGTGCTACTCGAGAATCCGCCTATCCGCTCCCCTGTCTTGTCCGGATTCGAGGGCAATGATCTCCTCGGCAAGAGCCGCGTAGTCTTGAGAGCCTGGACAGCGCCGATCATAATCGAAAATGGGGAGCCCCTTTCGGGTGGCCGTATCCAACCTCGTGTTATTCCGCACCACCGTCTTGAGAAGGTGTTGGCCGTGGGTTTGCTCAAGGTTTTCCCTCCGGCTCCGGGCTTCCTTCGGTCGTCTGTCAAAGAGGGTGATGAGGTAAAAGACCGTGATGTCAAGGAGGAGTGACTCCTTGAGCGCCATCAACACCTCAGTGGCCCTGGAAAGACTCTGGATGGGAAGCCAGGAGGGCGTGACGGGAACAATCGCGATTTGACTCGCCACCAGAGCGTTGACGGTCAAAATCCCGGCTGAAGGCGGACAGTCAATCACGATATAGTCGTAGCTCTCCCTGAGGCCCTCAATCACCCGCTTGAGGCGTCTTTCTCTTTTTTTGAACCTTGCCAGCTCCAGCTCAGCGCTTGCCAGATCGATATTGGATGGAAGGATTTCCAGGTTTGATCGTAGCGGGATGATGGCATCCCGGATCGGGTATCTCCCGTTTAGGAGGACGTCATAGACCGAATGCTCCAGGCTGTCGATATCCAGCCCCAGGCCGAGGCCGCTGTGGCCTTGCGGGTCGAGGTCGATCAAGAGGGTTCGGAACCCCCCTGCCGCCAACCGCGCCGACAGGTTGATGGCGGTGACGGTCTTTCCAACGCCTCCCTTCTGGTTGCAAATGGCGATGGTCCGACACGTCCCATTCCCTCTGGCCTTCTTGACGGCGATTTCTTCGTCAATGAAGTCAGATCTCAATTCGAAGAGACGGTAGCGTCTCGTCAGCCGATTGCGAATGGAGAGAATTCTGGCTAAAGGTCTTGTTTTTCGTTTCATTTCTCTCCCCCCCACTTCTGAATAAGTTCACTGGGGAAACTATCCACAGAAAGGCTCTCTGAGTTCCATGGATTCTCCAAAAAAACCGGGTCACCTGTTCGCTTCGGCAACCCGGCTATCAAGGAAGACTTGTGGTACCCGATCTCGAAAGCTCTGGGGTCTTCCCTCCTGGACCCGTGGCTTTCCGTCATCCGATTACTCGGACTTTGGCTTTTTCGGTCTTATTCTGGTCGGATTCTTCCTCTGTCCTGGACCTTTAGGCGAGGTATTTAGATAAACGAGAGGTGTGAGGTTTTCCGCGGGAGCGACCTTCCAAATGAACAATGACTTTGTGAAAGCACAAATTCTAAAGGTCCCTGATAAACGAATCACCTCCTCCCTTTCCGTATCCTAGCACCCTTGTAAAATTATGCAAGGATTTTTTTGGGGTCACCCACCCATGGTCGGATTCACAAGGGACCTCTTCAGCTCAGGGAGGATCAGGGGAAGGTCGCTGGCCCAAAGAGGGGGAGTTTTCGACTTTGAGGAGGGGAATCGTCGCGCTTCATTCAGACGCAAATAAACGGAAAGGCCACAGGCGATGAGGTTCCTGTTTCATCTTAAAGTAAACACTTCCTCCGTTCCTTTCCAATCCACTGACCATTGGCATACTCGTTGCTTGACAATCTGCACATTTCGCATATCTTCTCCGAAGCTGGGGAGTCTCAGAACGGACAGTGTTTTTCAATGCTTATTGGGTAATTGGAAATTCTTCCGTATAAACAGTAATTGGCCTGCGAAAGGACGCTGACCAATGCGTTTGGGCGTTCGTGGTCATTTTGACTGGCAGATCCCTATGTACTTGGGTGGGTGGCTTTTTGGTATGTCACATTGGTCCTGAAAATACCAGCCCTACTCAAAGTTGAGGCTTTGATTGGCTGGGTTGGGCTGGGTGTTTTTGGGGCTTTCTTTTCTGCTATGGGGCTTATGCTCGTGTTAACGTGGATCGTCGCCCCTGGCCCAACTGATAGTGACCTCGAAGTGGCATGCAAAAGAGTCGACCGGCCACCTATCATCTGCATCGTCTGTGCTTTTATTCTCGCGGTGTTTATCCCCTTGGGCTACTGGATATGGCAGGCCTTATATGAATATATGGTGTTCCGCTGGTCGACGAGCGTCCTAGGATGCTTGTTTGGATTTGTGGCAATCGACTTTTTCCTCGCCTACATACTCGAGGGGGCGTTTCAAAGATAGGAGACGCGGGCGAACCATGGAATGCACCCGACCGTAGGGGCTGTCGCCCTTGGTTCCCTCAAACCCGCATCCGAGGCGGCAGGTGAATCCCATCGTTAGGCGGTCAGGCAAAATGAATAATCGTTCGATAATTGAGGGAATATGATGATGCGTTTTTCGAAGCCAGGCCGACGGGCCCTGGCAACATCTATTGCATTCGTGGTCGCAGGCTGCATCTGGGTACCTTCCGTACACATGCTGTTCAGGAGGGATCTGAGCAACTATCGGAACCCACACGGGGTATCCATGGTCGCGCGGATGCTGGCAGCTACGCATTTGGCTGTGTGGTCGGATGCCGCGCTTCGGAAGCATGAACTGGATAAGATGCGCCGGAGGAACCCGGAGTGGGATTTCATGAGTCGGACCTACTTCGTGTTGGCCCTTGTCAATATGGCCCTGCGGGACCCAGAATACCTTGCGGAAGCTCGCGACATCATTGATGCCATCATCGAGAACACCTTGGAAGTGGAACGCGAAAGTGGCTTCGAACACTTTCTGATGAGCTACGGCCACGGTGAGGGGTGGGTCCATCAGCCCCCCAGGAGCCTATTCGTGGACGGCGAGATCGCCCTCATGCTGGCAGCGAGGAGGATCCTGGAGGAGAAGCACTCATATAAGCCTTTATTAACGGAGCGGGTGGAAGAGATGGTTTCTCGCATGGCCAAAAGCCCCGTGCTCTGCGCGGAGAGCTATCCAGATGAATCCTGGCTTTTCTGCAACACGGTGGCCCTCGCAGCCATCCGTATGGCCGATGTGCTGGACGGGACTGATCACTCAGCTTTCATTCTCTCTTGGGTGAACACGGCCAAGGAGAGGCTGATCGACTCGAAGACTGGGCTGTTGGTTTCTGCCTTCGGCGTGGACGGAACTCCGTCTCCATCCGGGTTCGGTCCAGAGGGTTCTACCATCTGGATGGCGAGTCACATGTTGCAGATTGTCGATGAAGGATTTGCAGAGGATCAGTACCAGCGAGCGCGGAGGGAACTCGGCCGTTCATTCCTGGGTTTCGGCTATTCCCGTGAGTGGCCTGTTGGTGTTGAGGACTCCGTGGATGTGGACTCCGGCCCCGTGATTCCTGTCTTGGGGGCCAGCGCGAGCGCAAGCGGATTGGCCATCATAGCAGCGGCAGCTTTCGATGACGTTGAGTATTTGCGGGCTCTGTTGACCTCTCTTGAGTTTGCCGGTTTCGCCCACAAACGTCAGGGCAGACTTCGCTACCAATCCAGCAATCAAGTGGGGGACGCCGTCATTCTCTACGCTATGACGGAGGGACCATTGTGGGACCTCGTACGCACCAGAATGAATCAGTAATCGACTCCAGAGGCGTTTTGTCACCCAAGGCCACGAGCCAGGAAACTACAGGTCCGGATTGCCGCCTGGGGCCCGTCATCCGTGAATTGCTCCTGCGGGTTGTCCTGTGGTCTCTCTTGTTTGGTGTCGTACACATGCTGGGGTTCAGGGCATACACATCCCTCTTATCGGGAACTGCTGATTTTGGTTTATTGCAGCGTCTGTTCGGGGCGGTCTACCTCGTACTGTACGCCGTTTTTGTTCTCCTCGTACCCGTACTGATCATCGCTGCAGGTCTTCTGAAGGGTGGCATGTTGACCAGGCGCCTTTGGATGGGAACGAACAAACCCGAAGTATCATCCACCGACGTTCTCTAGGCGATTTCCTAAAGTTCGCGGCTGATGGTTGAACCTTGCGCTTTGATAGCCTGGGTGGGGGATCATTCCTGCAGGAGATCTTGGCTATCACGGCTAGGGGAGAAGGTCGGTCAAAGAGATCAATACATGGGAAACACTCCGAGTAACGGAAAAACAAGTACGGTCCCACCTGAGATTAATGGACCCGAAAAAACAAAAGGTGAAAAAGCATGGACCATTTCAAGAGTGTACAAAAGAGAAGATCTACACTGGGACTCTGCCTATCTATTTCATGGGTAATCGCTTTTTTTATGCTTTTTTGGTTAGCCTTTCGAACAGGTGAACCAACAACCGGAGAGCATCTGGACTCAGTCGATTGGCTGCCTCCCAGTGCGACGGATATTAGCTTTTATAAGAGAGATGGCTTTGGATGGATAAAGAACTATGAATGTTCTATTCCTGAAGATGATTTCTTAAGACTTGCAGAAAAGGAGGGATGGGGATTGCAAGGGGAAGGAAACGTCTTATCCTATGAAAAACGATACCCAAATCATGGGGGTGTGACTGTCTATTACAACAGAGACACTCAGCGTCTTTTTGTTCATAGCGCTCACAGATAAAGATCAAAAATCACAGGATACTCTCTTCAATGGGGACACAACAAACCGCGTCCGATGGAAAGCGGCCTTATTTAACTCCCACTGATAGACAGACTCTCCCCTGAGAAATCATAGCATGACGAAGTGAAACTTTCGAACTGGAATCCTCCGTCATGGATCCACCCCAAAACTTGCTCGTTTGAAATAGTGCATGCCTGGTACGAGGTCCATCGTGCGTGTTCCATCTCTAAATCAACGGAGGTTACACCACCAGAAAGAAAGGAGCCCTGGCATGTTCGTTGCTTACCACAAAGACGTGTGGTTGGACTCCCCTGAATCAGCTTGCGATGTTTGTTGGGGAGTACAGAAATTCTTCTGTTTAGTCCACCGTCAGGTATTTTTGTGAAGAAACCAGTTCTATTGCCCCCCCTGATTATCATCGCAGTCGTTGTAACCTATTTGCTCATTCCTCATGATGTAGAAAAGGAACTGGAAAAGCGGGATATTCCAGTAATTAAGCAATACTCAGAGATAATCGGCCTAGAGAAAGGGGGGTTTTTTACCCATTGGTTTTTCGTAGCTCTGCAATCTGATAAGGGTTATATCAAGAGATATGAACAGCAATTGATCGAAGATGGTGCTGAAGCCAAGGAAATAGGCTCTGCGAGAGGACAGGTGCTCATAATTGAAAGTAAGGAAATAGATCCAACTGAACTGGATACATTGCTATGGAACGCAGAAGCTGAGCTCGTATTAAAGGAAGTATTAGACTCGAAATACATAAAATGGTGGCGGGTAGATAAGATAACAGATGGTGCCTTATATAGGAAGCAGCTACCGAAGATGTCCGGGTATAAGGTCTACATTGATCGTGGAACTAGCATTATCTATGTCTATTGGCATTACAGCTAAAATAGCCAACAATTCGCTGGAAACCAAAAGACACCTATCGTCGCCGTCTGGCAGGCTCTGACGCTCAGTAGATGATCTGAGGATGGAAAGCATGCGCCTTATTTTTGGAATCATTCTTTCCACGTAAGTACCTTGAGGGACTGCCTCAAGGTTCGCAATTCTTACTGAAATCCTCTACTTACATCTCGTCCCAAAACATAGGATTTCCGAGATAAATATTCGGAATTAATGACACCTGGAGAGTGAGCATTGGATCTTGAAATAAACGGGTTCGAGGATGGAGGGTATTAAAGAATCCCGGTTTTCCTTGCTTTGTTACGGTGGATTTCCCTGATAAGGCTCAACCATTTTCCCTGAATCCTTGAGTTGGATCTTTATGGGCAGCTCTTTTTCTCGGAATTTCTCTCTTCTCCGAACAACTTTTTCCCACAAGTCCTGGGGAATCACAACCTGCCATTCTTTGTTGGTATAACGGTCCCATTCATCGCCGTTGTATTTTTCGTTATAGAACTCGAGTGTAGCGTCAAAAACACGCGCGGGTCTGGGATCCATCGCATCATACTCTTCGAACAGCTTTTCCATGTGGCTTCCAATATCAAAAACTTCACCGTTCCCCGCACCACTCAGAGGGTCTTGAGGGAACTCCTTCAGCCCATCGATGACTGGATATATCCTTCCTTCTTTAATGAAGCGTTTCATCGTTCGCTTGACAAGCTTTGTGTGCAACACGACCAAATGATCAATGATCTTGTCGACATTATGGCGACTTCGCATGCTACCCCCCAAGAAGATTCCTAACATGTCAGAAGCTCGATCTTCGATCGTATCTGCACTCGTCGCGTATCCCCAAAAAAGGTTCGTCACGATTAACATTATCCGGGCCCGTCGCATCGTGATGAGCCACTTTCTTTTCCTCAGCCAACGTTGGGCAACTTCCACTCCGTGACCTCGTCTCTCTGCCTCTTCTTTCCCGTATAAATAAGCGATAATGGCGCAATTGAAGAAATGTCCTAGATCGATAAATCCTCCATTGCTTGCGAATACAAAGCGATTATAGAAGCCGGTTTTCGGATCTGGTTCTCCAATTCCCGGACAGAATGTCCAGGCCAGACTTGCCAGGTTCATCATATTGTCAACAACCGGCGTAATCGCGTCCAAATACATCTTGTAGAGCTTGTGATCTTCCCTCCACCCAGCCGGCTTCTTCTGTTCCAAATGTTGGATCTTTTTCCTCAAACTCAATTCAATATACGGGAGGACGATGAATCTCTTGTTACTTCTTACGCTCTCAAGGCGTGTATCAAGGCCAAAAAGCGCAAGGGCATTAACGAATTTACCTGCTCCGGCAATTAATGAGTCATAGGCGATTGAGAATCTATTGAGACGGAATCTCTCAAAATAGTTTCGAATCGTCTCGGGTACAAGGGGCCCAATGACTGTCTTAAACACATGTAGGCGAGCTTCCCTAAAACCTTCAATCTTCATTATCCCTGTGTAAATCGCACGGAGGGCGGATTCGGGACCGATGACATACTTGGATCTCTCTGGGAATCTTCGTGCTCCTCGAGGCATCTTCACCCTCCGATAGACAGAATTGCGTTCATTGGTCTTTCAATTCCGGAACCGAATCCGACCCGATTGGAGACCGAGATTTATCCTTTGTCTGGGATTACGAAAACCGGCTAAAGCCTCTCTTTACACAGTCCTTTCGGCCATCAGTAATGATATGCATCAAGGAACTTTACCCAGCCTGAGCTCTTTGCATTACACCTCAACGTCAGATACTTCGAGCGATAATCGTAATACAAAATCTGATACGCTGGAAACCACACCGAAAGCCCATTGGCATCCTTCACCGCACCTCCCAGTTTACCCGGCTCGATGATACACGAAGAAGTCGCCTCTTTTACCTTTTTTGCGGCATTTCTGATGGATTCTTTATCAATTCGCTCGGAAATCAGTTCAGCGAGATGTATCAAATCAACATAGTCCGCCATCTCGAAGGTCTGGGATACCATCCGGATCCTCTTTAGGTCGTTGCGATAGGTGGCCACGTTGCGTGCCAGCAACTCACCCAACCTACCGAGGGCTTTGATTGCTCTATCCGTCTGAGCAATGTCGACTGCGGAATGGGTTACATTGAAAATGCCCCTTTTTCTATAATCTTTAATGTATTCCCTGACGATCTTTTTTGACATATCGGTCGCATTGGCCGTCTTTTTCATCGCGTTCAGTACCCTATCATAAGGCCAGCCGTCTCCAGGCTCTGTCTGCTGTGAACCGACCAAGATCTCGACTCGGTCTCGAAAATGATTGGCGATTTCCAGCATATTCATCAAACAAGAGTCGAACCCGAGGATGGCTATTTTGTTCCTGGGGCCTATTCCAGAGCGCTTGAGTACATCTTCGATCTCTGGCATATCGAGGGACGAGCCGAAGTCATCATAACCAATGTCTCGACGAACAGATCGAAAACCCGTTCCGTGGCCCCAGACAACGACGATGTAGTTATCGGCGGGATATCGTTTGAGACCCCATTTGAGGAAAGACCTCAGAGTCTCCGGGTCACCTGTGTCCTTATCCCTCAGTCGCTCGATGACCGTCCGGTGTCCTACCCCGGTCCAATCGACTTCCGTTATCTCATAGCGGATGGAACCGGTGTGTTCACCGTAGGTATCGATTTCGACCCCGACATGAACCTGATCAGACGCACCTTCCGCACATAGTTCTCGGACATCTTCCAGTCCCGCATCGCTAAGATTGTTGTCTCCAGCAATATAAGCCAAGAACCCCCATTGCTTTTTTACGGGTCCAGCCATGCGATTTCCGTTTGCCATTTCCCGCCCTCCTTTACCATGAATTATCAATGATGACCCAGAGTAATCCTTACCCTCTAACCCATTCACAGAAGCATTCCTGGTTCATTCCGTAGGAAAGCGTGGGTCGCTCAATTTGAAGAGCCCTACGCGCCACTACGGCTGGATAAGCGTCGCTCTTGTCTCCTCAACAGAGGCTGAGCTGAGAGCGAAATTCCGAGAATGGTTTGGATGCTGCAGAATTTGGATCCAGTTAGGCTTCTCAAAGTCAAAAACGCAAGAAGCCCCTGAAGAGCCGTGAAAATCTCTCAGAGGCCTTGTTTGGGCGCGCCAGGGGCCCGTTCTCAGAACTCACCCCCTCGGAAATATTGCATGAACTCGACCGTGCCTGAGCTTTACCCGACCCTCCGATACACTTCACGAACCGGTCTCGCCTGATTCTGCATGATTGTTTGTTTCAAGCTCTCCAGACCCACCGACGCCTCTATCCTATCTCAGCCTGAGTCCCAGAAACGCCCCGCCTTGCTCTCGTTTTTTGATCATATCCTCCTTGATCTCCATGATCAGATTCTCCAGAACGGGCGGAGACGCTTTGGCATATTTGTCCAAGAAGGAGATGATCTCATTGGTATTGTAGATTACGCCTTCATCGCCTCGAAGGGCCTCCAAAATCGCATCTTTGTTGGCCTCAATGAGTTTCCTTGCCTCAAACATCCATGCAGGATTATTCAGAAACACTTCCAGCGCTTCTCGAGAATTTCTGTAGATCGAGGTTCTTAGTACTCTGCCTTGCTCGGTCTTGGGTAGAATCTCATCACGAAACTGCCGGAGAAGAGCGAGATCAGATTTCCTTTGAAACAGAATTCTGTGAACGTTCAACCAGTTTCGGCTTGATGGGTAGTCCTTTGGGTCACAATCGCCGGCAATGGCGGAATTGCAAATCCCACATGCCACGAATGCATTCCAAACCGTCACATGTTTGAATTGGTCACCGGGAAATAGCGCCGCGACCGAGTCCAAGGTTCCCCGCCGTGCATCCAAAAATGCCGCGGTTTGATTCAGCTCCTCTGTAAGGGTCTTATATAGTATCTTCTCCGTCGCATTCCGGCCAATACCTCTGACGACGACCCCAGAATGGGGATGTGTGCCTCCCTCCGCTATGAGATAAGCGACCTTGTTGGGTATGCCGCTATTTATGTGAACATCTCCGCCAGGAACGAAATTATCCCAATGGTCGGGTTGATGACCCGCCTTGGCGCTCCCCTCTGGGTCTGCAGGGTTGTAAGAGCCTCCGTTGGTGGGGTCGGCCATATTGCGCATTGCACCCGCTGGATACCCGGCAGTGACCAAATCTTCGCCGATGAACCAATCATCTCGGTCCACCATAGCGGCAAAAAAATCAGAATAGGACTCGTTGAGTGCACCGCTCTCGCCTGTATAGTCCAAACCCACGGGGTCTCCATTGATATCAAAAATGCTATATTGGGTAACTCCATGTGTGATTTCGTGAGCAACCACATCTAAAGCGTCAGAAAAGGGGTTAAACGACCGCCCATCGTTGAGGGTCCCACCATCCCCATAGACCACCTGATCGAGTGATGGAATCCAGGCCGCATTTGCCTCAAGACAACCACAACAATCGAGTTGAAAAATGCAACAAATCAGCAGAGAGATAATGTCCAGGGGCACCCCTGAATGAACGGTCTGAACGATGGGTGAGCCGTTTTGATTGTAGCTGTCCCTTCCATGAGTATTCCAAAAGTAATCGTAAACTGAGCCCGCAAAATCGTGCGCGTTTTGCTGTTGAGTATCTGGAACAACACCTCCAACGGGACCGTTTTCATCAAGGACCAGGGTTCCAGGTAGATCAAAACAATCATCAGAAGTGTGTGTCCTTCGGTCTCTTGAATAATGGATGTTACTATAGGTGTAGAGAATCTCACCTTCATGAGCATCAACAAAGAAGACCTGCGTCTTCACGATAACGTGGTAGGCAAGGTAATTGGCTGACAGCGAGCCCCCATAGACTACGGGATTGAAAATCACCAGCGTGATCGCGTCCGGCTTCAGCGTGAGATCTTCCGGGAGAGGCGTCTCGCCAGT
>CAYFYO010000081.1:0-16597 GCA_964347335.1 uncultured Thermodesulfobacteriota bacterium
TCGGTTATACGGCAGCCGATACGGATCGCTGGGCCATCGTCCATTACATCCGCTTTCTTGCCAAGAACTCAGAGGAGAATTAGCCAGGTGTTCGATCTTGTCGCTCCTTTAGTGGTCGGTTTCGCCGGGAGCCTCCACTGTGTGGGGATGTGTGGTCCCCTCGTACTGGCTTATTCGGTTCAACTCAAGAGCCCCGGAAACCCATCGACAATCGGCCAACCACCGGTCTGGCAGCTGGGCATTTGGCACCATCTGTTCTTCCATATAGGTCGCCTCACGACCTATGGTGCCCTTGGCGCACTGGCTGGGGGAATCGCTCACCTGACCCGTATAGAAGCGATTTTTCTCAACCTCCGAGGGATTGTGACCCTCCTGGGCGGCTTCGCCATGATCCTCGTAGGCTTGTTTCTGCTGAGAGTCCTGCCGCTACCTCTGGCCCTAACGACCCCCTCTCTCAGCGGAACCCCCCTCTTGGGTCGCTGGCTCCACAGGCGCCTCCAGTCCAGAGAACTTGGATCCAAGATCGCTCTCGGGCTTGCCGTTGGGTTTCTCCCGTGCATGCTATCATTTGCCATGATCATCAAGGCTGCGACGACGCAAACGCCTGTGGGAGGCTTTCTCACGATGGTCCTTTTCGGACTCGGCACGGTCCCTATGCTCTTTTTCTTGGGGCTATCGACTTCCATCCTTTCAGTCAAGGTGCGGTTGATGGGAGAGCGCGTTGTTGCGCTATCGGTCATCTTCATGGGATTGGTCCTGATTCTTAAGGGGGTTCGAGCTCTTGGCTGAACAGTCTCCGAGGAGCTTCGTCTCAGCTGGAGGATTCACGGAGCCGACAGCCGAAAGGCCGCGCGACCGGTGCGAACTCTGTGGGCTCCCAGTGGGTCGCGCCCAGATTAAACGGACCATCGGGGGAGACGTGCGACAGTTCTGTTGTCCAGGGTGTCAGTACGTTTTCGAGCTCTTGTTCAATTGTCCAGAAGGCGCACCAATCGATTTCCGGAAGACCGATCTGTTTCGGACTTGTGTCGAGGTGGGCATCATCCCTCGAGACGAGGCCGACCTCATCTCTCGGCAGACGGAGATCGATCTCCCTGACCCGAATCGGGTGGCTTCTCGGGAAGAATCGGCAGTGGCCCATGCTCAGGACCTTAGCTTCACGGTCGCGGGAATGTGGTGCCCCGCGTGTGCGCGGCTCATCGAAGCGGTTTTGAGGAGAACAGAGGGGATTTTGGAAGCTCGCGTCCATTTCCTGTCGGATTGGGTTCAGATTAGATACCTCCCTGGGGTTTTGAGCCCTCAGGACATCTTTGGCAGGATATCGACCGTGGGCTACCGTGCATCGCTTTTCCGAGATTCAGGGGAACGCTCTGAGGAGAGACGGAACCTGCTCTTGCGATTGGGCATCTCCGGCTTTCTCACGGCAAATCTGATGATGATCTCCTTTGCCCTCTATTCGGGTTTCTTTCTCGAACTCTCCCAAGGGGCAATCAAATACCTCTCGTATCCCATCTGGCTTCTTGCCACCGTGGTGGTCTTTTACGGTGGGTACCCGATCCTCAAGAGGGCATTTGTTGGGCTCTGTTATTTCAGCACTTCCATGGACACCCTGATTTCCATAGGAACCCTATCGGCTTACGGTTACAGCCTCATTCAATTGGTCCGGGGAAGTATCCACCTCTACTTTGATACAGCCGCCATGCTTGTGACCCTGGTTTTGCTCGGTCGGTATATCGAGGCAGAGGCTAGGGAAAAGGTTTCGAGGGGGATCACGGAGCTCTACCGACTGGCGAGCCAAAAAGTGCGCCTGTTGATAGATGGGAGAGAGCGGTGGGTATCGCCGGAGGCCGTCGAACCCGGCAATGAATTCCTCGCCCTGGTGGACGAGCAGATTCCCGTGGACGGTATGGTGATCGAAGGCTATGCCCAGGTGGATGAGTCAATCCTAACAGGCGAATCCAAACCCATAGGGAAAAAGCCCGGCGATGAGGTCATCGGGGGATCTCGCCTCATGGGGGGAGAGCTGCGCCTCCAAGCCACTCGGGTGGGACCTGAGAGTGCGCTGGGACAGATGATTCAACTCGTCCAAGAGGCACTCAGCAAAAGAAATCCGATGGAGCATCTTGCAGACCGAATCATTGGGTGGCTGATCCCTGTGATTCTCATCGTTGCTGGGGCGACCATGACCTATCTGCGACTCCACGGCGTTGCCATGGAAGAGGCCCTGCTACGGGCTGTGACAGTGCTGGTCATTACCTGTCCGTGTGCCTTGGGTCTTGCAACCCCTCTGGCCAAGGTCGGTTCCGTGGCGGCTGGCCGGGCCAGGGGGATCCTGATTCGAGACCCGGGAGCACTTGAACGCGGGAAGGATCTGAATGCGTTCGTTTTGGACAAAACAGGAACCCTGACACAGGGAGATTTCTCCCTCCAGGAAGTCTTCACCGTGGGCGGCAATGAGAGGGAAGCCTTGGCTCGCGTGGCATCCGTGGAAGCCCATTCGGACCATCTTCTGGCGAGACGAACCGTCCAAGCCGCGCGGGAAGCGTCCATAGAAATCGAACCGGCTACTTGTTTTGCGGCATTCGACGGACTCGGAGTCAAAGGTGTGGTTCAGGGGACTGAGGTACGCGTCGGGAACAGAAAATTCATGGACATGGAGGGGATCCATCGATCTGCCACACTCGAACAGAAGGCCAGGCTTTGCGAACTCAAGGGGGCAACGGTGGTCTTTTTCGGCTGGCAGAGAGCTATCCAGGGTTTTCTGGCCTTCGGAGACTCCTCCAAGGAGAATGCCCGAGAGCTTATTCTCGCCTTGCGCTCCAGAGGAGCCCACATTTGCATGGTTTCTGGCGACGCTGAGGAGACGACGCGGTCTATTGCCGCTCAATTGGGGATCGACAGTTTCCACGGGCACGTTTTGCCCAGCGAGAAGGTGGAAGTCGTCAGGAAACTCCAAGAGCGAGGTTTTCGGGTCGGCATGGTGGGAGATGGGATCAATGACGCGGCAGCGCTTGCCCAAGCGGATGTGGGATTCGCCCTGGGAACGCGTTCGAGTATTGCCGAGGACGCTTCGGATATCCATATCATGACAGAGGATCCAGCGCGGATCATAGAAATCATCGATCTTTCGGACATGACGATGCGAATTATTCGCCAAAACCTCTTTTTTGCCTTCTTTTACAATGCCCTTGGTGTTCCTCTGGCAGTGGCCGGTGCGCTGAACCCTCTCATTGCCGTCTTTGCCATGTTCGCGAGCAGCCTGACAGTGATCGGAAATAGCTCGCGAATTTCAAGACGTTTCAGCAAGAAACAAGCCGAAAAGTAATTTGGCATCCGTCTATACCCCTTGGGGATGGCTTTCACGAAAGCCGGACGGAACAAGTATCCATGAGATTCAACCGTTTCTGGCCCTATCGTCGTATGCTTCTTTCAGGGCGATTTGTGGGGGCCCTGTGGCGCTCGAGGCGAAATATTGTCGCCACCAATCGTGGGAGGCCACCCGCATCGGGACCCTATATGGCCGAGCTCGATGTGACCTATCGATGCAATTGCCAGTGTCAGATGTGCCAACGGTGGCAGGACTTGCGGAAGGAGGAATTGACACTCGAGGAATATGAGAGGCTCGCCCGGGTTTTTCGGCATCTGGGCGTTCACCAAATAAGCATTGCCGGTGGGGAACCTCTTTTGCGAGAGGACATCTTTGCGATCTTAACGAGTTTTGCGAGAGGCATGTCTGTCAATCTATGCACAAACGGCATCTTACTCGAATCGAATGCGGATCAGTTGGTTCGCACCCGGATCTCATGTGTCACCGTGAGTCTCGATGGGGCGACCTCCCGCCCTCACGACTCGGTCAGAGGGGCTCCTGGTTCCTTTCAGCGGGTCGAAAGAGGTATCTACGCGCTTGTTGCGTCCTCCCGGAGAACGAGACCCCTTGTCCGGGTGAGAATGACCGTCTCTGACCGCAATATCGATGAGGTCAGACGTTACTATGAGAAATGGAAGGAAGCCGTGGATGATGTCCTGCTTCAACCCGCCCATTTCTGTCGGGATGCTTTCTATACAGGTTTGTCCGAGGGATCGTTTGGCATCGACCCACACCGTTTGGCCAGACAACTCGATGGCACGCCTTTCAGGCGAGACGGTTATATGCGTGGCCTTCTGAGGAGTCTCCAGAGGAACGGCGGATTTCCCCACCACCGTTGTTACGCTGGAGTACTGATGGTCCGTTTCGATCCCTGGGGCAATGTCTTTCCGTGTCTCGAACAGCACACACGGGTGGGATCCATCCGAGAGCACGACTTTGAGACGATCTGGAATTCAGACGCCTTTCACAAGGTTCGCAGAGAAATCGGATCCACCAGGAATTGCACCTGTTGGTATAATAACACCGCCCTCATTAGCCACTATGCCAATGCACTCTTCCGCACGACGGGCCGTGGGTTACACGCGGGGTATGGAAATCTGACCGGAGAAATTCCCAAGGCGGTTTAGAACGAAGCGGGCCCGTTTCCCTCTTTATTTAATGTCCCGGGGGGGATGAACCGGATGAGGGGTGAGCCCTCCCATGGAAATGAATCAGAGGAGCAGTCTGAGTTTGGATTTCTTATGACAAAGAATCGCAACCAGTGTTTCAGCCATCCGACGATTCTTAAGGGCCCTTTTGATATTGAGGTTTAAGAAAAACTCACCGAACACGAATCTCTGGATCAGATATCCCAGGATGTATTCCCCTCGCCTGAATTCTCTTTTCCATAGACTTTCAAAGATGTCACCGACTCTGGCGATGTTATCGTCGAATCCCGCGGCCACTGCTTGGGCCGCGCATTCGCCGCTCCGGAGGGCCTGATAAATCCCTTCGCCAGTTAATGGATCGGCAAAACTTCCAGCGTCACCAACGAGGAGGACATTCTCGTGACCCCGCCTGGACAGGCGGGGCCCCAGTGGAACAAAAGAGGTTCTCATCGAGCTCTCGATAATCTGACTGTTCTTGAATCTCTCTCGCATCGAACTGTTTTCCCTCAAGAAAGCATCAAACAACCTCATCATGTCTTTTTTCGTGATCCCAGAGCGGTAAGAGGTCCCGATGCCGACGTTAGCCGAGGCCTGCCCGGTCGGGAAAACCCATCCATAACCCGACAGGAGAGACTTCTCACAGTGAACCTCAACATAGTGATCTAGCCCCTGAACATGATCGAAGTATGCTCTGACCGCGAGGACTGTGCCATTCGGGTTGGCTTTTTGGGAAAAAGCTTTTCGAGCCACGATCGAATGGACTCCATCCGCTCCGACAATGACCTTGCCAATGAAATCCATTGGCCCTCTCTCGGAATGGACTCTGACCCCTGAAATCATACCTCCATCAGAGAGCAAATCGACGACTCGGCGGTTTTCCAAAACGACGGCACGTGAACATTCTCGGAGATGTTGAAAGAGCAAAAGATCCAAATCTCTTCTCGGAAAGACATAGCCATGGTGCCGTATCCCCTCAACGTGGTGAAATTCTGTCCGCAACCTCTGACCTGCTGGAGAGAAAAACTCGACCCCATCGATTCTCCAAGGGGTGGAGTTTTCAATTTTTTCAGCCACCCCCATCCGGTTCAGAACCTCCATCGCCCGGGGGCTCAGCCCATCACCGCACGTCTTGTCCCGGGGGAATTCTGCCCGATCGACGAGGAGAACATCGTAGCCCCTCCTCGCGAGAAAGATCGCAGTACTGCAACCCGCAGGCCCGGCTCCCACGACAATCACGTCGTATCTTTTTCCACCGATTGAAAGAGAATCTCCGTGTTTGGACATGTCAGGTTCGCATGTATGGTTTTTGACGACGCCCTCTGGATCGGAGCAAAAAACCGTCTGTCCTTCTTCTCTTTGAGACGGTTTGAGCAGATTACCATGCCCGCGCTCGTGGCAAGGTGTTTTCGAGCTCTGATTTCAGGAGGACTTCCCCTATTTCGCGAAGGATATGTTTCACAATTTAAGGATTTCTTCTATTATCCGCAAGTTCTCAAATGGACACCAACTATCCCTTCGCTCCCAAACTCACGGGATGACCCTTATCGCGATTCGCCAATTCTGCGCTCCCAGGACAAAGGAGAGGAGCAGAAGGTTCGAGGAAATGTACTCCTTATTGGTTACTTGTTATTGGTTATTGGTCATTGGTCAATTAGTGTTTGTCCCTTAGCCTTTATTGTCTGGTCTCTAGTCTCTAATCTCGCGTCTCTGGTCTCTTGTTTTCAGTCTCCAGTCTCTAGTCTCTCGTCTCTAATCTCTGATCCCCAGTCTCCGGTCTCCAGTCCCCAATCCCTAATCTCTAGTCTCCAATCTCCAGTCTCTCGTGTCCAGTCTCTAATCTCTAGTCTCTGGTCTCTCGTCTCTCCTCTCCATTCCAAACGTTCTCTGCAACGTCAAGGAATCGGAGTGAAGATCTGGCAGGGGTTCGGGAACCTCTGCCCCCTGAAAGACATATGAAGAGGCGATGGGGTACCAGGGTCAGGGTATACTACGCCGGAAGGTTGACCTGTCCGAGACAATTGACGAGTTCTTCTGGGCAGTAGGGGGTGGTGAGGAAGTATATGCCAATCTTTGCCGACTTCTCCTGCGTTTCCTTCGAGACATCCCTGGAAAGCAGAAGAATCAGCGGACGATCGCTGACACTGCGGTAGACTTTCAGAATCTCAGAGATCATCTCCGTCCTCTCCTCAGAGGATAAATCGATAAACATGACCTCGGGTTTTGTTTGCTCAAGGCTTCCCTTGATATCTCCGTCCAGTGGGAAGGATTCAACCTCGAAAAACCGCTGAAGTGTCGTTCTCGCAGGCGAAAAAGACTCTAAATCATCCTTCGTATAGTAGGCGAGTCGAAGGAGGTCACCTTCTTTTCGCTCTGGAACGGGTTGTTGGGTCTTGGGCAGATCATCCTTTATTCCGAAGAATCCTTTAATCTCTTGGACTTCATCCGATAGGCTTGAAATGATGCTGACGTAGTCTTTCTCCTGAGTCGGTAAGCTATTCCAGAAATTCTTCTCGATCCCGTGGATGTACCTGTCGCCTCCAAAACCGATGGAGGCGATCTTCGTCAGCGTGTCGGCGACCATGATGATCAGAGGGATATCGATCTTAGATGTGCCAGCCCCCTTCTTTATCGGGTTGTGATGACGTTCCACGGCATCGGCAAGTGAGGGAGGAAGATTCCACTTCTGTAGGAGTAATTTGCCCACCAGGGTATGGGGGATGCCGATCTCTTCTTTTTCAAGATCCACGAGCGGGCGCTTCCGCAGATGCGCCTCTCTAATGGCCTCGGTGAAGGATCCTGCAAAAAACTGGCTCAGCACGATCCTGCCGATATCATGAAGGAGTCCGCCGACAAAAGCTTCTTCAGGGTCTCTGTATCGAACTCGATCAGCCAAGGCTTTGCAGCAGAGCGCGCAGGAAATAGAGTGTTCCCAGAACCTCTGCCTTGGCAGTGACTGGTTTTTGTGTGATTCGTCAAACATCTCAACGGTTGAGAGCCCCAGCGCCAAATCCCGAATCCCACGAAATCCCAGGAGGACGACGGCATGAGGGATGGAGTTGACCACCGTGGAGACGTGATAAAAAGGGGAATTCACGACTCTAAGAAGCTTCGCCGTCAAAGCCTGGTCATTCGAGATAACCTTTGCGAGTTCATCGGTATCGGCATTTTCACTCTGGGTGAGGCTGAGGACCTTCTGAACGATAAGCGGGAGCGGTGGCAGATCCTCGATCTTGCTGATCACCATCTTCAAAACCGAAATGTCAACGCCGGCCTGCTCATACTCCTCCATGTTGATGGTGACCGTTCCCATTCTCTCAACAAACGCCCGTTTCCTCTCTGCCACGTGTCACTCCTCTCGTTTGCTTACTGCCGAAAATCAGACATTCCCGTAGCAATTCCTGGGCCAAGGTCAGATGGACTCGACACGTCGATTTTCAGCGAAATGGCGAAGAGATTTGGTATGGATGATGCAAGCCCCAGGTCGGGAGAGGCGATGAGATTCTTCAATCCTGCGGATCGAGAGTTCCGTGCTCCCCCAGCCCGTGGAGAGTTGAATCGTCTCCAGAGGCGGCCTCCGAAACGGCTGTCACAGAGGGAGGACCGGGAAAGAGAATTCCTCAAAAGGCCGAGGATGAAATTTGAGAAAGGAACTCGAGAGCTATTCTGATCTTCTCTGCGTTCCGTCAGGCCGGCTTTCGTTCCCTTTACTGTGCTTGAATCGGGGGCGGGCGACGTTTGGAGAATCCCGAACGAAAAACCTCCGGCCAAATTTTTGACACTCAATTTAAACGCTTTTCTGCCGATGAGGATAGTGATGCTAAAAGGATTCTGGAGAGTCGGCATATTGGTGTCTTTGTCGGCGCTGGCTGGCCTGTTTTTCAGCTCAGACGTCCTGGCTGAGCGCTCATACACCCTGGCCAACGACTACCGCAATTACACCTATTCGGAGTACCGGGCAAAGAGACAATATGACAAAACCCTTCAGATCAAGATCCTCGATGACCGGGGGTCCAAAACCGACCGGAGTTCCCCCAAAAAACACCTGCTCGAAACGGATGAGACTTTCTGGATGGAGCCAATCCCGCAGATGGTTGAGCAAATGCTTCAGCGAGAGTTTGCACTCTCTTTTCTATTCCAAAAGGTTGACAGGGCGGAGAATCGAGACGGCCTGGTCCTCGAGCTGGTTCTGAACTCTTTTCATGGTTACATCGAAAGGGTAGGGCTTCTCGGCCGATCAATTCATGGCGATGTTGCCTTTTCTGCACGGCTTCTCAAAAGCAGGCCACGGAAGACACTGTTCACGAAAGACTATCACTCTCACAACAGTGTGAAGGTCAAGTCGATCGTCAAATCTGGACGGCAGACGATGGTCAAACAGATCGGCAAGGCGTTTGAGGAGGTCGTTCCGGTCCTCATGTCGGATATTGAGCGGGTGCTCAAAGGGATGACACCTCTCAAGAAACGGCGGAATCCCCCGAAACGGAAATCGAAGCCCCTCGATCTTGAACCTGTCGGGCCCAAATGACGAAGAGAGGCCTCGCGGCCTTCTCTTTGGTTCTGGCCGTATCCTCTGCTTTCGGTGGAAGGCCAGATTGGCTTAAGCAGACTGGAACGCATTGAGAAGGACTCGGTCCATGGCCGCAGAGAATTCGGACGAACTGACCATTGAAGAGTACGGAGATTATTACCTGGCAAAGAAGATCGCTTACGGAGGAATGGCCGAGCTCTTCAGAGCCAGGCGGCGCGTCGGGGTGGAGGGATTTGAAAAGATGCTCGCCATCAAGAGAATCTTACCCCACCTTTCAAACGATGGAGACTTCATCTCCATGTTCATCGACGAAGCCAAGATCGCGGCCCAGCTCACCCACGAAAACATCGTCCAAATTTTCGATTTTGGAAAGCTCGAAGAATCATATTACCTGGCTATGGAATACGTCTGGGGAAAGAGCCTGAAAGTCATGCGGACCCAAGATGAGGCCCAGGGCCTCCCTGTGAATCTGGCGCTTTACGCCATAAGCCGGGCCAGCATGGGCCTTGACTATGCTCACCGAAAGAAGGGAACAGACAATGAAACACTGAACATCATTCATCGGGACATCAGCCCCCAGAATATCCTCGTGTCATATGAAGGAGAGGTGAAGCTGGTTGACTTCGGTATTGCGAAGGCCGCCTTCCGGAGTTCGGAAACAAAATCCGGCGTGTTCAAAGGCAAGATCCCCTACATGTCACCGGAGCAGGTAATGGGGGGGACAGTCGACCAGCGGTCAGACATCTTCTCGCTCGGCATTGTCCTGTATGAACTTCTCACCGGTCAGAGAATTTTTCGCGGGGAGTCCGAGTTCAGACTGATTGAAGAAGTCAAGTCTTCCAGTATTTCTCCTCCCTCTCAACTCGCCTCCGTGATTCCTGAAAAGGTCGACGCCATCGTCTTGAAGGCTCTTGAGAGGGATCCGGACAAACGATACCAGACGGCAGAGGAGCTCTATGAGGAGCTCGTCGGCTATCTCGATGACCAGCGAGCCTATCTGAGCCCATCCGATCTGAGAAACTACATGCAAAAGAACTTCAACGAAGAAATTCAACAGGAGGAAAAAGAGATTCAAGAGGAGGCTGCTCTGGTCAGGCACCATGAAAGGGACCGAATCCGAAGAGAGATTCACGCATCTCGAGTCGAAAATATCTCACCCCGGAAAGGTCTCAAAGGACTTGTGCCCGGGCTGAGACAAACTCTTCTGAGACTCGGCGGAATTGGGATTCTCTCCTTGGCGGTCTACGGGATGATCCATCTCTCGCCAATACGTCTCGGATTGCACGAGACCCAGAGAGCGACGCCAGAAGGCACGGCGGCCTCGGTGAATGTCGAGGAGAAGTATTCGCCGCTTCAAGGCAAAATCGGCGAAGCGTCTCTCCTGCTCACTCAGGGGGACTTCGAGGGCGCCATCCGCCTTTTTGAGGATGCCCGCGCCGTCGATCCTCAACTGGCAACGCAATATGATCGGCCATTTGCCAAGGCTTTTCTCCTCAGGGGAATGGCGAACAAAGACAAATCGCCAGAGTCGGCACTGGAGGACCTTCGGAGAGCCTCTCAGATGGACCCCCGGGGGGTCGAAGCCCCTTTTGAGATGGGACGGCTCCTGACCAAGATGAAAAGACATCGAGAGGCCATACTGAGTTATCAGAAAGCCATCGAAAGGAATCCCGATTTTCCCGATGCCCATTTCAACCTCGGGTATCTCTATTTCAGAAAGAAGGCTTACGTCCTCGCAGCAGAGGAATTCGAAGCCGTCGTGAAATTGAAGCCCCGGTACCTCAAGGACGCGCACTTGAATCTCGGACTGAGCTACTTGAAAATGGGCGAAAAGAAAAAAGCACTGGGGGCCTTGGAGAACTGCCTGAGGCTGGACCCGAAGAACAAAAAGGTCATCGAAATCGTCAAAAAACTGAGGTGATCCTGGGTCTTATCGGACCCGCGAGCACGTTCTCAGGATTTCTCGCTTTTTGAGGGAAGCATGGATTCAACCACCGAGAGCCAGGCATACCGAGACGTGGAACGAAGACGCTTTTTGAGGGTTAAGGGCACCGTCCCGGTATTGTTCCAGTTGAAGGATTCCAACGATCGAGAAGTCTCCCGCCTTATCGAGGGGGAAAGCCGGGATATCTCCCGGCAGGGAATCTGTCTCCAGACCCACATGCTCATTGTCGACGGCCTCAACCTCTTTGTCCGGGCTATGGAGCCAGACATGAAACTCTCCCTCCAAATCAAGCTTCCCATGCGAAATGAGCCGATCAACGCCACGGGGAGGGTGGTCTGGCACGATGAGGCATCCCACTGGTTTTCGTCAAAGCCATTCTCAGCCGGGGTCTTCTTTACCGAAATAGGAGATAAAGACCGGAAGCGTTGGCAGGACTTTATCGATTCGGCGGTTTGAAAACGGGAAATAAAATACTACATTTAATATCAAAAGCTTATTCCTCTTAAGCTACAAACTGCATGAGCATCTCATCTCTATCTCACTCTCTCCCAGCGAGACTTATACGATTTTCTCACAACCGTCTCCAAGTATCTGAAAGGAAAAGCGGTATCAATTGAACGGATTTTCCGATCCCGTTCACGGGAGTTCTCTTTGAATAGGAAATCTCAATGAGTGTGGATCGTCAGAGAGGAATAATCTGGCCTTGAATATGCTCTGTTATGGAGAGAATTCCAACGGTCCCTTGCCCGAAAATGGAACGACTCGGCGACCCCGGATTAAAGTAAAGAATCCCGCCCCTTCGGTGATTGATTGGCCTGTGCGTATGGCCATAGACAATTGCATCAACGTCATCGAATTCTCTTCGAATCTTCCGCTCCAATCCGAAAGGTGCACCCCAGCCGTGAATAATTCCGATCCTGAGATTCGCGATCTCTAAGATCCGCTTGGGTGGAAAGCTTTCTCTGATCTCTGGCGGGTCCATATTCCCCGTAACGCCGATGAGCTTCTTGTGTTCCATGAGATAAGCCGCGATACTGTAATCGACGTAATCACCCAAATGGAGGATCATATCGACATCGGCAAAGGACTCCTGTAGGATTCGCTCGAGACTGGCATCGGGTGACCGCAGATGGGTATCAGAAATTACGCCCAGTTTGCTCATTGTCGCCTCCGCACCCGATCAGGACTGTTCTCGATGATACTTCGTCCCGTCCCTGTCTCATTATATCATCATCCGCTCGGTGTTCAGCAGATTCTCCTCCGCCGCTGAACACTGAAATATCGGGGCGAGAAGCGCGGGGTATTTTCTGCTTGACATGGGGTGTTCTCTCTTCTATATATCGAACGTTCATTCACGCCAGCGCTCAATCGCCGAGTTTAGCCCATTTCTGCTCCAAACATCCTTACCTGAACTCGACGTGGGGCCTTGAGCACGATCAAGCGCATCGAGAGAGGTGATCTATGCCATTGACCTATGATGTTCTCATCATCGGTGGAGGTATCATGGGGTCGAGTCTCGCTTACAACCTCATAAACGACCGATTTACCGGCAGGGTCGCTGTATTTGAGAAAGATCCAACCTATGAATTCTCCTCAACAACCCTGAGTGCCGGCGGCATCAGGAGACAGTTCAGCACCGAGGTCAATATCCGTATCTCCCAGTACGGGGTGGAGTTCTATGAGCGATTCGATGAGACCATGGCGGTCAATGGAGAGAAAGCCCACGCCGAGTTCCAGCAAAGGGGGTATCTATTCCTGGCCAATGAGAAGAACTGGCCCCTCATGAGGCGGCACCATGAATTTCAGGCCAATCTCGGGGTGAATGTGGAGCTTCTCTCACCAGAGGAAACCTTGAAGATCGCCCCTCACCTGAACGCTGACGATCTCGTCGGTTCCTCCTTCAGCCCAGGGGATGGTTACCTCGACCCGTATGGGGTCCTTCAAGGGTACACCAAAAAGGCTCGGAGGCTCGGGGTGACCTATATTAACGACGAAGTGTCGAAGGTTCTAAAAGAGAAAAACCGAGTGACCGGGCTGATGACGAAGAAGGGAGAGAGCTACGCGGGGGGCATTATCGTCAATACGGCTGGCCCATGGGCCGCCGAAGTGGGTCGCATGGCCGACGTCGAGCTGCCGGTCGATCCCGTGCGAAGAATGGTTTTCGTGTTCCAGCCCTCTGAAATCTTTGATTATGATCTTCCCTTGGTCATTGATGTGACCGGGCTTTATTTTCGGCATGAGACCGGCCGGATCATCATGACCGGAAAATCCATTCTCGAAGAACCTTCAGGATTCAATTTCACGGTGGACAAATCTTTTTTTCATAACACGATGTGGCCCATATTGGCCCAGCGAATCCCTGTGTTTGACCGGCTCAAACTCATCCGGGGATGGGCCGGACTTTACGCGATCAACCGGCTGGACAGCAACGCCCTCGTAGGAGAACATCCAGATTTGAAAGGGTTCTACATGGCGATCGGCTTCAGCGGCCATGGATTTCAACAGGCCCCTGCCATTGGAAAAGGGATATCCGAACTGATCCGTCTCGGTCGGTACCAAACCGTCGATCTGAGTCCCCTCAGCTTCGAGCGGGTACTGACGGGAAGGCGGGTCATCGAGGAGGAAGTGGTCTAGGACGAAGCGGTGACGTTTTGGACGTCCTAGACCTCGAGGAGACACAGGGATCGGAGGCCGGAAAGATGCCCATTGTCCTATCTCGTCGTGACCTGAGCCAGCTTCTCAGGATGGCCGAAGTGATTGACGCCGTTGAAAATGGCTTCAATGCGTACCAGAAAGGCCATTGTTTCGCCCCGGTACGGATGCCAATCAAAATCGAAAAGGGGGAGGGCATTTTTCTATTTATGCCTGCCTACTTCAAAACAGAAGACGCCTTTGGAACCAAGCTCGTCTCGGTCTTTCCAGAGAACCTGAAGCGGGGGATTTCCACCGTTCAGGCCGCCTATCTCCTGAATGATCCAACAACGGGAGAGCTTCTCGCCCTGATGGATGGGATTTTTCTGACTGGCATACGAACCGGGGCTGCTTCAGCGGTGGCCACCAAGTATCTCGCGAGGAAGAATTCACCGGTATTAGGAATTATCGGGACCGGGGCGCAGGCGCCTTTTCAGGCCGAGGCAGTCTGTGTGGTTCGGCCGATCCAGAGGATCGTCGCCTACGACAAGGTCAGGGAGCGGACAGAATTTTTCGCCGAAGTCATGTCCAAGCATCTCAAGGTTCCCGTCGAAATCCCGGGATCTGCGAAGGACGTTGTGACCCAATCAGACATCCTCGTCACCGTGACAACCTCCCCTGAGCCAGTCTTTAGCGGCGGAGATCTTAAGCCCGGAACCCATATCAATGCCGTGGGGGCCTATACGCCGGAGATGCGGGAGGTCGATGACGATACGGTCAAAAAGGCGAGAATCGTTGTGGATACCTATGATGGGTGTATGGCCGAGGCTGGGGACTTGCTCATTCCCATGAGAGCGGGCGAGCTGTCCAGAGAAAGCATCCACGCCGATCTCGGCCAAATCGTCTCGGGAGAGAAGCCTGGCCGGACAGGGGACGATCAAATAACGCTCTTTGAGTCTGTCGGATTCGCACTCGAAGACCTCGTGACAGCTCGTCTGGCCTACCACCGTGCTAAAGAGCAGGGGGTGGGGCTCGATTTTTGTCTGACTGGTTTGTCGACCGACAAATAAGCTGCCCACGGGGTAGGAAGGAACACTGGGCCGTGCCATATGGACTGAAATCGTGCCTCCCAGCTCGTGCAGTGTCTCAGTCATGACTTGCATAATTCACCCGATCCTATGGTGTCCTGAGAACCGACATTGTAAATCCGAAAGTCGAATATCCCGCCCGAGGCGGGAAACAAATCCGAATATCAAATGACCAAAATGCCAAACAGGTTTAGAGAATTGGAAAATTTGAATTTTGATATTGTTTCGGATTTCGAATCTCGTGCTTCGAATTTTAAGCTTTCACATCTTCATACGCCCAATCAGTTTTGGTGTGATTTTCACAAATTAGCTTTGAGACGTGATACTAGCCCTGAAAATAGCTCAGGCTTTTTGCCTGCATAACTGCCTCCGTGAGGATGCGGACACCGATTCCCAATACCGCCTCATCGATGTCGAATTTCGGGCTGTGCAACCCAATTTCTGAGCTGTTGGGCTGATCCCAGCAGATGCCCCTTGAGCGATTCGCACAACCCAAACGCAGTATGGCGCCAGGGACCACGGATGCAAAATAGGAGAAATCCTCGGCACCCATTGAGGGTGGGAGGATCTGGACTCGATGCTTGCCCAAAACCTGGGAAGAGACCTTGTGGAGGAACTTCGACACCGCTGTGTCGTTTACACAGAGGGGATAACCCTCCTCCCGCCTGACCACGCAGCGGACATCGAAGCCGAGTTCGCAGGCCCTCGCAACGGCTTGAATCCGATCCCAGAGGAGCTGTCTCGTCTCGGGCCTGAGGGATCGGATGGTACCCTCCATCTCGACTTCCTCGGGAATGACATTCCTGACCGTTCCTCCGGCGATTCGCCCAATGGTGACGACGGCCGGCTCAAGCGGGTCGACCGAACGGCTAACGATCGTCTGAAGTTGGATGACCAGTTGGCTTGCCGCCACGATGGGGTCGCGGGATTGATGCGGACGCGCCGCGTGTCCTCCCTTCCCAATGAGCCTGATGTGAAAGGAATCCGCTGAAGCATGGCTGACGGATTCTGCCAGACCGGCCCATCCGACTTCCAGATCTGGAAACATGTGCACGGCCACGATGGCGGCCGGCTTTGGATTTTCGAGGGCATCCTCCTCCATCATTTGCCTGGCCCCGGCGCCACCCTCTTCAGCCGGCTGGAACAGGAACTTCACACAAATCCCAGAATCTCTCAAAACCCCGGGATTTTCGGCCAAAACCTTGGCAACGCCCAGCATAATCGTCACACTGGCGTCATGTCCACAGGCATGCATCACACCCGGATTGACGGATCGGTAAGAGGCGTTAAAGGGGGTCTCCATCTCCTGGACCGGAAGGGCGTCCATGTCTGCCCGCAGTCCCAAACACGGCCGCTTGCGATTTCCCAGGGTCGCGACCACTCCCGTCCTGGCAACACCGCGGCGAACTCTGTAACCCAATTCAGACAGAATGCCTGCAATTCGCTCTGAGGTTCTCTTCTCCTCATAGCCGAGCTCCGGGTGTCTGTGGAGGTCTCTTCGGATCGAAACGAGCCAGTCTTCGGGGGGGTTGGGGGGTTTTTCAGGCATCGGGTGCTCCGACGATCGTCATCTGACGCTGTAGTATGCAATGAACCGGTCCGCTTGTAAAGGTGTCCCGCCAATACATCTGACCACGTCATCCTCCATGGACGCTCTCTTGACGTTGAAAGACCAGTTGAGATGAGTTCCCCGATATATGGGGCAGTCTGGTGTCTCTGAGCGACGTGGCGGAAGCGGTGGGGGACCCGGAGAGACTGGAGACTGGGGACTAGAGACGAGAGAAGAGAGACCAGAGACGAGAGATTAGAGACGAGAGACGAGAGGCTAGAGATTAGAGACTAGATGCCAAGTGTCAATACATCGTTTACCCGGATGTGTCAGAACATCGT
>CAYFYO010000082.1:0-16226 GCA_964347335.1 uncultured Thermodesulfobacteriota bacterium
GGGTGTAACCCCTTGTGCTTCCTATATATAACGTTGGTAGGAATTGAAGGTTTTGCTGCAGGTTCCCTGCTGCCCAGACGTGAAGGGCAGGGCCATCGACGGCGTAGCTGAAGTTGACCGGAAAAGCCTACTTCTTCTCCAGAGAAAGGGGTAGGCCTTTTTGTTGGCCTGGATGTAGGCAGTGGGAATAGCGTCAAGTCTGCGTTTGACTCTTTTGATTGTTTTTGATTGCCTGTTCACCGATTTCGGTGGGTAATCAGGCGTGGGTTGAGGCGTTGAATCTTGGAAGGGAAATCTTCGGGGGGAGTGGACGTTGGTAGGAATTGAAGGTTTTGCTAAAAGTTCCCCCCTTCAACAGAGATCAAAGGCAGGGCTGTGGTTAGCCCTGCCTTTTTTTTCGTCCAACAACCATCAAACCACAGCCCTGGCCAGACCATATTTCTCAAACAAACCCTTCATTTGCCTCCTTATGGTACCTTTTTGTCTCAATAAGCATCAGACACCCTTGTCCTTAAACGTGTCGGACCAAAATCTCCGCGGCCTTCCGGAAGGGATAAAGTCGCTGCAGTAGAATGGCGGAAGTCCTGTGTATGAAAATCACGCCCAGACAACCTTTTTTCTTGACACGCCTTTCTGTCCTATTATACTAGAGAAATACTTCCATAATGTTTTCAACGGCTTGTGTGAAACTCTCTTCCGAACAGGGGTACTACTTTTCCTAATCTGGCAGGGTAGAAAGGAGGCAATGATGAAGAAGACAAACGCGAGATTCAAGCCCATCCTATTTCTGATTGGAATCGGTTTAATGGTTAGTGTGCTCGCCTTCACTTGGACCGCGCATGCGCAGGATTCTCCTCCGATTTCGCTTCCAGATGGATGCGACGTTTCAATTGGCTTGCCTGGCGAGGCAGATACACTCATTTGTATCCCCCCTCCTCCCCTGTGGAATGGCAAGCTAATTGTCTACGCTCATGGCTACCAATACCCGCCCGACCCATCATTGCCATGGGAGGAGCTTTCAAGACTCCCTGGTGTGCTTGAGCTCCTTTTGTCAAACGGTTATGCCTTCGCCACCACTGGCTATAGCACAGCCGGATACGCGGTCGAACAGGCCGAAGCCGATATACTGGAGCTGGTGGATGAAGTCAGCCCCCCTTCGGAGGTTTTCATCGTCGGTGCATCCGAAGGTGGTCTGATCGCAACGATGCTCGTTGAGAGATATCCAGATGTTTTCACTGGCGGCGGACTCGCCATGTGTGGCCCAGTAGGAGGAATGCCCTATCAGATCAAGTATCTTGGGGACTTCCGGGTCGTCTTCGACTATTTCTTCCCGGATGTATTTCGAAATCCTGATGACCCCACGACGCCCCTGTATGTGGACCCTGATAGATACGGCGGCCCAGGCGATTTCGAAAATGCTTACACGACGGCCTGTGGGAATTTTGATCCTGCCCTCATGAATAGCATCGGCTTGGCTCTTTTGGGTGGCGGAGAGAAAACCGAGGATCTTTTCGATGTGACCCGAGTGGCCCGCGGCACCTGGCCTGACGATGACATCGGGGCGGCTATTAGCCTCTCAAAATACAGCATTTGCGGGTCTGTCGATCTCTTTGATAAGGCCAACGGGATGTCGTTTGACAACCAGCTTCGATGGTATCACGGCACTGGTTCGTGGTGGAAGGACTGGAGACTCAATCGTGGAGTCGAGCGGGTTTCCTCAGATCCGGAGGCAAGGGAGTATGTTCGTGGTTTTTACCGAACAACGGGCAATTTGGAAGTCCCACTGGTGACACTCCACAACCTGAAAGACCCGATCGTTCCATACAAGCACGAATTGATCTATTTAACCAAAGTGCTCCTTAAGGGCCGCTCCCACTTGTTGAGAGCATACCCCAGTCTCTTCAATCTTTATGGCCATTGCGAGTTTGAACCAGTGGAGGTCCTATTTGCTCTGAGGCAACTCGGGATCGATCTGACCGGCGACGGCTCAAGTCCGTAGCGCTTGAATGGCGGGGACGTTGGGAGGAATTGAAGGTTTTATGAGCAAATCCCTGCTGCCCAAACGAGAAGGGCAGGGCCACCAACGGCACGCTTGAAGTTGACCTGAAAAGCCTACTTCTTCTCCAGAGAGAGGGGTAGGCTTTTTTCTTGGCCTGGATGTTGACGGGATAAAAGGGGCGTGTGACTGGGAATGGGTCAAGTCTACGTTTGATTTTTTTGATTGTCTGTTCATCGATTTCGGTGAGTAATCAGGCCTGGAAAGAGGCCTGGAATCATGGAATGGAAGTCCTCGGATCGGAATGAACTTCGCCGAAACAAAACTCCCGAGCTTTCTACCGGGATGTTTTTCACCGCTCATTGAGTCTTTCAGGGTTTCTTAATCATTCGAAGTTGCGTAGCATGGGCCGTCGTGTTATCCTCAGAAATGCTAGAGCGAAAAGCATCTGGATGAATGGTGGCCAAGATCTCAAGTGCAACATTGAAGGAACTGATAGACGGGAGATAATCATGATACACAAGTACACTGCTGTTTATACCAAACTCCCCTCTGGCAGATATATGGGGCAGTTGGCTGAATGGCAAGAGGTCATCACTGAGGGTATGACGTTGGAAGAGTGCAAAGAAATGCTAGCCGATGCCCTCGAGCAGATGGTTTTGGCTTACAAGGAGACTGGACAAGAGGTTCCCACAGGGCACAGTTTCATCGAAGCTATGGCGGTTACTGTATGACGATTCGTCGTAGAGACCTTATTACGGCATTTCGAAAAGCATGGCTATTCTTTGTTGAGAGAGGGTGGAAAACACAGCATATACTATAAGAAAGGTCAGGGGACTATCCCCATAAAACGCCACAAGGATTTCGATAGAATTACTGCGATCAGGTTATGCAAGCAAGCCAAGATTCCACCGATTGGTGAAGAATGACGTGCACCTGCACACAATAAGTTAGAGGATATGTCGGTAGGAATTGAAGGTTTCGTCCTGAGGTCCCTGCTGCAACAGACGTGAAGGGGAGGGCCATGAGGGGCCCTTCCTTTCCATTCCCTTCAAGATATTCCGCCCTGATCCAAAGCATGCCTGATTTCACAGGCAAATTACCTATGGGTGCTACTCACACCTTTCAAGAGATGTTCAGTCACCTACGATAACTGCGTTTTGGGAACCAGGCCAAAAGGGCGTGGTCTCTACCGTGGTCGTTTCTCAGGACGAATATGCTCGTAACCATTGAGCCATTCGAAAATAGTGATTCTAGAAATAGAAGTGACCTCCAACGCCTACATATTCGATCGAGCGCTCGTAGAATTGCCCAACCGGCGAATGTCCGCTGAAATACTGCAGCATTACTTGCACCTTGTGGCCGATCACCTTCCCGCTCTCCAGCTGGATGCCAAGGCGGAGGGACACATCGGTATCCCAATCATTTTCTTCCAAATTCTTAAAATCTGCCCCTGCTACCGGCCTGACCACACCGCCCAAGAATGTCCATGGGCTTGTCAATTCAAAACCGTATTGCGTCGACCAGGGTTCGAGATCGGACGGCACGCGATGATATAGATAGCCACCGCCACCGTAAATGCGGAGCCACTCAAAAAGATTGTAGGACAGTATGGCATCCAGACCCTCGTAGCTGAGATTAACCCGATCGACACGATTCCGCAGAAGAAATTCATCACCAAGGTGGGAGCTCTGATGAAAAATTCGCATTAGGGCTGAAAAAGCGCCATTTCGATAACTGATTGGAAACCCCACCCGGTAATCGGCGTTGACAAGGTCATAAGAATCCGCATCAAGATCAAAAATAGCAAACACGGCTGCTTGAATTCCCAGTTGCCACTGCCCTCCGAATGGAGCGTCATTTCTATACAAACCCAGAGTTTCGCCAAAACTCGTCGCACCAACGTTTTTCAGCTCCTCATCATCCATGTAGTATTGATAAGTCGCCGAGAAATGAGGCCAGCGCGGATCGGCAATCAGGGGGTCAAATAGCCGTCCTTGCGGAAGAATGACAGAATTGCTTGGCGAAATCTCCGCTTCTTTTTGTTCTGTCTCCTGGGTCGGCCTCGAGGGTTGTGGACTCGGGACAGGATCAGTATTGCTTGTCTGTGGTTCGGGCTGCAAAACCTCGACTCGTGCCACACCTTGAATGTTCGAGAGCGCAGAGATGACCTTCCTACGGGGACTATTCTCGAGGTCCTTAGCTTTCACCATAACGACGCCATCTTTAACACTCAAAGAGGGAGCTGTTACATCGAATTCTCGCTCGAGGACGGCGGTCGCGTAGCCTGCAATGAAACTGTCATCCCTCGAGGCTGCACCAGCGCCTGAAACAAGCGACACAACACAGGCAAAGACTAGCAAGTAACAATAGAAACTCTTTGGTTGGATTATTCCTTTCGGCTCCATTTTCACCTCCACAAGACTTTAATAGCAGTCAGACATCATAATCCGGGTTCCGGTCATTACAAACGACGTGCTGTTAAAAGGCAAATCGTTTTGGTAGGTTCCTGCTTATCTTGGAATCGTCGGAATAAAAGTCTTTATGATACAGCGTTGAGCCCCGCTGGCAAGCGTTTTAATAAGGGTAGGGGACGTTGGGAGGAATTGGAGGTTTTGTCCTGAGGGTTCAGCTGCGACAGGGGTTCTCGGTCAAATTCGGCACTCTGAACCTACTCGGAAATAGCGGTTATTGAGCCAAACAAGGGGTCGCAATGCCTCATCCAATTTGAAACTCACCACCTCTCCGATGTAAACGGCATGGTTCCCTTCTAAATCCCAAAGCGAATTTATCACTCGACATTCCATGTTGGCAAAGCAGCCTGAGAGGAGCGGCGCGTCGATCTCACTGGCCGATTCAATGGGAACACCGAACTCTTTGAACTTATCGACCTCATAACCATGGCTGCTCCCAAATTTCGTGGCCAGATCCAACTGATTGTCTGCAATCACATTGATCACAAACGCCTTGGACTTCTCAATCAACCGCTGCGTGGCAAAGGTCTTGGACACACTCACCGCAATCAGGGGTGGTTCCTGAGAGACATACATTGCAGAGGCCGTCATCCCCCCGTGTTTGCTATCGGCCTTGGCGCTGAGAATCACAACTGAACAAGGCAGGTGTAATGCTGCCTGGACTATAGAACGGGCTGACATGTCTCCCTCCTTTTCTGGTCAAAATCGTCTTCCCTTCTCACCGGAAAAAAACCATCGCCGGTCCGCCTCGCACTCGATGAGGCGCTTTTCTCGTTCGTCGATCGAGCCGCTCCGCGAAATGCTCCGGCTCTAACCAGACCGCCCCTCCCACCGCTTGTAGAGAGAGTGATCGATTTGCATGATGTCAAGTGCCTTACCGACTGTATGATCGATCAAATCCTCTATACGCCGGGGACCGTGGTAAAAGGCGGGAACGGGTGGGAGAATCACTCCCCCCAGGTCCGCGACCTTGAACATCAACTCAAGGTGTCCCTTGTGCAAGGGAGTCTCTCTCACGATCAAAATCAACCGTCGCCTCTCCTTCAGGGTCACGTCAGCGGCCCTGATCAAGAGGTTTTCACCGTATGAATGGGCCACTCCAGAAAGGGTTCTCACACTGCATGGGGCAATGACCATTCCATCGGTTTTGAAAGAGCCGCTGGATATGGGAGCCGCAAGATCTGTGATATCATGAACGCGACTCGCCAATTCTTCGACACCTTCGACGGCGAGCTTCGTCTCTATACGGATGTTCTCTTGACCCGCCTCGGTGATGACCAGGTGGGTCTCCACGTTGAGCTCTCTTAAGACCTCTAGCAAACGTATCCCGTATATAACACCGGAGGCACCCGTGATCCCTACGACAACCCGTTTCATCCGCTCCCGATCTCCTTTAGGATCCTCTCCTGAACCCTTTGACAGACCTTGGTGATCTCCGCTATCTCCTTATCTTTCAATCCCTCCCAGTGCATCCCAGCAGCCACCACGACTTTTCTGTTTAACTTCCTTGCAAGCGTTTCTGACATCTCCTTGGCCACAGCGTCCTCCTTATGCCCCAAAAAAGTAAAAACCGAACTTGTCGCACTCACTATTCGCCTGTCCCGTAGACTGGGCCGAGGCTCGGCCATCCCGACCGCTCCGATGTGCGGCTTGGTCCCCCCCCAAAGGACGATCAAGAGGTCATCGCCAAGGGCTTCCACGTCTGCAAAGACCTCGAAGACTCCGCTCTTCTCAGATATTTTCAATACCTCCACTCGAGGGATCCCCCTTTTCGAGATGAATGAAATAGAGCTGAAAAGCAGCCAGCACCAAGGCATGTCTTATCTCCCCCTTTCTGATCATCTTTTTGACGTCAGTCAGAGGGATCAAGACGACCTCGAGGTCCTCCCCCTCATCCGGTGAGGGTGAAGCAATCCTCTCAGCCCCTTCTCCCAGGTAAACCAGGTAGCGATTGTTGAAAAGGGCAGGCTGAGGGTAGAGTTCTCCCAATAATATCGTTTTCACGGTTCTATATCCCGTCTCTTCGAAAAGCTCGCGTTCGGCCGACTGCCTGGGATCCTTATCCGGATCCACCAGTCCCCCGGGAGTCTCAAGGGTAGGCTCTTTGATCCCGTGTCTAAACTGTCTGACCATCACGACTTCCTGGGTGGACGTCAGGGGCACAATGGTCACCCAATCGAGTGTATCAATCACATAGAAATCATGGGTTTTACCAGTCCGGGGAGACCGGGCCGTGTCAATTCGAACGCTAAACAGTGAGTACTCGGAATCTTTAGAACTTCTAACAAGAGGCCAGTCTTTGATCATCCTCTCATCCGCCTGATAAACGGATTTCCGATGTCCGTCCCGGATCCTCTCAGACAAGCCGGGGAGGTCCCAATCGAATCAGGCCTCCGGAGACCTTATCATCCTATCCAATATTTCTACTGCCCGCCGAGCGAAGGCCGGGTCGCTGATGTGGACGTCCATTTCTTCAACGGGAATACTACCTTTGACGATTCTTTTGATTTCGTCCACAAAGATTTGATCTGCCTGGGGATCGTAGAGCTCCATTCCAACTCTATCGGCCTCTGACCACCCCTTTTGGGGGATCAGCATATGGGTCGGTCCCGTCGATTTGTTCAGTTTCTGCCCAATGATCCTGGCAAAGGCCTTCATCTCTTCAGGTCCCATCCGAACACAGAACCTTACATCGTGGGAATGTACCTTTCTCCCCTTCAATCGATCAGGCATAGGAAAAGAGGGGCTGAAAACCGCATTGTCGAGCCCCCCCGGCGCCAGAAGAAGGGGGATTCCCTTCTTGCCGGCTGTCTCAAGCCGCGCCGGGCCTATACCCCGACAATAACCACCAAACATCTCATCCGCGATCTCATGGAGGGTGAAGTCCAGAACGCCAGTCACCAGGCCCTGCTCGATGAACTCCTCCATGGCCATTCCCCCGCACCCATTCGCGTGGAATGCAACCATCTCGTATCCTTTCGCCTCGAGAAGCGGTTCGGCCTGGAGGGCACAGGAGGAATTGATTCCATATGCCGTAACGCCTACCATCGGTTTTCCAATGGCCACCGCGCTTCCTCTCTCTACCATGCCACATATTGCATGCGAGGCCTGCCCGAGGATCAATCGAATGAATTCGTTGAAGCCCAAAATGTCAGCGACTGAGTGAAACATGACGATGTCTTTGGTTCCCACATACTCACTTACGTCTCTGGAAGCGACCGTAGAAACCACCACCTTGGGAAGACCAAAGGGGAGGGCGCGCATAATTGCCGTAACAACGGCCGTGCCGGTGCCTCCACCCATCCCCAACACGCCATGGAGTTTCCCCTCTCTGAGCAAGCGTTTTGCCTGAATTGTCCCGCCCTCCTGAACAGCTCGAATCGCACCGGAACGGTCTCCGCCCCTGATGAATCGATCGAGGTCGTGGCCAGCCGCCGCTGCAACCTCATCTCTCGTCAAATCAGGTGCGGCCAGTGGCTCCTTCAGCGTTCCAATATCCATCAGCGTTGTGTTGAAACCGAGTTCCTGAATGCAATCGTTGACATATTTCGCCTCCCTTCCTTTGGTATCAAGCGTGGCGATGATGAGAATCTGCTTCTTCACGATGGTTTTCCTCGGACGGCCGACTCGCCTCTAGGCCCCCAGATTCGCTCCGTATTTGTCGTAAAGCTCGGCAAAGGCCTCCGCTGCCGCCCTGCCGAAGTCGGGGCTGTAAAGATGAAGATCAAGCTCGATAATCTCCACATGGCTCTTCACAAATCTCTTCAGCTCCTCGACAAATGCCCTGTCTGATTCTGGGTCATACAATCCCCGCCCCTCCTGATCCAGTGAGGACCAACCCTTCAAAGGGATGAGGATCTTCACCGGGATTCTGGACTGATTGACCCTTTCAGCCACAACTCTGGCGACCTCTTTCAGCTCCTCGGCCGTGGTCCTCACTTCCACCCTCAGGGAATCGATGACCTCGATCTTTCTCCCCGCGAATTTTTCCTTCAGATCGGGCCTGCCGCCATAACTGATCATGTCGAGCCCAGAGGGGGCAAGGACCTGGGGGATATTCATCTGACTTGCCGCGAGGATTCGATCTGGGCCAGCCGCGCAGTTCCCATTGTACATCTCTTCCACGACACCTCTGGTGACGAGGTCCAAGACGCCATGGAACAGTCCCTGTCTGATCATTTCGTCCATCGCCCGATCTCCACGTCCCTGGGCGTGACAGGGAACAGGCACGTAACCCCTCTCTCGAAGATCTTGGATTGCGGCTTCCACACAACGCTCGGCAAACCCGAAGGATGTTATTGCCACAATGGGTCGATCCGATTCTAATGCCTCCCCCTTTGTCATCTCGGCCATCCCACAAATCGCCCCGACGGCATTCAAGAGCTGCATCTCCAGGATAGGATTCATCTCCATCACATCCACAACGGTATTGTACATCGTGATGTCTTTTGTCCCAACGTATTGGCCGACGTATCTGGGATGCCCAGCCATCGGGGTAGCCATCACCTTCGGGAAACCGAAGGGGAGTCCCTTCATGACACTGGTGGCCACCAGAGAGGCAGTCCCTCCACCGACGCCCAGTATTGCATCGAACTTCCCTTGCTCCACCAACCCTTTCACGATCTTCTGGGCTCCACGAATCATCGTGTCTGTCGCTTTTTCCCTCTCCTTCCGATACCATGAACGCACGTCCTCGATTTCCATTCCGCCAGCCTGAGCCACCTGTTCGCAGGGAATGTCCCCCCTCACTGAGGGTTCTTGCTCCATGCTGAAGTCGAGAATGATGACGCCGTGACCTCTTTTCTCTATCATCTCTTTGACCCGTAGGAATTCCTTACCCCGGGTATCCAGATTGGCAATGACGAGGATCGTCTTCTTCCGCTTTGTCATGAAAGTCTCCTCGAGTCTCTTCCTCCTGAGCCGCGAAGCCTTCCTGTTCAGCGCTGTACGCTTTGGCGCTTGCTCGGTGATCTTCCGAATCGAACGGTTTCCGTGGGGAGAATCTCACAGTGCTGGCAGAGCCCCCTGTCGGGGTGATCTTTCCCTTGCTTTTGAGCTGCCTGCGCAAAACCTCGGAGGATGGCTCCTCTCAGGGTAGACCAGAATCGGGAATTCCGCGTTTTCTGGTAACCTGAAATCAAAGGGTATTCTCTAATAATCGGTCTTCGTGGGGAAAACCCCTATGTCCTCAAACCCGAACTCCTTCCATCTGCTCAACACCTGTTGGATCATCTCCTTATCCATGACGATCTCAATTGGTTTTTCCTTCCACTCATAGGGGGTGGCGGCATCCATGATGATCCGTGAAACAATCTCTCTCGCATTGATGGGTAGGGCAGGATCTAGAGGGGTTGACCGCCCCCGTTTGATGATCTCGGTGTCCCTGAGAGGATCGTAGCGCACCGCGAGCGCCCACATCACGCGATCCCAGTCATCAGCCGGAATATCGGCATCGACCACGATAACTCCTTTCAGGCCGTAGTGCCCGGTCGTCGTGGCGATCACCGCATTGCCTACATGGTTGGCATGACCAGGATACATGGTTTTCACAGAGACGATCGCCCAGAACCTCCCGGTGGAATTGGCGGGGATATAAACGGACTGAATGCCAGGCACCCGCATCGTCTCAAGGTCAGTCCATAAGGTAGCCGTCCGGTTGAGTGATTGGACCATATGGATATCATTTATGGGCTTTCCTACTGTCGTGGCCCAGAATATGGGATTATTTCGGTGAAGGACTCTCTTCACTTCGAGACAGGGTTTTGGGAAATCCTTCCCTTTGCTGCCCGAATAGTAACCCGTATACTCTCCGAAGGGACCCTCGGGTTTTAGATTCTGCGGATCGATTTCGCCCTCCAGGATAATCTCTGCATGGGCAGGAAGCGCCAGGCCTGTCAGATCACTCTCAAAGATTTCCACCGGTTCTTCTCTCAGGGCCCCGGCGATATCGTATTCATCGGTCTGGGCTGAGACCAGCGTGCTCGATACCAAGAACAGTATGGGATCGCAACCGATTACCGCGGCCGCGGGCATTTTTTTCCCCATAGCCTCATACTGCTTCATCATCATGTCGCCATGTTTGCCCTTGATAATCTGAACGCCAACGTGTTTGTCATCGTGGATCTGCATCCTGTACGTGCCCAGGTTTGTCCATCCTGTCTCTGGATCTTTGGTGATCAGGTAGGCAGCCGTCCCTATGAAACGTCCTCCGTCCATGGGATAGAAGAGGGGCGCGGGGAATTTATTGACATTGACATCTTTCCCCTCAATGACATTTTCCATCGCAGGCGGTTTGTCGATCACCTTCGGCTTGATGAGCCCTTTTGTCGTTAGTTTCATCCACTCCCGGGAAAGCCTGCACATCGAGTAATCACTCGGCTGATCGAGGATGATGGCCATCTTTTTCGGTGTCGTACAGGCACTGATGAGGACCGGAATATCAAATCCTTTGACATTTTCGAACAGGAGCACCGGTCCCCCCGCCTCTTCATTGATCTTGGCCGTATGGGAGAGTTCAAGGTTCACATCCACCGGTGGCTTGATCCTGTGCAGAATTTCTTCTTCCTCGCATCTTGCGATGAAATCTCTCATATCTTTCATTTGGACACCCGCCTCCTTTCAGAGTCTCCTCAGGTTGTCAGCCCACCACGCATGGGCTCATATCGAAAACAGAGCGCTTGATGGAACATCCCACTGAGGCACGAAAAACGTTTTGTCAACGATTCTCTGCCCTTTGGCGCCAAACCGTAGAGCTCAGTCATCGATTTTGATTCTTTTCAGGGCTCTTTCCATCAGTAAGTCGAACCCTGTTTTTTTCCCAATAATCGGCTCCTTCCCGCGCTGGCTCCAGACTGTCTCGGGTCTGCTCTGGACGATGAACACGTTCTCTGGAAAGGGAAGCTCCCGATCGATCGCCCATTCAATGTCCTGGGGACAGCCATAATGTGCTTCAATTCTTTTGGCCATTGTCACCAACTCTTTTACCTCTTGGTCTTCCAGGCAACAGGTACATTGCTTTTCGGGGTCGACATCGGCGTGGACCAGTTCGCCTCTCTCAACATCATAGACGCATTCAATGTGTTTGGTGGACACCGCCCTGTCATTAACCTCTGCCAGCACCTTGTCGACGACGAATTTGTCAGGGTTGACCGAACCCGACACAACCGTTTCTCCCAATCCCCAGCTTCCCTCGATGACCACCTTGGAAAGGTCCCCGTCCGTTGGATTGAGGGTAAACATCACGCCTGCAGCCCGGGAATTGACCATTTTCTGAACCCCCACACTGATCAGCACACTCTCATGGGGAAAGTTCTGTCTGACTCTGTAACTGATAGCCCGCGGCGTAAAAAGGCTGGCCCAGCAGCTTTGAATGTTCTTGATGACCCGATCCGAACCCTCGACCCAGAGGTACGTGTCCTGTTGTCCGGCAAAGCTCGCCGTCGGCAGGTCCTCGGCTGTGGCACTCGATCGAACGGCCACAGGTACCATTTCAACGACACATTTTTCACAAAGATGGGAATAGGCCTCCACAATTGCCTTTTTGGCCTGATCAGATACTGAGGCCTCCTTGATCAGTTTCTCAACCTCGGCGCTCGCCCTATTCAAGGAATCGACGTCATCAGGATTCACATCGGAAACGATACGGAGTATCTGATCCTTGATCCCTGTTTTCGTGATGAAATCCAGATAGGTATCTGTGGTCACGGCAAAGCCAGGTGGGACTCGAATGCCAGCCTTGATCATCTCTCCCAGGCTGGCATTCTTCCCCCCAACCTGCGGAACCGAATGCTGATCAATGTCCCGAAAATTCAGAACGTAATCCACTCTCTTTGCCGCCTTTTCTCCCTTCCCAGCTGGCCTCTCGACCGCAAAATCAGTCAATCCTAGGAGACAGGGAAAGGGGGAATCTATGACGAGCAACCCGTCCCACGGTTCGAAAAAGCGAGGAGTGCGAGGACCGCTGGAATCGCCTAGCTCGCCCTCTTCACAATGGTGACCACGCCTTTATCGCCGTCAACCCTTAAGGTATCGCCTGTTTTTATCACCGATGTGGCGACTCCTACACCTGTAACTGATGGTACGCCATATTCCCTGCAGACGATGGCCGCATGGCTCGTCAGCCCGCCGATGTCTGTGACTGCGGCCTTGATTTTCGTAAACACAGGTGCCCACGACGGGTTGGTTGAGGGGCAGACGATGATCTCTCCTGGCTGTAGCGTCACAATTTCCTCAAGGAGCTTCAACACCCTCGCCGGGCCCTCGGCAACTCCCGCAGAGGAGGCAAACCCTTTGATTTCGGATACATCCTCCGGCTTCGGTGCGGCAACCCCTTTGAGCCATTCCTTCACTCTCTCAGTGGTGATACCCCAGAGCATGATCGTGAAGGGCTCGGCGACCTCTTCCGGTGGTACTCCCAGAGCGGGTGCCGGTGCCCACTTTTTGGCCGCCTCGAGGATCTTCCTCCGCTTTTTCGCTTTGGCCTTATAGTAATTCCCCCTCAAGGGTATGTTCACCCCCAGGGCCCAACCCGTGGCGAGCTCGGTGAGGAGTTCAGGGATCTCATATCGACTGAACATAAATATGTCGTCGACTTCATCCAACATCCCGTTCTTGACCAAGAGCGCCCCAAATTCCCTCACCTTGTCAAACCATATCGTGTGGAACCAGTGCTCAACCCAGAAGAGGTGATCCTCGGCATACCGGTAGATGGTCCTGACCGTTTTGTAAGCGTCATCAAAAGATTTCCTGTCTTCATCGGTCTTTATCAGCTTACGGTATTCGGCGACGACCTTATCTCTCTCCCGGTCGATATCATCGAGAGATCGCTCGATCTTTTCCCCCTTGTCCAGCCGTTCCAAATAGCTCTTTATATAGCCAAAGGGGATGTCGAGATTGTTGAGCCAGCTCTTCTCATAATGCAGCCAGCCGCTGCCGCACGATACGTAGAACCACGGATCTTTGGACTTTTCGAACTCTTCCAGCCAGCGTTTTCCGTCCGGTATCTTCCCAAGCTCTCCGATCTTCTGGCCTGCCGACATTCCTGATTTGAGGATGTCTGACACACCTCGCATGGACGTTGCGAGTCGGGATAACTGGCAAAGCTCTTCCTCTGGCCGAAACATGGAAACAAAGGCGCCTGCGACCATTTTTCCAATGGAACTCTCGCTGATCCCGGGAAAGAGCTTTCTCGACACGTCACCAAACATGAGGTAGGCGAGGTACGTGAGATTAAGCATCTCGAAGTGATACTGCCACCCCTTGAACATGAGATTCACCAACCTGTCGAATGCCTCGATAAGTTCATAGGATGAGTAATAGCCTCGAGGGGCCGGGAGCACCTGATCCTCTGGAACATATTTCGGCAGCTCCCCGGGAACGGACACAGAAGCCATCTCCTCACCCAGGGCCCTGAACTTTATCAACCACTTGTCCCAGAGTTCGTCGTAATGCTCAAATACATAGAAAACCCGTTTCTGGAACAGTCCGGCCTTTTCCCCGATGACCTCCTCTGGGGGAGGCTCGATCGCGCAGATATACATATAACACCCGACCATTCTCTGGGCGATTCCTTGAGCCGGAGGTATACAGAACACCCTTGTCGTGTACTGGGCAAGGGCGATCTGCCACGCCTCTTGAAAAATCAGGTCTAACGGTGGCATGGGCTCTGGAGCATGGATTTTATCCTGGAACCAGAACTGTCTCTTCTCCCAGCTGGCCCGCTCCTTAGAAAAGAGATAGTGCGATGGATACATCTCTTCCCAACCTTCGAATCCTGCTGGAACCTGAAATTCGTGTGGATCCGGAAACCTTCCTCCTTTTTCTGCAGCCATTTTCTCCCCTCCTTACAAGTTGGTTTTGGTTATGAAAAATCGACAAACTCGGGAGACCCCCGAGAATCGTCCAGCCATCATCGCTGGATGAAGCACCTTATTTAACAGAGTACAGGAAACATTGACTTCTTGCACAATAATCGTTTCGTGAGTCCTCACCCAAAAATGCCCCCTTCGCTTCTCAAACGAAAGGGGCATGATTCAATCTCAGCGGCTGCTCAGGCTCGGTCGGACAGTGAACCATTCCCTGGCCGTAGACTTTTGGAGATCGTCTGATGTATAAGGGCCCACCTTCTTTTCCCAGATCGCGCCGCGTTGATATCATGTCGTCCTATCGCTTGTCAAGCGAAAAATCGCGTTCTTGAGTTCGACCTTGTTTTTCAGGGCAGTTCGGCACGACAACAGTCTGTCGGCGCGGAGAAGGAGCCTCTTTTCAATTTTTGACGACCATCATGGAACGCACGAGCTACGGGATCATCCCCGAACCGCAAGGGGCACGTTGGTCGGAATTGAAGGTTTCATGGGCAGGTCCCTGCTGCCCAGAGGGGAAGGGCAGGGCTACTACTGACCCTGCCTTTTTGTTCTAAGATGGAATAGCCCATCCGGTGCAAAGCAGGATTCCGTTTATTTGCGTCGGAAATCTTAAGCTCTGCGGGAGGATATGAACAGAGGATTTCAGTTGAGACTGTCGAAAAACCCTAGAATCACGGTTTTGGGACTTGTAAGTAGTTGATATTACTACAGGCGATTTTTGCAAAAATGCCAGAATTGGACTTTTTCGACAGTCTCGTTAGAACTAAACACCTGAGTAGCATTCCTCGGCGAGGTGGGAAAGGAGATTGACTTGAGTCCCGGATCTGATAATATCCTTTCTAAGCGCCTGTTAACCTGAAGCTGGAACGGGCGGAGTGAAAGTCGATCTGGTTATTCAACGGGAAGCCCGTTCTTCCAAGTGGAGGGGCGGGCTTTTTGTTGATTCATCTGAGGGGTATCAGAGGTGGAGTGCCCGAAATGCCAATGCGACAATCCCGAGGGCGCCAAGTTCTGTAACGAATGTGGCAATAAATTAGAGCTCGCCTGCCCTGAGTGCGGGAGGATGAATCTGCTTGGCAGTAAATTCTGCAATGAATGCGGCCATGATCTAACAGAACCCAAGGAAGCCCCTCCCGTCGACTACAGCCAACCGCAATCCTACACCCCCAAATTCCTGGCCGATAAGATCCTCACCACTCGTAGCTCCATTGAGGGAGAGCGGAAACTCGTGACAGTGCTCTTCGCGGACGTGGCCAATTACACCTCAATCTCGGAGAAGCTTGATCCCGAGGAACTCCACCAGATCATGGATGGGTGTTTTAAGATCCTGATGGATGAAATCCACAGGTATGAAGGTACAATCAATCAGTTTACTGGTGACGGTGTCATGGCTATCTTCGGTGCGCCAGTGGCCCATGAGGATCATGCTCAGCGAGCCTGCCGCGCTGGGGTGAAGCCGAAGACCAATTTAGGGAAAGTCTGCATCTGTTGGAGTCTGGACAAAATCGGGTGGAGGCAGCCTACACCCATTTAGCCTGGGGCCACGTCTGCCGTGACCAGGGAAATCCCACCGCAGCGCGTGAGCATTGGGAGCAAGCCTCAGTGCAGTGGGAAGCCAGCCACCTGACGCACGAACTGGAGCGAACTCCTGCACTCATTGCGGATTTGGCTTCCTAGTGGCAGGCTAATTGAGGTGTAAACAGCACAAATAGGCCGAGATAGAAGGCCTGGCGTTGCTGCCTCTGAGCATGTGCTTTTGCCCAACTTGGGGCGAGTCATTCTAGTCCGCTTTTACCATATTCCCACAGGGGGTGCAAATTCAAGTAGTTTTCCTCGCCTCCCCCACAAAGTCCCCAGCAGAAGGCCGGAACCTGGAAAAGATGAGGAGCGATC
>CAYFYO010000083.1:0-15889 GCA_964347335.1 uncultured Thermodesulfobacteriota bacterium
ACCGGCTGACCTCGACCACCGGGTCCGTGGCGCTCAACCTGATCGCCATGTACAAGGCCCTTGGTGGTGGCTGGGAGATTCGCCTCGGTAAGGACTTCGTACCCGACGAAATCAAGGCGGAGATGAGAGACCGGACCAACTGGGGACGGTTGTTGTCGGCAGAAAAGGTCGCGCCGCCCTCGGAGGGAGCCCGAAAGAAGTGGTGGTTGCCGGATTGGTGAACCACCTCGCGTGAAAGTAAGTTCGAATATCAAAAGCCGAAACAAATCCGAGTGCTAAAGATCCAAATGTTCGAAACGGCTCTCGCGGTGCGATGGGGGGAGTAGCGTCATGCCTGAAGGGTTCTATTTCCCATTCATCCAGGTTCGCATCGGGCGATTTCTCTTTCTGCTCATCTCCATACTGCTCATGTTTGTCGTACGTCCTTTTCTCGAAGGGTACATTGGAATCGGAATCCTCCTCGAAGTATTCTTCTCCTTCATCCTGATTTCCGGTGTCTATGCGGTCAGCCAAAAGAAATACCTCTTCATCATCGGCCTGTTGCTGGGTATCGCTGCGTTTGCTGCGCGCTGGTCGACACACTTCGTGCAGACGAGTTCCCTCCTTCTGGTGGGAAACAGCTTAATGATTCTTTTCTTTGTCTATGTCATGATCAACCTCCTGTCTTACCTTTTCAGTGAGAGCGAGGTTACCGCTGATGTCATCATGGCGGCGGTTTGCGGTTACATCTTCATCGGATTAATGTGGGCTTTTGTATTTTCTGTCATTGAGAGTCTTCAACCAGGGTCCTTTCGTTTGGTGGAGGGCCAGACTGCAGAAGTCGTCAATTTTACCTATTACAGCTTTGTCACCCAGACGACCCTGGGTTATGGCGATATCACCCCTTTATCTGCCCCGGCCCGGTCTCTTTCCCTCCTGGAGGCAATTATCGGCCAGCTTTATCTTGCTGTTCTGATCGCTCGGCTCGTCGGAATCCATATCTCGCAGTCTTCTGAAAAGCGGTCCCGCTAGCCTGAACGGCCAATACGTTCTTCCTTTGGATGCGATCCCTCACCTCCATGATTCACAAATTTATAGGATTCTTGAATTAGGACCCGCAGTGAATCGGAAATCTCTGTCCCCGGTTTCGACAGGGTATTTCCCATCCAACTACACGATTCTGCGGGGACCGATGATCTCACATTGGATCGAATCATCGTTGTGAGTCAGGGGGGGTTGAGAGGAGGGCAGGCCCTTCCCCTGATCCTGGCCCTCCCTTGTGGTTTAGACGGGGAAATGATATTTAACTGGAACAGGTGCGGCCATGCCCAATAACTCGTCTCCACAGGTTTCGGGTGAACCCTTGGCTACAATCCGCGTTCACACGAGCGGAACGGGGACCCTCACGTTCACGATTGCGGGGCGGCTCGATTCGACCTCAACGGGAAGCGTGTGGCGTGAGGCAATGGAAGCTCTCCAGCAGACATCGCCGACCAGCGTTGTCGTCGATGTGTCGAAAATCGAGTATTGCGATATGTCTGGAATCAGCCTGCTCGTGGAGCTTCGCCGTCTCCAAAAGAAGCGCGGTGGAGATTTGGAGATTAAGAACCTTCGAGCGGAATTTCGGCGGCTGTTGGATCTCTTTGACCCCTCTGCAGTCGAGGGGGTATTGGACCTGGGAAAGGCGAAACCAACCAGTTTTACTGAAGAGATCGGTCGCTGGACGGTGAAGGTCTGGGAAGACCTCTTCACCCTGGTTGCCTTTGTGGGGGAGCTTGGTGCAGCCCTCTTGGCCGCCTTGGTGAAGCCTCAGCGGGTGCGGTGGAAAGACGCGCTTGTCGTTGCGGAGACTGCGGGGGTCAACGCCCTTCCGATTGTCGCCCTGATCAGTTTTCTCGTGGGGCTGATCATGGCTTTTCAAGCGGCCATCCCCATGCGTCAATTTGGTGTTGAGATCTTTGTGGCAGATCTGGTCGGACTCTCGATGGTTCGAGAGCTTGGTCCGCTGATGACGGCCATACTCCTTGCCGGTCGTTCGGGCTCTGCTTTTGCGGCTGAGCTGGGGACCATGAAAGTGACCGAGGAGATCGATGCCCTGACCACCATGGGGCTCGATCCTGTGCGATTCCTCGCAGTCTCCCGGGTGCTGGCGGCTCTCGTCGTCACCCCCCTCCTCACGGTTTTCTCCAACCTTCTCGGCGTACTGGGGGGATCGGTGGTCCTCCTCTCGATGGGTTATCCGCTGATTACCTATTTCAATCAGATCCTGTCTTCTGTGGATTATGTGGATTTCTTGGGGGGGCTCATCAAAGCCTTTGTTTTCGGTATTCTTGTCGCGGGGATCGGATGCCTACGTGGTCTGCAGACAAAGACCGGGCCGAGTGCCGTGGGGGAATCTACCACACGAGCTGTCGTGAGCGGTATCATTCTCATTGTGATCGCAGACGGCGTATTTTCCGTCCTCTACTATTACCTGGGCATTTGACAAATGATGGACACGGTTGATGATTCCATTATTCGCGTTCATGACCTGACTGCCGCCTATGAGGAAATGGTCATTCTCAAAGATATCTCTTTTGGGGTCAACCGGGGTGAGATATTCATCATTCTGGGCGGTTCGGGGTGTGGCAAGAGTACGCTCATGAAAAACATGATTGGGCTGCACACCCCGGCCACGGGGAGCGTTCTGATCGATGGGCAGGACATTACATCGGCTGAGGGAGATGAGCGCCTTGGAATCCTCAAAAAGATCGGTGTGATGTATCAGAATCGTGCGCTCTTCGGATCCATGACAATTCTGGAGAACGTCCGTCTCCCCCTGGAGGAGTTTACGGATCTTCCGCTTTCGGCCATGAACCTCATCTCCCAAATGAAATTGTCGCTGGTCGGGTTGACGGGGGTCGAGAAATCCATGCCGTCCGAGCTGAGCGGCGGCATGCAGAAGCGGGCTGCCATTGCTCGGGCCATGGCCCTTGACCCGCAGATCCTTTTTCTCGACGAACCCTCGGCAGGGCTTGATCCCATAACCTCGGTAGGGCTGGATCACCTCATCCTCAGTCTCGCCCGGAACCTGAGGATCACATTCGTGGTGGTGAGCCACGAGCTCCCGAGCATTTATACGATTGCGGATCGGGTCATCGTGCTGGAGCAAAGGGTTAAAGGGATTGTGGCAATGGGCCGGCCCCAGGATTTGCGAGATCACAGCGATAATGAATGGGTTCGTCGATTCTTTAGACGGGAACCTGGACGCGATATGACTGCATAGGTTTGCACTATCTCAGAAGAAACGGTAAGCTCTGAGTCGTTGTCAGCGTATGGGGTGACCAACCACGATGGGGGTGAGGGCGAGGTATTTTAAGATCGGCTTGTTCACGATCATTGCGATGACCATCGGTGTCATTGCAGTCATCGTACTCGGTGCAGGTGCGCTTCTACAGAAAAAAGCCTTGGTGGAAACTTACATGGAGAAGTCCGTGCAGGGGCTGGAGGTCGGTTCTGCGTTTAAATTCAGAGGGGTCCAGATCGGAAATGTCGAAGAGATCACACTTGTGGGGAGAGCGTATCCGACAAAGCACCGATACGTTATCATTCGGGCCTCCGTTTTTCCCGACGCGCTGGTAGGGCAGTTCAGCCAGGGGGTGGGTGAAAGGCGTTCCAAGAAAAAGATTGAGAAGGGCCTGAGAGAGGAGATCGAAAGGGGTTTTCGAGTTCGGCTAGCCTTCCAGGGAGTGACCGGTACCGCCTTTCTTGAGGCCGATTACCTTGACCCAGAGAGCTATCCTCCCCTGGAGATCGATTGGGAGCCGAAATACCCCTATGTTCCTTCTGCCCCGAGTACGATTGCTCGGCTCGGCGAATCCGTCGAAAACATCTTAAAGCATCTGGAAAAGGTCGATTTTGAGAAAATTGCGGAGAATATGAGCAACTCCTTGAACGTGGTGACGAATACGATCGAGGAGGCGAATATCCAGGGGATCGGTAAGCAGGCTGAAGAGCTCCTTGCTGAGGTGAGAGAAACGAATCGACACATCGATCGACTCATCACGAATGGGAAAGTCAAGTCGGTGATCACCGATGCCTCGGCCGCAACGGCGGCCGCCAGAAGGATCATGGAGCGTTCGGAGAAGCCAGTGAACGAGGCACTGACCGATCTTTCGGAGATTTCGAAACGCATGAACAGCGTGGCAAAGAGACTCGAGGCTGTTTCCAATGATCTCTCCGAAACCTTTGTCCGATGGAAGAGAATCTCCCGTCACTTGGACGATCTGATTTCTAATCAGCATCCAAACTTGGAGAAGACCGTTGAGAATATGAGAATGATCTCCGAGAATCTCAGAGAGTGGAGTGAGACGGCGAAGCGGCATCCATCTCAAATAATTTTCGGAAAACCGCCACCTCCCTCGGAACCGGGGCGCAAATGATGAAGCACAGACTGCCATCAACGCTTTTCGTCTGCTTTGTGGTCTTCTTTCCTCTCCTGTCGGGATGCCTGGGTGTTCGGCCGAACCTTCCGGAAAAGCATACTTTTGTTCTGGATGTCTCTCGTCAGAGCGAATCGGGTCCTCCGCAAAGCGAAGCCGTCCTGAGGATTCGCACATTCAGTATTTCACCGCAATACGAAGGCAAGGGCTTCGTGTACCGCACGGGTGACTTGAATTATCAGTCAGACTTCTACAATGAGTTTTTAACTTCCCCCAGTTCTCTGATTGCAGAACAGGTCCGCCAGTGGTTGGCAGATTCAGGAATCTTCGGACAGGTTGTTGATTTCTCTGGCCAGGTCGCCCCGACTCACATCTTGGAGGGCAAGGTCATCGACCTGTACGGGGATTACAGCCGGGGGACTCAGCCCAGAGCGGCACTGGAGATCGAGTTCTTCCTCATCGATGACATTGCGGCTCGCTCCAAGATCATCCTGCAAGAGCGTTATCGCAAAGAACTCCCCCTCAAGGGAACCGGTCCGGAGGCTTTGGTCCAGGGCTGGAATGAAGCCCTGGGGAGCCTCCTCACCGAATTCGAAGGGGATCTGAGAGCGACTGTCCTCCAAAGAAAATAACCGGATCACCTCACAGAGCATTTCCTTCCGTTTGACATCACATCCGTGCCGCTTTCAGAATCACAGTGCCGGGATGGTCGTGCCTCCGTCCAATCACGATGGTCATCGACGCCAAAGGTAAGGGGAACTCGCGCCATTGGTGTTGATCAGAAGGTTTGTGCAGATATGTGGATGGAACGAATTGGAAGGCTTCACGCGTGCTTCGTATTTCTGGAGGCTATGACTCAGTGGTTCTCTCCAATTCACCGTAGGGCTTTAGCCAGATGACATCGTAGGGTTGCAAGGTAAGAGACAGTTTTCTCTTTCCGGCTACCCATTCCCTTTCACCTATCAGATCATACCAGCGTTTTTCGTCGACATTCAGGTCAAGGATGGGGATCTCTATCGTGCAAGTCCGGTTGGTCACGTTGGTCATAGTCAGGATGTGCTGATCCCCATCCGGGGATATCTTCAAGACCGTAAAGATATCAGGCGAGACCGTCAAAACGTGTTGATCTCCATGAGGATGAAAGGCACGTTCACCTGTGCGGATGAGATTGATTTTGCTACCTTTCCGGCGAATATGCGAGATCTTGGAATTGGGATCTTTCAGACCTTCGGCAACAGTCTTGCTATCAATCACGCCGCGATTGATATCACGCTTGAAATTGGTTGTCCGGACGAGTTCGTAGTCGTTGGGAGTTCCGATTAAACCGTGGGCATAAACACCAGGCACGCCTCTCAGAACGAGGGCAATGCTCCTTGAGGCAACATAGCGTCTGACCTGGAAAGCGATATCCTCATCGGTATTGTCGGAGTTAATGGCGCTCCACCAGGTTGTGTTGATTTCATATGGCTCTTCGGCAAAATCCTCAGTCATCTTGTAGGAGATGTAGGCGCCATTTGCCTTTGCCTTTTGAATGATGAATTCGATATCTTCCTTCGAGAGGATACCCTTTGCCCCCATGATTCCGATTCCATCGTGGGTGTCGAGGATGTTGAAAAACGTGGCAACATCGGAATCCACCCTCAGGTTTCGTGCCCACGTCGAAAGGAGGGTCGCATTTTGTCTGTAGAACGTATTGAGGACAAGAGGGGGTAAAGCGAAATTGTATACCATGTGTGCCTCATCGTAACCGTTGCCGAAATAGGAGACGTTCTCGGTGTGAGAAACGTTGGTCTCTGTGATCAAGGCCACACCAGGCGCAACCACATCCATAACGTCGCGCAGGAGTTTCACAATTCCATGGGTCTGGGGCAGATGCACACATTCCGTCCCGGGTTCTGCCCATATGTAGGTAACGGCATCTAGGCGAAGAATATCGGCCCCACGACGTACGTACAACAGCAGCCCTTGAATGACCATCATCAGCACAGCGGGGTTCCTGTAATTAAGGTCGATTTGATCTTCGGAGAAAGTCGTCCAGACGTATTTTGGACCGTCGATTGTATTGAACTTTGTAAGGATGTCCGAGGTTCGAGGCCGAAATATTTTGCTCCGCTGATCGGCCGTCAGCTCATTCGGGGAGTCATAGTAAATGAAGAAATCTTTATAGTCCGGATTTCCATCTAAGAATTCCCTAAACATCTGACTCCTAGACGAGCAGTGGTTGAGGACCCCGTCAAACATGAGATCGTAGCGACCTCCCATACCATCGATATCTTCCCAGGTTCCCATTTTCGGATCCACGCGCCTATAGTCGATAATTGCAAATCCTTTATCAGAGGAGTAGGGGAAGAAAGGAAGGATGTGGAGTGTATTAATTGCGCCACGGTTGTAAGTGTCGACGAACTTATGTAATGTGGCAAGGGGGGACCGCTCCTGACCACGAACGAGATCACCATAGGTGATAAGAATCATGTCCTTTTCTGTAAAGCGCTTTGTAGGATCAAAATCCTTTTCCCCCTCGATCATCTCCTGAGGTTTATGGGCATGGTGAACCCTCAGGATTCGCTCTAACTCGGGCATCCAGGCTTTTGTTTGGGCTTCGCCATAGAGGAAGCGCAGTCGGCCGTACATCCGGTCGCGGGCCTCGGATGAAATCTCGAATAAAGGCCTTGTATAATCCGGGTCAGCATAGTAGCGAAGGCCTCTGATCTTACGGGACTTCTGAATATCGTCGTTTTTTGCCCTCTTCATGAAATTCATCCCTTACACAACTGTCCTTCGAGATCTGAGGTTTCTCACGATCAACATGTCCAAACAGGGAGATGGTGTTCTTGAAGGATGGAAACCGAAAACGGGCACGCGCCGAATTTATATCCTTGGGTGCCCAGGCCTTTCCCCATTGGCAAAAACGCCGGCGAGATCATAAAAGGCCCACACAACTAGCTCGGCGATGGCTCCAATTCGTGAGTGAGCCTGTGAGTTCTGACGAGACCAAAGAGAGTGTTAGCTGGGATGGTATCCCCCGTCCTCGGTGTCTTCTTGGTCAGCAAATCGGGGTCGGCAGGGACCTGACTAGTCTGAAGACGCCCTCCCGGGCGGAGTGGGCACATAGGGCTGAGGAAGGGGAAGTTTGATGAGCTGGCCCTCATGCAGGCCCGTATTCGTCTCCATCGCGTTTGCCACCCCAGTCTCGGCTGGCGTCCAGAGTCCGTTGGTGCGCCCAATGAGCTCTTCCAACTTCTCACCATCGCGTGCACGGACGATTCGCAAACGGGCCTCTTTGATTCCGGCCCGTTCGGCTTCCGAAAGCGGTCGAAAACTTCCGGCACTCTCGGCGAAGAGCTTACGGTATCTATCAAATTGATTTAACGGACTCACGGCCGTAATTTGGTAGACGAGTTTTCTGTGGGCGATCCATGTCAGATCGAGCCCCATTTTGCCCTTGGAGCCGCGAACCACCGTTGCCGTGCGGACCGCTCGGAGCCCATTGATCAGGGTCGACTGGGCGTTCTCTAGGAGTCTGACCTTGGCCTTTTCCTCGATTTGACGCGCGAATTGGAGTGGATCATCTCCTTCCCCGACGAGCTGGACCAATATGAGCACATCTTCTTGGGGGGCCTTCGCTGCCACGAGATTGTGTGCGTTCACCGTATCCCATTTTGATGGGAAATGGAATGTGAAATCGAGGTCCGGCTGGAGGAACTGGTTCTCAATGAATATGCCCTCAGCAGGACTATTCCCGACCAGAAGTCCATCGAGCCGTGCCAGCAGATCAGCCTGATCCCGAGCGATCGGTTCTGCCAGCGAGGGGGTAAGATCGGTAGCATGCCGAGTGGTTCGTGTGACCCGGTCAGGCGTTGTCGGGTGAGTGGCAAAGAAGCTGACTCGAGGGGGTCCTCCGGAACGAAGGGCTTCCTCGCGCCCCAGCGTCTCAAGAAAAATGGCAATACCCTTGGGATCCCAACCTGCGCGGGCCGCCAGTTTTTGTCCAATGCGATCGGCCTCTCGTTCCTGATCCCGGCTGTAAGGTGCAAGCACGAGGCCGCTGGCGACTTGACCGACCCCTGCAACCATCCGCCCTAGACGCGGCGACACGATACTGGTGGCAAGCCCGGTGATCCCGGTCGCAATCCTGACCGGCGCGGTAGCGGCGGAGACGTTCACACGCTGGACAGCATGGCGTGCGGCCACATGGGCAATTTCGTGAGCGATCACCCCCACCAGTTCGTCCTCGGAATTCACCAAGGGGAGCAGCCCGCGCGAGACGTAGACGTAGCCTCCAGGCAGGGCAAAGGCGTTTGGCTCGACCATATCGACGATGTCGAAGGTGTATTCAACGTCGCGTCGCGGCGAGTGCTTGGCGAGACGACGCCCGATGGCTCTCACATAGGCCGCAAGCTCATGATCCTCGACGAGGCCAACTGCCGCCTTAACTTGGCCGGCGAGCTCGGCCCCGATCTCTCGCTCTTTCTCTGCTGAGACGAGAGCCACCTCAGGACGACCGCTGACCGGGTTCTGCGCGCATCCTTGCGTAAGGAGTGCGAGCAAGCCGATTCCCAGCACGGTGCAAACCAACACCGGTGGCAAAGTTAAACGTCCGTTCCTTGGCTTAAATTCTGAAGAAATGCTCCTCATCACGATACCATCCTCTTTGCTTTCTCATCTTCTCGTCTGAATATCCAACCCCAAGCGGATCTCAAAGCCTTGAGATACTCACCAAAACCCTCCGACCTGCGGATGGACATAAGCGGCACAAACCGGGCCTTGATCGGCAATGCATGGTCAGTGCCGCTTTCTCAGATCTCTCGGTTGGTTCTGTGGGCTACGGTGCCCGTCGATTGACGATCTCAATTCTGACTACCCGTTGCCGAAACTCGCCACCCCCACCGAAATGGATGACGAGATAGGAGTCTGAATAGCCGTCATCATAAATCCAGCGGGCGACCTTCTTGTATGTTGGCGTCCCACACTTCGATAGTACCGTTGTGTCCAAGTCTCCCTCATAGACCACCTGCAGTCCACATTGGACAGACGTGAGATCAATCGCACCGGCAGGGCTTGCAGCCAGAACTGCGATAACAACTGTCACAAAGAGCTTGAGTATTCTCATATCTAACTCCTTGGAAACGGCTATCTTGAAGGAAGCACTACATTTGAGAGTAACACATTTGTTCTTTTGTCGCTATCTCTACATGTTCCATAGGTTGTTGCGTATTATCTAACTGGTTTCATCACCTACAACATATACCTTAGATAACTTCTATCAATTAATGCCCAATTAAGTTCATCCAATAGACAGCCAAAATATTGATCATTTCGTGAATATCACGGAGAATCACCCGGAGGGGATGCCGGGCATTTCGTTTCGGCCGGCTCGGTTCTCGACGCTTTGGGTAGCATTTCCGAGGCGGCTTTAGCTGACGCTTCCGATCCAAGGAGAATGGCGATCCACCGTGTGTCCTCGTTACTCTCGAGGGCAATTTTCACAGTCATGGTCAAGGGCACAGACAACAGCATGCCAACCGGGCCAAGAACCCATCCCCAGAACACCAGGGAAATGAAAACCACCAATGTCGAAAGCCCCAGTCCGCGTCCCATGAACCGCGGCTCGATCACGCTTCCTATCACAAAGTTTACCACCAAGAACCCCAACCCAGTAAACAGTGCCGAGCTCACCCCAAGCTGGACAAATGCGAGAAGAATTGCCGGAAGTGCCGCGATGATGGAGCCGATGTTTGGCACAAAGTTAAGCAAAAAGGCCAACAAACCCCAAAGCAGAGGGTAATCGACGCCTAGAATTGCAAGCCAGATCGCAATGGCGATCCCCGTTGCAAGGCTGACCAAAGTCTTTCTCGCCATATACCGTTTGACATCATCAACGACTTTGTCGATATTAGACAGCGATGGATTGGACTCGCCCAGGATGACACGCAGCTTGGCGGGAAAGCTCGACGCCTCGAGCAGAATAAAAATCACGGTGAGCAGTATCAAGAATGCATTGGTGAGCACTCCGCCTAGCCGAGTGAGCGTGCTCGCGACAAGCCCCATGACCGCCCCTGGGTCAAAATAATCACGCAGAACCCCCTCAGAAATCTCAACCCCCAAACCTGCGTCTGGTTCAACAAAAAAACGGGCTGATATAAAGGAAGGCTGTCAGCATTCAAGGAAGGTGAGGAAGGTGCAACGTTTCAAAGTGTAAAGGGGGCGAGTCCTCAGGCGACGGGGTCCATGGGTTCGATGAAGGGGAAACGATGGAAGTCGGTGTCTCGGGTGTAGATAGTCTTGATTCCGTGTTCTCTCATCAGGATGGCAGTCTGTGCGTCGTGCATCAGGTTTCCGCCGAGATGAGGGATTTCCTTAAATACCGTTGCGGCGACAGCTGCATGCCGATCCGTGGCGATCAGGATACCCAGAGAAGGAGAAACGAGAATTGCTCCGATAAAACTCCAGGCTTGGGAAGCGGTCCAAGGCTTGCGGAAAACCCGAGGATGCGTCGTGACCCGAAGGAACTCGTAGCAGATACCCCAGGTGATATACCAAGCTGTCGTCTCGGTTCTGCTCGTTTGGAGAAGCTCATAGCATCTGTCATGAAAAGGCGAATCAGCATCGGCTGCATAAACGAGGACATTGGTGTCCACGACGTACACTATCTACCCTCCATCGCCTGATAGAGCGCATCCCTATCAGCAATATCCACCACATGACCGCCGCTTTTGAATGTGGGCAGGGGGGGCAGTTCTGGCTTTTTTTTCCGAGGCTTGAGCAGCACTCTCAGGGCGGACTCTACCAATTCGGACATCGTACACCCACGCCTGGCGGCTTCCCGTTTCAGCTCCGCCATCACATTGTCGTCAATATTCAGTGTTGTTTTCATATGGTTTACCATACAGTATATATGGGAATATGTCAAGAAGGGTTCTTCGTCTGCTGAGTTATCCTTCGTAAATTCAAAACCATCTCCTCCTCGCTACCCCTTTTCCTGCAACCGGGGATATGAAGCCACACTGGAGAAGCCCACCGGAATAAGAGGGACGGTTCATGGACGGTCACCCTGCACCTATCGGGGCCGGCTTATGCCGAGTTTCTCCATGCGTGAGCGCAAGGTAGTCGGTTTGAGTCCCAGACGTGCGGCAGCCCCTCTGTGACCGCTGATCCGCCATCTCGTCGCCTCCAATATGCTCAGGATATGCCTTCTCTCGATCTCTTCGAGTGTCACACGCTCAGACTCTGATGAGCCCGAGGTTTTCGGCGGATCGATGCGAAGGGTCGAGCCTTTGGTGAGGATCATGGCCCGCTCGATCAGGTTTCGTAGCTCCCGGACATTACCAGGCCACCCGTAGCCTTGCAAAGCGTCCATGCTAGGCTGCGGGATGCGTTCGATGCTTTTACCCATGGTTTCGCCAAATTCCTTGACAAAGGCCCACACGAGCATGGGAATGTCTTCGCGACGCTCGCGGAGTGGGGGTAGGGTAATGGGGAAGACATTCAAACGGTAATAGAGGTCCTCCCGGAATTTTCCCTCCGTTACGGCCTTGGCCAGATCCTGACTCGTCGCCGCGATGACCCGGACGTCGACTTTAAGGGTTTGGGTGCTTCCCAACCGCTCGAACTGGCCATCCTCGAGTACCCTGAGGAGTTTGGCCTGGAGTCCCAGGGACAGCTCACTGATCTCGTCCAGGAAAATCGTCGATCCATTGGCAACTTCAAAGCGACCCACCTGCCTGGTCAGAGCCCCGGTGTAAGCGCCCTTTTCCCGGCCGAACAGTTCGCTTTCTATGAGCGTGGATGGCAGCGCTGCACAGTTCACCTTCACCATCGCCCGTTCCCTGCGTGAACTCAGGTTGTGAATCGCCCGGGCGAGGAGTTCTTTACCAGTGCCGGTTTCACCGAGGATCAGAACCGTTGATTCTGTGTCAGCCACCTGCTCTGCCTGCCTCAAGACGGTTTTGACAGCATCACTCTGGCCGACAATCTCCTCATGACTGTATTTGATCTGGACCTCCTCACGGAGATAAACGTTCTCTGCCTCGAGACGGTTCTTTAACTCCCTTATCTCCGAAAATGCCTCTTGAAGTTTTGCCTCTGCCTGTTTCCGAGTTATAGCGTTCGCAAAGATCTCCGCCACGAGCCTGAGTCGCTGAACCAGCTCCTCGGGCCAGGTTACCTGAGAGCGAAGGCTGTCGAAGCCTATCAGCCCAACCAGTAATCCACCCACTGCAAGGGGTATCACGAGGAGAGACTGAACCCCGACATTTTGACCGTATTCTCTCTCTTTCGACGCCTCAACGGGCAATTCCTCCTCAAAACGTCTGAGCCGCGATCACCTCTTGCTTTAGCATTCTGTTCACGACCCAAGGAATTTTCTCGTTGAGAACACTGTCGACAAACATTTCGTCTCGTTCGAGTCCCTTGGCTACCCAGAGGTGTGTTGCCCGTAATTCCGAACGCTCCTCGTTGAACTGGGCGAGGACACCCCGATCGACGCCCAGAAATTCCCCAAGTTGTCGGAGCGCATCATCGATTCTGCGATCAACCTCGCCACCGGTTGCGTGGATGAAAGAGGCTGAGAGATTGGAGATCAGCTTCTCGAATCGCAAGCGTTCATCAAGGGCCTCCTCTGCCTTTTTCCGATCGGTGATATCGACTGAAATCCCTCCCAAAGGCGTTCTGTCCGGAGGCAAATGGATCGGGAACTTGATATCCCTCCACCAGTGAATTTGACCATCAGCCATTTCTGTCTGAAATTCAATCTCTTGACTCACCCCTTCGGTCCCCACGCGTCGGTCGACCTCCTCCAATTTCTTGGCAATTTCTTCAGGAAAGAAATCATGACTCGTGGTCCCTGCAAACTCATCCGGTTTCGTGCCAACGACATCCGCGGTGTTCTCATTGCTGTAAAGATGCCGTCCGGCCTCATCCTTGATGTAAACGGCAGCCGGGGTATGGTCCATAAAGGCGTGGAATGGTTCCTCACTCTTCTTCAGTCTCTCCTCGGTCTTCTTGCGGTCAGAAATATCTTGAACGACCGTGTTGATGCCTGTTACTTGGCCGTCGGCCGACTTTACCGGGTGAAAGCTCACCAGCCAGTCCTTTTCCACAACCGGTTGCGCCGGCGTCATCCCGTGGACCTCAACGTTGAGGGCTGGCTTACCAGACTCGATCACCCCTCGGCAGATTGGCTCGAGTTTTGGGGCGATTTTAGGAATCACTTCTCTGAGCGTTCGGCCGATGTGTTCGGAGACCGCCTTCCCATTCATCGCTGCAAGCCTGTCATTGATCCGCACGTAGCGAAGATCTCGATCCAGCAGGCAAAGGCCGATGGGGGCCGTTTGGTAGATATGCTGCAGTTCGATCCACTGATCATCCTATGGCGCCGACGGCATCTGTTTTCGTGAAGCCTTTTTCCTACTCAACTTCTATCCTCCATATCTTCAAAGCTACGAGAGGTCATTCCTTCAAGCCACATGACAGGATCATTTCGATATCTCTTTGAAAATCTTATAAACCGGTGGGCCCCAAGGGGCATTCGACCCCGGGATCTGTGGCGGGGGCAAGTTGGTTCTTATCCAGTTTTCCTCCTCCTGCGTTCCTATGGAACGCCCGATTGCCACTCTGAGTCCAAAAATCGAGGCCAGGCGAATGTCGCAGGTCAGGAGAAGAACGGGTAGGGCATTGGCGAGTTCTATGCACACTGCGTTGGAAGAAGTCCTCAGAAATAGTGACATTCCCTTTTTCCACTTGACAAGGCATTGTAGAGGAGCTACTATTGAACAGAAAGTAGCTACTTCTCGCGGGGGTTAGCATGATCTCAGCAGGGATTAAAGACTTGAAAAACAATCTGAGCCGTTATCTTTCTCGGGTGAAAAAGGGAGAGGACATCCTCATTACGGAAAGAGGGAAAATCATAGCCCGCATTATTCAAGAGGATCCAAAAAACGCATCGATTCGCGAAGCCCTTAGCCCTTTGATCGTGAAGGGATCGGTCACGCTTCCGAGCCAGAAGATCAACAAGGAGATTCCCGTTCCTATCGAAGTTCCAGGTAAACCTATTTCGGAAATGGCCATTGAGGACCGTCGATGATTTTGTACCTCGACACGAGCGCGCTGCTAAAAAGATACTTTAAAGAACCCGGTTCAGTTGAGGTAGTCTCCCATTGGAAAGAGGCCACTGCAATCATTACATCCTCGGTGGCATATGCTGAAACGCTGGCTTCTCTCTATCGAAAGAAGAGAGAGATAAGTATGAATAGAAAAATCTTCGAATCCATCCTTAGGTCTTTCCGAAGGGATTGGGCAAGCTTCATCCGCGTGGAGGTTACCGATGATTTGAATGAATCGATTGACAAAATTGTTGCCAACCATCCCCTTCGGGGGTTCGATGCAATCCACTTGGCCTCGGCACTGATAATTCATGAAAGAACACCGGAACAGTTTCTTTTTGCGTGCTTTGATAAAACGGTTAACCAAGCGGCACAGATAGAAGGTCTCAAAACCCTGCCAACCGACCTTGAGTGAGTAGCGGATTGGCTTTCCCCCCACTCCCGAGCAATTCCAGCCATCCAAACATTATGGGCCCTCCATGGCCTGAAACAGGGCGCCGTGGCTAGCGAAGTCAACTCCGTGTCCTCCAGTCTTGAATGTCGGAAAAAAATGGTAGCTCGGGTGGGCTTCTCTGGGACTTCGGCAGTAGACGAGGGCCGGACTGAGCAGAACTGGGAAATTACATTTTTTTTGGAGAGATTGCAGAGTGGCGGGTATATGGGATCTCCATTCTAATATAAGCATTGACAAAGGATCCCAAATTGGTTAAGTTTGACTATAATTCTGGTCAACCGCAATGGAGGACAACTAGATGAAGATTCTCTCGCTTTCAGAAGCCAAAATGAAATTGAGCGCCCTCGTGGAATCGGTGAGGGCCACCGATGAGGAGATAACAATTACCAAGAATGGCCGGCCGGTAGCGGTATTGGTTAGTCCTGAGGAATTTGAAAGCTGGAAAGAGACCATTGCAGTCATGTCAGATGACACTTTGATGGAGCAGATCAAGAAGGGCTTGGAATCACTTCGAAGGAAAAAGGCGAAACTCTACACCCTTGAAGAGCTATTTTCCTAGTTTTCTTGCACAGTGGAGCAGAAAAGATACAAACTGAGAATTCCAGATGATGTTGTTGCCCTTCTTCGAGGCCTGCATCCGCAGCTGAAGAAAAAGATGAGGACTGCCCTGCAAACTCTGTGCGCACTTCCTCATTCAGGAAAGGCCCTCAAGGATGAACTGGAAGGATTGAGAAGCTTTCGCGTCGGACGGCTGAGGATAATTTATCGTGTGGGTCTGAAAAAGGAGGTTGAGGTCGTCGCCATCGGACCGAGAAAGAGCATCTATGAGGAAACTTTCAAACTTCTCAGGAAAGAAATTCGGTGAGCAAACTCACTGCGGGGGGACATCCTATATCGCTCCTGTCAAGAGGGAAAAGAGTAACTAAGAAACCTAT
>CAYFYO010000084.1:0-15837 GCA_964347335.1 uncultured Thermodesulfobacteriota bacterium
TGGCAGCAAAGGCCGCAAAAAACCAAGGGGAAGAAGCCTTCTTCAGGTTCCATCTTGCCGCGTACAAGACCAAGCATGATGACGAGAAGAACATCGCCGATCGGAGCGTGCTTCTCGACACTGCCAGAGACGCCGGCCTCGATTTGGTCCGTTTTGAAGAAGATATGGAAAAGGAGGAAACCTGGCAGGCCGTGGGAAAAGACCACATGGAAGCCCGGGAGAAATATGACGTCTTCGGAGTGCCTACCCTAATCTTTGAGAATGGAGAAGCGGTTTTTGTTAAGCTCGCGTCGCTTCCTGACTCCAAAGAAGAGCGCGTATCCCTCTTCGAGTTCATTTCCGATATGGCGCGAAAAAAGCCTTATCTCCTGGAGTTGAAACGACCCTAACGCTTCATCAATATTTCTCCACTACGTGTCTCCTACAGCCGGAGTCGGTTGGATCTCATTTCTCACAGAGTCCGCGGAGCCGCGGAGTTTTTGAGCTGAATTCTTGAGAGGAAAATTCAGCTCAAACTGCTCTGAAGACCCAGGTGTTCTGACACGCTTGCACTCCGGCCTGCTGATCTTACCTCTCAAGAGATTATCCAAGCATTATTGTGAGATCAAAAATAGGATGGAGCTGGGAAAGGCAGGCACCAGGTAAGTCAGAGGGGAAGCGTAGGGTGTCATATTTCGTTCCAGGTGTCAACGGTAATCTCACGGTCCATGATTTTTTCGAACTCTTGAATCATCATGCGAAGTTGAGGGGCAGAATATTCGACATTGGAAGGGATCGCTAGTCGGTGGCGTTTGAAAACCATGAACTAGTGACGAGTTCCAGAATATGGGCCGTCAAAGCCGAGTTTCTTTAGCCGTCGGACGAAATCTCGCCGCTTACACGGCATCCACCGGCTCATGGCTTGGCTCCTTATTCAGATCAATCTCAGCAATAACTGGCAAAGGATGACCTAACTTGAGACCGACTAAAATCCAGTCCTCAAGAGTAGAGCGCATTTCGTCTTCACAATCACGCAATGTAGCCCCAAACGCGACTACCCCTTTGCACTGAGGAATTCGTCCAGCGAATGTACCGTCTTCTAGTTTGTCATAGACGGCAAGTCCCATAAGCTGGTTAACATAATCCGTGAGGATAAATCGAACCGCCATTGTATGCCTCCAATGCTGATTCGTATCGGCTAGACCAGCCTGAATTGTTACATTTCCGAACTCTTGCAGATAGTATTCCAACTCGTTCGTTCCGGGCAGGCTTGAGGATATCTTTTACCCCGAATGGATCGTTCGTCTTTCATCTCGCGCCACCCTCAGAGCCGTCATCATTTTACCGGAATTCTGCTTATGGTGCTCAATCAAAATCAAACTACCAAAGATTTAGAATAAAAGGAACCTTATTTCTAGCTCGCGTGCGCTCCTCCGCTATGACCCGGTGGGATCGCTAGAGGTCGCAGAGACGCCGTGTTCGTTCGAATTGTCCGACCGCTTCGCTTGTTCGAGCGGCTTTGCCGATGTTCAAACCGTTTGACTATTCCAAAATCAACTTACGCGTTGAACGAATCGAACGACTTGAACAATTTGAACGGCTTGCGGTGATACCAGCGGGAGAGGCGGGATGGGGAGACACCCAGATAGTAAGCCAGGGGTAGGGTATAGTTGATGAGCGTCGCTCGTACGATGCCGATTTTTTCCCAACGACGCGCTGAAGTCAGGATCGAAACCGGAGCTGTCACGATCGTGCCCCGTCGGCGAAGCCGTCGGATCATTTCAAAGTCCTCCATAATCGGCATATCGGGAAATCCGCCGATCTCTAGGAACAGTTCGGTTCTCAGGAAGAGTGCCTGATCGCCATAGGGCAGCTGCAGGCGTCGAGAGCGTAAGTTGACGAGCTTTTCCAGAAGTCTAAGCCCCCAGAGGTCCCCGTCCACACGCAGCTGAAAAGCTCCAGCAACCGCTCCCGGCCGCGAGAGAGTCTGATAAACATAGCTGTCAAAGCTTCGCGGCAACCTCGTGTCGCCATGAAGAAACAGGAGCACCCCGCCCACTGCCTTCGCAGCCCCCACATTCATTTGCCTCGCCCGTCCTGGCGGCGAGCTCATGACCTTCACCCCATAGGATCTTGCAATCTCTACGGTTCCGTCTTGGCTCCCTCCATCGGCCACAATGACCTCCACATCCGGAACTCCCCGCGTACTCGCTAACGTCTCGGCAATATGAACGGCCTCATTGAGGGTTGGGATGATAATGGAGATTCTTTTTCTCTTCTTAAGAGGGGCGAAAGATTTCATCGAGCTCTGGAGATCGCCGCACGACGAAGGCGAGAGCAAAATACGAAACTCGAAATCCGAAGCACGAAACAAATCCAAATAATCGAAATTCAAATGTCGAAAAAGATCACCCGCAGCGCGACCTCACGCAGGCCACACATAAAATCCTGATGAAACCTTAAAAAATCGGAACTATTCTACTTTCCTGTTATATCCTCATCAAGGAACCACAGGACCTTCCCCCGGGGTTGAACCATCGCTGCCGGGTACAACCGCCTTGCGGTTTCCGGGTCCTGGATGATCGATTGCACTACATCTCGCTTCTCTGCCCCTGAGACGAGGAAGAGGACACATTTGGCGCTGTTAATGACCGGCAGCGTCAAGGTCACTCGTGGGACCGCCGGAGACGCACCAGGGTTATTCACCGCTGCAACCCACCTTGTCTTCTCCTTCAGGGCCTTGTCTCCCGGGAATAGAGAGGCCGTGTGGCCATCTTCTCCGATCCCGAGCATGATGAGATCAAAAACCGGAAATCGACTGCATTCGCCCGCTGTACCCCGCCGACTCTCGTCTTCGGTCCACGAGCCGAAAAACTCCCGAAGATGTTCTTCATAGGCCTCGGCCGCCTTCTCAGGAGATGAGATCTCCGTCGGTACGGGATGGACATTCTCGGATGGCACCGGTGCATTTGAGATGAGGGCGCGAAAGGCCATCCCGAAGTTGCTGTCCGGGTCGTCTCGGGGGACCCATCGTTCGTCTCCCCAAAAGAAGTGAATCCTCGACCAGAGCATTTGGGCATCAAAAGGGGGGCGGGTCAGATCTTGATAGAGAAGCTGGGGAGTTTTGCCCCCTGCAAGGGCCACGGTGACGGCGCCTCGCTTGGCGACCCATTCGTCGACGGAGGTGCAGACGAATTCGGCGGCCATCAGGCTGAGGGTCTCAAGGTCTCGATAGTGCCGCACTTCCGGTTTCATTTTTTTGTTCAGATTGGCTCTAATTCAGTTTAAGAAGTATTTCTTCACCGCCGAGGCACAGAGGGCGCAGAGAACTTTTTTTTCCCATCGTGAGACCACGATGGGCAAAAAACCGCCATAGGGGAAAGCTATGTTCTCCACCCAATAAGGCTGATACTTTTCGTTTGCCGCCGTCTCCTGGCAAACGAAACGAATTTCACCTCTGCGTCCTCCGCGCCTCTGTGGTGAGTCCATATTTTCCCCGATGATGTGAAAGTTTCTAGGTTGAAGGAAGGAGCAGAATTCAATTCTCCAGGGGGTCCGGAGATAGGACCTGAACTCAGGTCACGATAGAGCCCACTCAGGTGAAACCCGTTCCTGCCGTGCAGGCGTAGCAGTGATCGGAAACGGTAACGGGAGTTCCTGCTTCGGGAGGGGCCACTATTTTGGAGACGTGAATCTTCCTCCCATCCATCGGCAGCCCGTGGGCGAGGTTAAAATCACAGTCATAAAGATATCCATCCCAGGAGACAGAAACGAGGGTACGACACATGAGGCCCTCTACCGCTTGAGGATTGAAGTGGGAAGCGAGTTTCTCCATGTATGCTTCATAGTTGCCGGATCGTTTGAGCCAGGACCGAAATCTTCCGAGGGGGACATTGGCAAAAGTGAATAGGTTGTTGAAGACGATCCCCCACCTTCTTTTCAGTTGTGCCCGAAATCGCTTTTCAGCCTGGGCCTGAGAAGGAGGGAGAAAAGCGCCGGTCGGGTTCGAAACCAGGTTCAGTTCTAAGCCGGAACCTTCCTGGCCATAGCCGAGCGCATTCAGTCTCTTCAAAACGGCGATCGATTTTTCAAACGTTCCCTCCCCTCGCTGAGACTCTGTTTGGGTTAGATCCATGGAGGGAAAAGAGGCGACGATCGTGACCCCGTGCTTTTTGCAGAACTCCATGAGGAATTCTCTTTGGCTGTCATGCAAGGCGGTCAGATTAGAACGTAGCATAATCTGTGGAACGACAGGCGCAAGCCTCCGGATGAGGTCGGTAATGTGGGGATTCAGTTCTGGCGCTCCACCGGTGATGTCCGCAATCTCGAATCTGCAACGCCGCGCAAAGGCCACCACGGCCTCCATGGTCTCAAGACTCATGACTTCCTTACGACTGGGTCCAGCGGCCAGATGGCAATGACGGCACTTCTGATTACAAAGCAGGCCAACGTTAATCTGGAGTATATTTGCCTGATCCCGGATTAGCTGAAGCCCTTCTCTACTCAGGCACTGAGAAAAAGGCTCAACACCGCTCGGTTTACATTCAAAAGTCTCATCTCTCTTCAGGGATGGATGCCCGGCCCGCATGTCTCTATCCTCGATCCTTTTCACATGGATAGCTTTTCAGCAATCTTACGCATTTGAACGCCATGGACGAGAGAGGCTCCCCCGCGAATGGCGGTTGCCACGTGAACGGCCTCTGTCATCTCACTCACACTCGAGCCCTTTTCGAGACAGGACTGGGTATATGCATCAATGCAATACGGGCACTGAATCGCATGAGCCACCGCCAGCGCAATTAGCGCTTTCTCCCTTTCGGTTAGCTCACCTTCGGCAAATACGGCATTATAGTAATCGAAGAACTTTCTGGCAAGGTCAGTGGCTTCATTCCCGATCTCTTCGAACTTTTGAAGATCATGGGGGTCATAGTAAGACTCCATCGTTAAACCTCCCTCCTTGAAGATTCAAGGTCTGTTTATACCTCTAAGAAATAAACTGCTCGAGCTCCTCCGAGCTCAAGGGCCCCCAACTCCCGGACGCATAGAGACGAAGTCGCTTGCCCGGATCGGAACACTGCTCGCACTGACCGATTATAGGGGTCAGAAAAGACCAAGACAGCTCGACCGCGTCCTGACGCCAGAAAAGCATGTGATCGCCCTGCATACAGTCCAGGAGGCACTTTTCATATGCATCGAGGCGGGGGCCCGTATAGTTCTCATGGTAATCGAAATCCATGGTCACGGAACGGAGACAGAATGTCGCCCCTGGGTTTTTTGTCTGAAAGGTCAGTTTGATCTTTTCGTCCGGCTGGATACCCAGGGTCAAACGATTGACCGCGATATGCTCACCGAGAACCGGACGAAACATGGAATGGGGAACCTGCTTGAACTGGATCACAATCTCAGTCGACTTCCTGGCCAGTCTCTTTCCAGACATGAGATAGAAGGGAACACCCTGCCAGCGCCAGTTGTCTAGAAAGACCCTCATCAGGGCAAAGGTCGGTGTCACGGAATCCGAACTCACTCCAGGTTCTTCTCGATAGCCCGGAGCCTTTTCGCCACCGATTCTTCCAGGGCCATACTGACCGAGGATGAGATCTTCATCGATTTTGTCAAGATTCAAAGGCCTGAGGGCCTGAAAGACCTCGAGTTTTTCGTCTCGGACCCGCTCCGCCTCAAAAAGAGAGGGGGGGTCCATGGCCGTCAATGCGAGAAGCTGCATCATATGGTTCTGAAACATGTCTCTCAAAACACCCGCCTCTTCGTAGTATCCGGCCCGATGTTCAACACCGAGGGTTTCGGCCGCAGTAATCCTCACATGATCAATATAGGACCGATTCCATAGCGGTTCAAAGATCGCATTGCCGAAACGAAAGACCAGAACATTCTGGACCGTCTCTTTGGCCAAATAATGATCGATTCGGTAGATCTGGTGCTCCTTGAAGCTCTTATGAAGGCTTTGATTCAGTTCAACAGCCGTTTCCAGGTCCCTCCCAAACGGTTTTTCGATCACGATCCGGGACCATCCCTTCCCATTTTGCCCTTCACCCGAAAGACCCGCTTTTCCCAGCATTTCCGCAACGGTCTGGTATAGGGACGGAGGAAGGGCGAGATAATAGACTCGGTTGCCCTTTGTCTTATGCTTTTCGTCTGTTTTCCCCAGAGCAGCCGCCAGTGCCTCATATGCCGGAAGGGAATCGTAGGTAACCGGCTGGTAGTACAGGGCCCTCGCAAATTCTGACCATTTTGACGTGTCAGGAATACCAGCCTCTTTCACAGCCCGCTCCATCTCAGCCTGAAAATCCTCTCGGGTCCACGTTTTCCGACTGCACCCGAGCACGGCAAAGCGAGTTGGCAAACCGTTATTTCGGTACAGGTTGTAGAGGGATGGAACCAGTTTTCTGGCTGTCAGATCACCGGAAGCTCCGAAGATGACCACCGTGCACGGATCGATCGGTTTATCGATCACACAGGCTTGGGCGGGGATGCCAAGGTCCGGCGCATGGCCCTCAGCAATGGTATTTCCCTCTTGGTTTCGGTTTTTTGCTCCGTGATCCATAGACCACCCTCTCCCCTCTCATGTGTCCTTCTTGTCGCCGACCCGGCTCACCGCATGACCGCCGAACTCCCGACGAAGGGCAGCGATGACCTTATCGGAAAAGGTCTCTTCCTTTCTGGAACGAAATCTCTGTAAGAGCGAGAGGGCGATGACTGGAGCGGAGACACCTGTCTCGATCGCCTGCTGAACCGTCCACCTCCCCTCCCCAGAGTCTTCGACATAGCCCCGAATATCCGAGAGCCGCTCGCCTTTGCTGAAGGCCGCCTCGGCAAGCTCAAGGAGCCAGGAGCGAATGACACTCCCCTGGTTCCAGAGGTGGGCAATTTGGCCGTAGTCGAAGGAATGACTGTATGGAGACCCCTCCAAGATCTCAAACCCCTCGCCATAGGCCTGGAGCATGCCGTATTCAATGCCATTGTGGACCATTTTCACAAAATGTCCGGCACCTGTGTCGCCACAGTAGAGGTAACCCTCCTGAGGAGCCAGGGTTGCGAAGATCGGTTCGAGATGCTGGTAAGTCTCCTTATCGCCACCCGCCATGAGACAGTACCCCACTTCCAAGCCCCAAATGCCGCCACTCACACCGACATCCATAAAGCGAATGTTCTTTTGAGCGAGGAATTCGGCACGGCGGATATCGTCTTTGTAGTAGGTATTTCCACCATCGATGACAATATCCCCTGGCGCAAGGATCTCCCTGAGCTGACTCATATGCTCGTCAACGGCGGGCCCAGCCGGAAGCATCAGCCAAACGGGCCGGGGAGGGGATAGCTTCTCGGTCAACTCTGACAGCGAATAGATCCCGACCGCTCCTTCTTTCTCTATCTCCTTTGTCTTGGTCGGTGTCCGATTGTAAGCGGCCACTTCGTGATTGCCCCGAAGAAGTCGCCTCGCCATATTCATGCCCATCCGACCCAGGCCAATCATGGCTATCTGCATTTTTCGTCCCTCCCGTAAATTCAAGCACTCAGCGATCAGCGGTCAGCTCTTAGCTCCCTCACGCGAGGGCTTTCTCCAATCGTTTCAGTCCCCTATTGACATCTCCCTTGAGATGGAAGCGAATCAGGCGCCTCTTCCGTTCAGCCAGGACCTGATAATCTCCCAGGGCCTGGGCGGCAATGAGAATCCCAAATGTGTAAGGCTCACCGGGTATGGAGACATCGGTGTCCGGGTGGTCCGTAATCTGAATAAAGAGGCCTTTGTTCCCATCGCCTTTGTGCAATTGACCGGTAGAGTGCAGAAATCTCGGACCATAGCCAATCGTCGTGGCCATCTTCAGCCTGTCCCGCAGTTTCAGGCGGATTCTCTCCAAAACCGCATCCGTCTCAGGGGTCCGAGGAGTATAGGCCATCAGGGCGAGATAGTCACCTGGATTGGCGCCCTTGAGGAAGCCCCCCAGGCTCGATTCAATCGAGTCGCCCACCCTGCGGCCATAGACTTCGATGTCGCCATCAACCAGAGCCGGCGCGTCGGCCGGAAGACTTCCGGTTTTCTCAAAGGCCGTCATCGACTCACGTGCTTTGACCTTGGCTGCCTCAACATCTGGTTGATCAAAGGGGTTGATGCCAAGAACGACTCCGGCCACGGCGGTCGCCATTTCCCATCGGAAAAACTCGGCACCGAGATCCTCCCTCTCGTCGAGGATAATCCTCACGACCGGATGTCCGGCCTTCTCAAGCGCATCGAATCCCGCGTCCAGGGTGGCATTATCGTCGCCATCCATTCTCAGGTAAACAAAGACCCGATCCTTACCATAACGATCTGGTGCGGCGAGTGTCTCTCCCACGACGGGAAGGATGCCTTTCCCTTTCTTTCCAGTACTCTCAGCGATGAGCTGTTCCACCCAGACAGGAAAAGCGACAATGCTGGGGGAGGCGAAGAGGGTGACCTTGTCACACCCGGCGAGCGCGAGCTCACCCATGGCTGCCCCCAGAGCCAACCCGGGGTTGTCGATGACCGGCACACAGTAGTCTGTGCCGTGAACCATGTTCATGGCGTGGTCGAGAAGCGCGTCGAGATCCATTCCGATCAGAGCCGCCGGAACAAGTCCAAAATAAGTGAGGGCCGAGTAGCGACCGCCCACCTCCGGAGGCGCCAAGAAGACACGGCGCAGCTTTTTTTCCTGGGCCAAGGCTTCCAGCGGTGACCCAGGATCGGTAATGACGACAAAATTCTGCCCTGGCTCCTCCTTGACAGCACCGACCTGATCATAGAAGAACCTGAAGAAAGATAGGGTCTCCAGGGTTCCCCCAGACTTACTCGACACGAGAAAGAGGGTCTTCGACACATCAACCGTGTCAGCCACGCTTCGCACCGAGGCGGGGTGGGTACTATCGAGAACGGTGAGCGCGGGATACCCCCGTGCATTGCCGAAGGTCTTCATAAAAACCTCGGGCGCGAGGCTGCTACCCCCCATCCCCAGAAGAACCACCTGCGTGAACCCATCATCCCGAATTTCCTGGGCAAAACTCGTCAAGGTCCCCAGGTCCTCATGCATCACCTCTGGAATGGTGAGCCATCCAAGCCGCGTAGTCAGATCAGGCGTTCGAGCCGCCTCTCTGGGACTGGGTATCCAAACGGTGCCGTCCCTTCGCCAGATGCGACGGGCCACATTTCCATCGGCAAATGATCTCTGCCGGTTCTCAACAACATCCCTATAGCCCCCCAAGTTGAAAAGCTGCTTGCTGATTTCACCAGCGAGAAAACACGCTTTTTTCTTCGCCAACGCTTCCATCAGTGAGTCGAAAGGCTTTGCAAAGGCATCGACCCCCTCATCCTTTAGCTGGCAAGTAATGGCATCCAGATCGATGCCGAGATCTCTCAGGCTCTCCAGTTGCCGGGTCGCCTCGTCCAAGTTTTCGGATAGACTGAGCCTCGGACGGCCGTGGTCACGGAAGGCATCGAGTGTCGCAGGGGGCACCGTTGATACGGTATCCGGGCCGATCAATTCCTCGACATACATCACATCCCGATACTGGGGATTCTTCACTCCGGTACTCGCCCAAAGGAGACGCTGCATCCGGGCACCTCTTCTCCGGAGAGCCTCAAACCGCTGGGTCTTATAGGTCTGCCGAGAACGCATAAAAGCTGCCTTTGCGTTGGCAATAGCGATCCTCCCTCGGAATGGTGAGTCCGGCGGCAGCAGCTTGTCCACAGCCGTGTCGACCCGGCTGACAAAAAAAGACGCCACGGAGGCCACCTTGCTGAGATCCCCTCCCGCATTCGCCAGTTCTTCCAGGCCAGAAATGTATGCTTCTGACACATCTGTGTAGTCTTGAAGGGAAAACATGAGGGTAACGTTGACGTTTCTCCCTTCACCAATGAGCTTCGTAATCGCTGGAAGGCCTTCAGTGGTCGCAGGGACTTTAACCATCACATTGGGCCGATCGATCGCGGCGAAGAGCCTCCTCGCTTCGCCTATAGTTCCATCGGTATCATGGGCAAGCTTTGGCGAAACTTCCACCGAAACGTAACCATCCGCCCCGTGGGTTCTCTCGTATACTGGACGGAACAGATCCGCAGTCTGCTGGATGTCTTCGATGACCAGACCTTCATACAGGCCTTCTGGGGCGGCATGGGGGTCCTCCCTCAGCATAGTGGCCATGGCTGCGTTATAATCGGTGCTGCCTGCAATGGCCTTCGAGAAAATGGCGGGGTTGGAAGTGACGCCAACAATCTCACCCGCATCGAGCATCTGCTTCAATTCTCCAGATGTGAGCAGCCCCCGGCGGATATTGTCGTACCAGATGCTTTGGCCCAGCTTTTGGAGTTCGATGAGTGGATTATTCCCCATTTTCGGTCTTCCTCAATATCATCCAGGACGCCCTTTTCCTTTGCGGCGCATTCTAATGACCTAGAGATCCATGATGTTATTCACCGCGGAGACACAGAGAACGCAGAGAAGAGATCTTTCTGTTTGTCAGAGCACCTCGACAACAGAAACCACCAGCCCTTTTGGGACAGGCTCAAGTTCTCATCGAACGATGAACGAAGCACAACACACCCCTTCCGGCCTCTCGGAGGCTGGATTTTTTGCAATGCCGCGAGGAACCGGCATTGGAAAACCGGGGATCCTCAGTGTTGGTCTGCGGTGAACACGAACCCATGTTGCAAGATACTCTCTATCCTCTTGATTGTATAGAGTGGGGACGACGAATCTCAACCTTTCCAACCGACTTGCCTAAAGTGACTGCTCCCCACATGCCCGTCCTCTCAGATGAAAGAAGAACTTCAGGCCCTTTTTCACCTTTTCTGAGAATATCTTCTCAGAGAGAAAAGTCCCGGCGACCTTTTTGTTGATCTCTCCGAGGGTCGGATAGGGATGAACAGCAGCCGCCAGGGTTGAGAGTTTGACCTTTCCATTCACGACGGCCACCCATTCCGCAACCAAGTCTCCGGCTCGTGGACCGAGGATCTGAATCCCTATCGGTTTTTCTTTTTCGTCGAGGAGCATCTTGATTTTCCCGACTTTTTCGCCCTCGGCGAGGCTTCGATCGTTGTCCTTAAACTCCTCTCTCCAGACCGAGTACTTGACTCCCGCGCTTTGTGCCGCTTTCTCGTTCATTCCCACACTTGCGAGCTCGGGATCTGTATAGGTACACCAGGGGAGAAAGGTATAGTCCACCTTTCTGGGAAGATGAAAAATCGCATTGCTTACCACAATGCCCCCTTCATAGCCGGCCGCGTGGGTAAACAAGTAGGTTCCGGTCACGTCTCCTGCCCCGTAGATGTGCCTCTGAGTGGTTCTCAGTCTCTGATCTAACTTGAGCCCCTTCCGATCAAAGTCAACGCCGATGCCTTCCAGCCCCAACCCCTTCAGATTCGCCTCCCTTCCCATGGCGACCAAAAGGGTTTCTGCGTTGAGGTTCACTGTTTTTCCTTCGGCCGTCTTGATGGTCACTTCTCGCTCATTTCCCAGGTCTTTCGTCCTCACAACCGACGCGTTGAGGTGGAAGCTGACCCCCTCTCCGATCAGGACATTCATGACCTCGTCTGCCAGGTCTTTGTCCTCTTTGCTCAGGATCTGATCGCTTCGCTGAACCACAGAGACACGCGTTCCAAGGCGGCAAAAGGCCTGGGCCATTTCGGTCGCAATAGGGCCCGCTCCGAGAATAATCATGGACTTTGGCAATCGGTCGAGATAGAAGATATCTTTGTTGGTGATATACGGCGTTTTGTCCAATCCCGGAATCGGTGGAATGGTCGGCGACGAGCCGGTCGCGATGACCCACATCTTGGCTGAATGGGTTTTCCCGTTGAACCGAATCGCGTGCTCATCGACGAATCTGGGGTTTCCAAACTCCACTCTGGCACCGAGCTGACAGAACCTTTCCTCAGAGTCGTGCTTCTGTATGATATTGATAACCGACTGGATACGCTTTGCCACCTCTCCAAAATCCACCGGCTTCACCTCGACCGGTGGCAGGCCAAATCGTTCGGCATGTTTCATCAGATGATAAACATGGGCTGTCCGAATGAGTGTTTTGCTCGGCACACACCCATAATGGAGGCAGTCTCCCCCGAGCTCCTTTTCCTTCTCTACAAGAAGGGTCTTTGCACCGAGCTGAGCCGCGCCGGATGCGACGGTCAATCCTGCTGACCCCCCACCCAAGATACCGATATCGAACTCGTAGTCTGCCATGACATCCTCCCACTGTTTGTAAAAAACACAGATCGCTTTGAAGACTCACGTCTCATGACCGGTCCGCTGTCGCTTCACTCGAGTTTTGACGCTATTCTCTCCCTCTAGCCTCAAGTCCGCTGCAGGCGGACGATCCTTCACGCTTTGGACACTCCAGCTAGGCCTCCCCTCTGATCTTTTTCACGATTTTGGGTATGAACAGGGAGAATATGAAGAGGGCGATGGAAAAGAAAACCTTGAGAGAGAGGAGCTCTCCCCAGTTGCCGCTCGCCAACACCTCTTTCAGGGTCCCAATAAAGAAGGTGAAAATGAAGGTCCCCACGATGATGCCCAGTCCGGTGCCGAAAAAATAGTCCCAGAAGCGCACTTTCGTCAGTCCCATGCCAAAGTTCATCGGCGTGAAGGGGAAGTAGACAAGCCGAAGATAAAGAACCGTGGCGAAACCGTTGCGCTCGATCGCATCATCGTATCTCTTCAACCTGTCGCCAATCAAAGAGGCGGCAAAGTCCCTCCCGAGGGTCCGCCCGATCCAGAAGGCCGCACTGGCACCGGCCATTGCTCCGATCCACACGTAGAGAAAACCCCAATAGGCACCAAAAATGGCAGCACCCAGGGCCGTTAGAAGGGTTCCTGGGACAAAAAGGCAGATCCCCGCGGTGTAGATGAGCACGAAGGCCAAGGGGGCCCAGATGCCCGCAACCTCCAGGAAACGCCCCAAAGCCTCCTGTGTCAGAAAACCTTTGGCAGGCGTGAAGCGGATCACATAGACCGCTGCGATGATAAACAAAAGGAGAAACGAGGCCTTGATCATCGCCCCTTTCCGAGTCTTTTTTGGCTGCTGAATCGCTTCTTCCATGGCTTTATTCCTCCATGAGCGTCTTGTCTCTAGAGACCGCTCATTGGCTATCGAATCGAATCTGACCACCCCGGGGGAGGACAGGTTGGTCGATCTCTCAGCGGACCCCTGAGCTCACAGCCCGAACTCCGAAGCTTATTGTTGGGGAATGAGAATGCAGCTGGAAGCAACTTCTCACGGCGGTTTTCGGCAGAAGATTCTAGCAATATCCCCCCGGGTGAAAATCTCATAGTATCTCAATCTTAACTGGCAAGGGCGTTTTAGAACTCCGACCTCCATCTGAAACAGTCTTTTTCATTCTTAAGATCAAAAACAACCTGACAGAAGACGACAGCGTCCTTCCCCCTCACCCCTCATGACCCCCTCGCATTGAGCAGTTCCAGCATTTTCCCAATGTCCGTTGTCGGCAAGTCACATTGATAATTAAGACACACGTAGGCCGTCGCTTTTCCGTCGATAGACAGCTGGTGCCGCGTATACTCCGCAAAGCGCAAGATATCTGGTGATTTCTCTTCGGTTGGTCGTAGAATGACGATCTTATTCGGGATAAATTGTGCCCGAATGGCCTTCACCATCGCCTGTGTATCCTCGGCAGTGGATTCACCCGCAACAATCACCTCACGGGACGGACCAATTCCAAAATCTAGGGCGATCATGAAGTAGGTAAAAGCAGATGGAGATCGGCTCACCATCGTGGAGAAGGCACGGCCGATCTTCATTGCCTTTTCCTCGAAATCGGGATTCCCCGTGATCCGCCCCAGACGGAGGAGATTCAATGCGGCTACGGAATTGCCGGAAGGAATCGCCCCATCGTAAATCTCCTTCCTGCGAACCAAAATCTCTTCCCCGTCGTCAGCGGTGAGGTAGAATCCTCCCGCCTGGTTGTCCCAGAATTGATGGAGCGCATCCTCGTTCAGGTTCAAAGCGGCCTCGAGATAGGGCGTCTCAAAAGTCGCTTCGTAAAGCTCCAATAGGCCCCAGACAATAAAGGCATAGTCATCGAGAAGACCCGTCACCGCAGCCTCGCCATCGCGATAGCGATGGAGGAGCCTGCCGTCTGGTCTTCGCAGGTTGTTTAGGATGAAATCCACCGCTCTGCTGGCCGCTGCCGCATATTTTTCCTCGTCAAAAACCCTGGCACCTTTGGCGAGAGCGGCAATCATCAGACCGTTCCAGTCCACGAGGATTTTGTCGTCCTTGTGCGGATGGACGCGTTTCTCGCGAGCGGTGAAGAGTTTCTGTCGTGCTGCTTCTATCGTCTTTAGAAGTTCGTCCTCGGACAGCTTCAGATCCGAGGCGATGTCGTCGAGCCCTCTGTCCGAATATAGGATATTCGTTCCCGTCTTTCTCCCTCTAGCCTCTTCATTGAAATTCCCCTCCTTCTGAATATTGAAAACCTTGATGACCAGATCGGCCTCAACGGCTGACAGGGTCTGCCGTATTTCCTCCTCCCTCCACACATAAAACTTCCCCTCCTCCCCCTCGCTATCGGCATCTTCTCCAGAATAGAACCCGCCATCTGGTGCCGTCATATCTCGCAGGACGTAGGCGAATATCTCCTGTGCGGTCTTCCGGTACTCATCTCTTCCGATTGCCTGGTAAGCCTCCGTGTAGGCCATTGCGATCATTGCCTGGTCGTATAGCATCTTCTCAAAGTGCGGGACGAGCCATTTCTGATCGGTCGAATAGCGGTGAAAACCCAGTCCCACATGGTCATAGATGCCACCCCGTCCCATGGCTTGCAGGGTTTTTTCAACCATCAAGAGGGCCTTCTCATCCCCGGTCCGCTTCCAGTGGCGAAGCAAAAAGAGCAGATTATGGGGGCTCGGAAACTTCGGCGCAACGCCAAAGCCTCCATACCTCTCATCAAACCCGTGGGCCAGCTCTTCATACGATGCCTTCAGGGTTGACTCACCGGGTTCCTCGCCTGGCTCAACGCGGGACGCCTCCCTGAGTGCTGCGGTGATTTTTTCGGCCGACTCCAAAAGCTCCTGACGCCGCGTTGTCCACAGCTCCTTGACACGAGGGATGAGGTCCAGCATGCCAATCCGGCCGAAACGGCTTTCCTTTGGAAAGTATGTTCCTGCGAAGAACGGTTTTTTGTCCGGGGTCATGATGATGGTGAGGGGCCATCCGCCACTCCCCGTCATCATTTGACATACGGTCATGTAGGTGCTGTCGATGTCAGGGCGCTCTTCACGATCCACCTTGATGGAGACAAAGACCTCATTCATTCGGTTCCCAACTTCAGGATCCTCGAATGATTCGTGGGCCATGACATGACACCAGTGGCAGGTCGAATAACCGATGGAGAGAAATATGGGCTTATCCTCCCTCTGAGCCTTTCCAAATGCCTCCGGACCCCAGGGGTACCAATCCACCGGGTTTGTTGCATGCTGGACAAGGTAGGGACTTTTGCTGAAAATCAGCCGATTATACGGCTTCTGGGGGACGATGTGCGGCGTTACATGCTCTCCTTGGCTCATGACTTCTCCTCTGAAGGCCTCACTTCGTGCCGGCTGCAATATGGCAGACAGGATGAAAACGATCCAAAGGGTTAGGACCGAAGGAAACCAGTCTCGGCCACGTGGTGTCGGGAGACTCGCGGCCCTCACCGTGGACTCGTTTTTGACGTCTCTCCCAATTGAACCCATTGCCCGACGACCTTCATTTAGTTTGATTATATGATAGGTCTTCTTGTGAATTAAACCCTGCCGGGTGAGATCTAGACGGCTTGACGCTGTGGCGGGAATTGATCGAAAGGGCGATCCATCAAAACGGCCAAATGACGGTCGGGCTATG
>CAYFYO010000085.1:0-14323 GCA_964347335.1 uncultured Thermodesulfobacteriota bacterium
CTCGTGGCCCTGGCCGTCAGTGGCATTCTCGTGGGATATCTGGAATTCGACACGCGGATCTACTTTCCGTTTTTCAAACGGTTTACGCCCGATCTGGGATGGCTCTATGTCCCTTTCGTTATGCTCGTTATCTTGGGCACATCTAACTCCGTGAATCTTACGGACGGACTGGATGGTCTCGCCATTGGGCCGGCACTCATATCAGGGGGGACCTTTATGCTCTTTTGTTATCTTGCAGGCCATTCCCGGTTTGCCGATTATCTGCAAATCGCCTACGTGAAGGGCGGTGGCGAGCTCACGGTATTCTGTGGCGCGCTGGTCGGCGCAAGTCTCGGCTTTTTGTGGTTTAACACCTACCCGGCGCAGGTTTTCATGGGTGACATCGGATCTCTGGCCGTGGGGGCCGCTCTGGCACTCGTCGCCGTCATTGCGAAGCAGGAGCTTCTCCTGGTCATTGTTGGAGGAATCTTCGTGCTCGAGGCCACCTCTGTCATCGTTCAGGTTGTCTCCTTTAAATTGAGGAGAAAGCGGGTCTTCAACATGGCTCCAATTCACCATCATTTTGAGTTGAAGGGATGGGCCGAGCCCAAGGTGATCGTTCGGTTTTGGATAATCGCTCTTATTTTGGGCTTGATCGCTATTAGCACGCTAAAGCTTCGGTAGTGGGGAGATGCCTTATTGGTTATTGGTTACTAGTTATTGGTTATTGGGTATCGCCTACTGCTTACTGGTTATTTGTTATTGGTTATTCGTTATTGGTCACTGGTCATCCATCGTTCGTGCGAGACCCTCAGTGAGGATGGAAACGGCAAACCGAGCGCAAAGGAGAGAAACTCCTAATCTTCAGGGCATGAAAATCCTGGTTGTCGGCTTGGCCAGGACGGGGCTGGCCGTGGCCAGATTCCTATCGAATCGAGGCGCTCGAGTTGTGGGCACCGACATGCGAGAGAGAAGAGATCTCGAAGAGGAGTTTCCCGACCTCAAGGACCTCGACATTGAACTCCACTTGGGAATCTCTGGGGGAGATGTTTTTCTTCGCACAGATTTGATCATTCTCAGCCCGGGTGTTCCGCCTTCTATTGAGCCACTGTGCGGAGCGGAAAAGCGAAAGATCCCCATTATCAGCGAAATCGAACTGGCGTTTTGGTTCATAACGACCCCTATCATCGCGGTCACGGGAACAAACGGAAAGACAACAACAACGCTTCTCATTGGAGAAATGCTGCGAAAGGCAGGCAAACGAATTTTTGTCGGGGGAAACATTGGTAACCCCCTGATCAATCTCGTCGCCGCGGAGGAGAAAAACGACACGGCCGTGGTGGAACTCAGCAGCTTCCAACTCGAACGAATCCAGAGATTCCGGCCAGCCGTCGCCGTGCTTCTCAATATCACGGAGGATCATCTGGACCGGTACGCGACCTTCGAGCACTATGTCGAGGCGAAATCAAGGCTTTTCATGAACCAGAGCATGTCTGATGTCGCTGTCCTCAATGCTGCAGATCCCACCGTGGAGCGTGCTGCCTCCTCCTGCAGGGCTCGGAAGATCTATTTCAACCTCGGGGATGACCGAGGGGAAGGCGCCTTTCTCAATGGTCATCATATCGTCGTGAGGGCCGGGGAAGGGCAGGAGGTCTATGATCCGACAAAAAGCCACCTCATGGGAATCCACAACGTCGAGAACATGATGGCCGCGGTCTTGACCGCCAGAATATGTGGTTGTCCCAGGGACTTCGTTCAACAGACCTTAGAGACATTCCGTGGACTTCCCCATCGTCTAGAGTCTGTCAGGGAAATGAGAGGCGTCCAGTACTTCAATGATTCCAAGGGGACCAATGTCGGGGCGGTGATAAAGTCGCTACAAACCTTTCCGGGTCCCATCATTCTCATTGCGGGTGGAAAGGACAAAGGCGGGAACTACGCCCCCTTGAGAGCGCCGATTCGAGAAAGGGTGAAGCACCTGATTCTGATCGGAGAGGCGAAAGAGCGAATGGCTCGCGAGCTAAGGGGAACGGCCCCAATCACCTATGCCGATACGATGGAACAGGCTGTTAAGGAGGCCTATGATCTGGCGGGATCCCAGGACACCGTTTTGCTTTCTCCGGGTTGTTCGAGCTTCGATATGTTTCGAGATTACGTGGAGCGCGGTGAGGCTTTTCGTGCCGCAGTGACAGAATTGGCAGGTTGAATGGCAATCGTTCATCGCCGACTGTATCCATCCAATGGGACCTGATGGCCCGAAGGGATAGAGGCTGTTATCCGATGGTTGATCGATTTCGTTACGATATATGGATATTCCTCATCACCCTGATCCTCGTCGGGTTCGGTATCGTTATCGTCTATAGCGCGAGTGCAATACTCGCAGCCGACAAATTTCAGGACAGTTTCCATTTCCTCAAGAAGCAAGCGCTTTTTGCCGCAGGAGGCGTACTCCTTATGGCTCTGGCGACAAAAATCGACTACCACCTGTGGCAGAAACTCGCCTACCTTATTCTGGGAACCAGCCTCGGTCTTCTGATACTTGTCCTGTTCATCGGAACAAGGGCGGGAGGATCAACCCGATGGCTTTACATCGGACCCCTGTCTTTCCAACCCTCGGAGTTTGCCAAACTCGCGCTGGTCGTTTTTCTGTCTTATTTCCTGACGAAGAAAGGAGAGAAAATCCGCACATTCCAGTTCGGGTTCCTGCCCACAGTTCTCATTTCGGGAGCCATGATTCTCCTCGTGGTTCATCAACCGGATTTCGGGGTCGCCCTTTTCCTCGGGATCATGGTCATGCTCATGCTCTTCGTGGCAGGTACGAGGCTCTCCTTTATCCTGCTCGCGGCCCTGACAGCGGCTCCAATTGTCTACCACCTTATCGTGAAAGTGCCCTATCGACTTCATCGCATCATGAGCTATCTCAATCCCTGGCAGGATCCGAAGGGCATTAGCTTCCAACTCGTTCAATCCCTTGTGGCTTTTGGGGCTGGAGGTATCTCCGGATCGGGTTTAGGACAGGGTAAGCAGAAACTCTACTTTCTCCCGGCTCCCCATACGGACTTTATCTTCTCCGTCATCGGCGAAGAGATGGGTTTCATTGGAGCCATCATTGTCTTGGGTCTCTATCTGGTCTTATGCGTAAGGGGAATTCGAGTATCCCTGGGGGCTCCTGACGAATTCGGTACTTTTCTCGGACTTGGGATAACTTCCCTGATTTGCCTACAAGCGATTATCAACATGGCCGTTGTCCTCGGACTGCTGCCCACAAAGGGGTTGACCCTACCCTTTATCAGTTACGGGGGAACCTCGCTTGTGGTAAGTCTCGTTTCGGTCGGGATACTGCTTAACATCTCCTCCCATGGCCGGCATGGAGGCGGATAGAGTGATGAGACGGGCAGGCTACCTTTGGGCATTTGTCTCACCCCGGAGGCTCAGAGAGCACAGAGGGAAGAAAGCAATCTTCTCCGTGGCCTCTGTGTCTCTGTGGTTCATGCATGAGTCCCTGTGATGGGAGGGGGAATGAGGGTGATTATCGCAGGCGGTGGGACGGGTGGACATCTATTTCCGGGTGTCGCCATCGCTGAAGAACTGATGGCGAGGGAGAAGACCAATACGATTCTTTTTGTCGGGACAGCCATGGGCCTGGAATCAAGAGTGCTTCCGAAAAGAAACATCCCGCTACGCACCATTTCGGTGAGAGGGATCAAGGGGAAATCGCTTCTCCGTAAAGTGGGGGCGTTCACCGGGATTCCCCGAGCGGTTACGGAGGCGCTCAGCATCATCAGAAAATTCAATCCAGACCTCGTCATCGGCCTTGGCGGTTATGTTTCTGGACCCATGCTCGTTGCCGCATTCCTGACAGGCGTTCGAAGAGTGATTCAGGAGCAGAATGTCGTCCCCGGGGCGACGAACCGTATCTCTGCATGGATGGCTCAGCGGGTCTTCGTTTCATTTGACGAGAGTTGCAGCTACTTCGCGCCGGAAAAGGTTGTTGTTACCGGAAATCCGATACGAAGGGAGTTCAATAAGCCCCGTGAGACAAGAACCAAGAAAGGATTTTGCCTCCTGGTGTTCGGGGGAAGCAGAGGGGCTCACCGCATCAACCAGGCGATGATCGACGCCCTCGATTTTCTGATAGAACTGCGATCGGATCTGAGCGTCGTTCATCAGGCCGGAACCGATGATGCCCAAATGGTCGCCGACGCCTACAAAAGGAAAGGCTACACGAGTCGAGTCGAGACGTTTATTGAAGATATGGTCTCTCAATACAGAGGGTCGAATCTGGTCGTCTGTCGGGCCGGGGCCACGACCATTGCCGAGCTGACAGCTTCTGGTAAGGCGTCCATCCTGGTTCCCTACCCGTTTGCAGCCAACAACCATCAGGAAATCAATGCCAGGACTTTGGTCAAGGCCGGGGCAGCAAAGATGATTCTCGACAGGGACCTATCAGGAGAGAGACTCGCAGAGGCAATCTCCTCTCTCTTCAATAACCCACGAGAAATCACGGCCATGGAGAAAGCTTCAGCCTCCCTTGGGAAGCCGGAGGCGGCAAAACTCGTTGTCGATGAATGTTATCGGTTAATGAACTAGAAGCGACAGGCGAGCGAGGATGTACAAAAAAAGAATTCAACACATCCACTTCGTTGGAATCGGCGGAATTGGGATGAGCGGCATTGCAGAGGTGCTCTTGAACCTGGGGTATCGGGTCAGCGGCTCGGACATCAGGGAATCGGAAATCACCCGTCGTCTTCAGGAGCTCGGGGCCACGATTTGTTACAGACATCATCAGCAGAACATCCAAAATGCCGATGTGGTGGTTATCTCTTCAGCAATCCGTGAGGATAATCCAGAAGTTCAGGCGGCAAAAACACGCTTGATTCCCGTCATTCCGAGGGGAGAGATGCTTGCCGAACTGATGCGGATGAAGTACGGAATCGCCGTGGCGGGTACTCACGGGAAGACGACGACCACGTCCCTGATCGCGACGATCCTCGGCCACGGACATTTTGATCCTACCGTGGTCATCGGCGGCAGGCTCAATAACATAGGAAGCAACGCCAAGCTCGGTCAGGGGGAGTTCCTCGTGGCTGAGGCAGACGAAAGTGATGGGTCTTTCCTCAGGCTGTCTCCGACCATCGTCGTCCTCACAACGATTGATTTGGAGCATGTCGATTACTACCCGAATATGAGAGCGATCAGAGAAGCATTCCTTGAGTTTATCAACAAGATTCCTTTCTACGGTGTGGCTGTTCTTTCCCTTGATCAAAAGAATGTCCAGGCCATCGTTCCAAGGGTGAGAAAACGATTTGTCACCTACGGGATGACTCCCCAGGCCGATTTTCGGGCCGACCGGATCGCATTTCAAGGCCTGTACACTGCTTTCGACCTGATCCATCGAGGCCATCGACTCGGCAGGCTGAGGATACGTGTGCCAGGGATGCACAATGTTTACAATGCCATGGCCGCTACGGCCACTGCTTTTGAACTCGATATCGGATTCAAGGTCGTCCGCGAGGCTCTCGCAGAATTCTCCGGGATTGAAAGGCGGTTTCAGGTCAAAGGGGAGGTGAGAAACGTCCTTGTCATCGATGACTACGCTCACCATCCGGCAGAGATCAGGGCAACCCTTGAAACGGCCAAGAAAAGCTGGAATCGAAGGGTCGTTGCTGTCTTTCAGCCTCACCGTTACACACGAACCCGGGGGCTTTTCAATGACTTTCTGACAGCCTTTTATCAGGCTGACGTCCTCATCATCACGGACATTTATGAGGCGGGAGAGGACAAGATAGAAGGTGTGGAGGCGTCTTCCCTGTATGAGGGCATCCGAGAGCACGGCCACCGTGATGTGACCTATATCGCCCGGAAAGAGGCTATTGCCGATCATCTCATGAATATCGTTCAGGATAATGATCTTGTTATCAGCCTGGGAGCAGGGAACATCTGGCAGGTCGCTGACCAGTTCGTGATGAAACTCGAGGAAGCCGCCAAAAGTGCGACAGGTTGACGAAGGCATGGTGTTAAATGAGTCCTTGAAAACGGCGATGCGAGATGCACTGGGCAGGACCGTCCTGTTCGACGTCCCGATGCGTCTCCACACATCCCTTCGAATTGGAGGACCCGCGGACGCCGTCGTGTTTCCTCAGGACGAGAGGGATCTTGAAAATGTGATGAATCTGGTTAGAGAGTGGGACATCTCATACATGGTCATGGGCAAGGGGACCAACATCCTGGTCCGGGACCAGGGGATTCGAGGACTTGTGGTGAACCTCTCTTCTGGGTTTAGGGGGATCTCTGCGACGGCAGAGCGTATACGGGCCGGGGCAGGCGCACTCCTGAATGACATGATCGGCTATGGAGCAAAAAAAGGTCTCTCGGGTTTGGCCTCACTCTGCGGCATTCCTGGAACGGTCGGCGGGGGGCTCGCCATGAATGCCGGGGCCTGGGGAACTGAAGTGAGGAAAAGGACCGAGACGATCGTGGTCATGAATGCGGATGGTAGGACCCGCGAGTTGTCTAAAAAGGATTTGGCCTTTGACTATCGCAAGCTTGAGTTACCGGAAGGAACAATCATCGTTGCGGGAACCTTTCTCATGGAACGAGAGAAAAGGGGAAAAATAGACGAGGAGATCGCCTTCTACCACCGGAAAAGAAGAGACACACAACCCCTTCAATTTCCGAGTGCAGGTTCCATATTCAAGAATCCTCCTGGCCTCTCAGCGGGACAGATCATCGAGGAACTCGGACTCAAGGGAAGGAGAGTGGGGGGAGCCGAGATCTCCGGGATGCACGGCAATTTTATCATCAATACGGGAGGTGCCGCGGCAAGTGATGTGCTGAGGTTGATCGATCTGATCCGAGAACGTGTCTCTCGTGAACGGGGAATCAGTCTCGAGCCTGAAGTCAGGGTCGTTGGGGAGTGAATCGATCGAAATCCCCTGACCCAGAAAAAGGACACGAAGAGGACCACACAGAATCATGGTCAGAGGAGCTTTACGGAGGAATGCCGACGAATGGTCAAAAGGATATCAGGGGTTTCTCTTCCGGGTTTTCATCATCACCCTCGTTTTGGTATCCCTTGCCGGGACAACGTATCTGTTTTTCTCGGTCTACTTTTATCTTCAAGGGGCGTCGTTCCTACGACTGAAGGAAGTGAAGATCGAGGGGAGTGATCGGGTTTCTGCAGAGGAGATTCTCGGGGTGACTCAATTGGATCAGGAACAGAACATCCTTTCACTCGATATCAAAGTCTTGAATCGAAGACTCGTTGAACACCCATGGATTGAGAAGTCCAGGATCAAGCGAATATTACCTGACGGCATCCATATTGTGATCCAAGAGAGACAACCTCTGGCTATTATCCACATGGAGAGATTCTATTTCGTCGATGCAAAGGGGGTGATTTTCGATCAGGCAAAAGGCCGGGAAAGGGCACGGTACCCCATTCTCACCGGCATTCGGAGGGAGGATCTGGAAAGGGAGGACAGAAAAGCACGCCTTCTCCTTGAGAAAGCCCTCAAACTGCTCAAAATGACTCAAGTCACCAAGATCCTTCCCTATGATTCCATTTCTCAAATACATCTCGACAAGGCGGTCGGAATTCTGGTCTATACCACCGACAGGGGGACGGAGATCCGTATGGGATTCGAAGACTTCGAGCGGAAGATTCGACACCTCTCGAGGATATGGTCGGATATCTGGCCCATGAAACTCGACTATATCGACTCGAGTATCCCGGGAAAAATCATTGTCAAACAAAAGAGGACTGAGAAATGAAAGAGACATGGCGGAAGAAACCACGAAGAAAGGCCCAATGGAAAGGGGGTGAAAAATAATATGGGAAAGAGAGACAGAGATTTGATCGTCGGGCTCGATATCGGCACAACAAAGATCTGCACCGTGGTGGGCGAGCGGATCAATGGGAATATCAATGTCATTGGCCTCGGCTCTCACCCTTCCAAGGGGTTGAGAAGGGGTGTCGTCGTCAATATTGAAACGACCGTCGAGTCCATCAAAAAAGCGGTAGACGAGGCGTCACTGATGGCCGGTTCCGAAATTCGCTCTGTTTTTGCCGGAATTGCAGGGGCTCATGTGAAGGGCATCAACAGCCACGGAGTCATCGCCATCAAGAACCGAGAGATTACGGACGGCGACATCAAACGCGTCATCAATGCCGCCAGTGCCATTGTCATCCCAGTAGACCGGCGAGTCATTCACGTCCTGCCCCAGGAGTTCATCGTCGATGATCAAGATGGGATCAGCAACCCGGTGGGAATGTTGGGCGTGAGACTGGAGGGAAAGGTTCATATCGTTACGGGAGCCATCACCTCGGCCCAAAACATTATTCGGTGCGCCAACCGGGCTGGACTTACTGTGGATGATCTTGTCTTGGAGCAACTCGGCTCTGGTGAGGCGGTTCTGGCAAGCGAGGAAACCGATATTGGAGTCGCCCTCGTGGACATTGGTGGTGGGACGACAGACCTGGTGATTTTTTGCGAGGGAAGTATCAAATACACTTCGGTTCTCGCCCTTGCAGGAAACCACATCACCAGCGACATCTCTATGGGGTTGAGAACTCCGAATGAAGAGGCCGAGAAGTTGAAAAAGAAGTATGGTTGTGCCATGGCGTCGATGGTCAACAAGGACGAGACGATCGAAGTCCCCAGTGTGGGCGGGAGGAAGAACCGGATCCTGTCACGACAGACCTTAGCCGAGATCGTTGAGGCGAGATCCGAGGAGATTCTCTCACTTGTCCATGGCGAAATCATCCGATCAGGATATCAGAACATGCTCGCTGGAGGCGTCGTGTTGACAGGTGGATCGGCACTGCTGGAGGGAATCCCAGAACTGGGTGAGCAGATTTTCAATCTTCCGGTACGCAGAGGGGCACCGACCGGCATCGGCGGACTCACGGATCTCGTGAACAGCCCCCTTTATGCCACCGGTGTGGGGTTGGTGCTTTACGGGGCTAAGAATGATCGACCAGGAAAGTTCCCCGCTGAAGAGGCGCATACGTTAGACAGAGTCACACGGCGAATGAAAGAATGGTTTGGCGAGTTCTTTTAAACGAGACTTTCGGGCTCATACAGAGTCCTACCGATGAGGTGCACTGGTCTTCACGGGAGAAACAGCTTCCCATGAGACGGTGCTTCCAAAATATTTCTGTCGTCACGGAGGGGATAGATGATCGAGTTTGATGAAAACCAAAACCTTTCAGCCAAAGTGAAAATCATCGGTATCGGGGGCGGCGGTTGCAATGCCCTCAACACAATGATCGAGTCTGGTCTCACCGGAGTCGACTTTATCGCCGCGAACACCGATGCCCAAGCGCTGGCCTTAAACCATGCGTCGATCCGCATCCAACTCGGGGCCAGACTGACCAAAGGACTCGGAGTAGGAGCGAATCCAGAGATTGGGAGACAGGCGGCCGAAGAGAGTATCGATCAGATCCAAGATGTCCTCGAGGGAGCCGATATGGTTTTCATCACCGCTGGCCTCGGCGGGGGAACGGGAACGGGTGGAGCACCCATCGTGGCCGAGGAGGCCAAGAAGATGGGTGCCCTGGCCGTGGCCATCGTGACCAGGCCTTTTCTGTTTGAAGGAAAGCAGAGAATGAAACAGGCAGATGAGGGGATCATAAACCTCAGACGGGTGGCCGACACGCTCATAACCATTCCAAACCAGAGGCTCCTCGGGATCGGCGGCAAAAGCATGTCGCTTTTGGAGACTTTCAAGAAGGCCGACGAGATACTTCTCCGTGCTGCCAAGGGAATTTCAGATCTCATTACTGTCCCCGGCCTGATCAATCTCGATTTCGCGGATGTTCGGACGATCATGTCGGAGATGGGAATGGCGCTGATGGGAACGGGTCTGGCATCTGGGGAGAACAGGGCTCTGGAGGCTGCTCAGGGAGCTATTTGCAGTCCCCTTTTGGAAGACATTTCCATCAAAGGAGCCAAAGGGATCCTGGTCAATATTTCCGGAAGCTCCGGTGTCACCCTGAACGAGGTCAATGAGGCCTTGACACTTATCCAGAAGGAGGCCGACGAGGAGGCCAACATCATCTTCGGAGTCGTTATCGATGATCCCATGGGAGACGAACTCCGCGTCACGGTAATCGCAACGGGCTTTGGGGCCAGGGAAAAGAGTGTGGCTCACCACCTTGGACAAGTCCCACCGGTGGCCCTTTCCCTCATTGACGATCGAGATATTCCGACCTTTGCCCGAAGAAAACAAGAGAATGAGCTTCGAAAGACCGCCACCGGCAAAAAGAAAGTCGAAAGCTTCGCCGACTTTGATGAAGACCGGTTCGATCTGCCGACTTTCATGAGAAAGCAGGCAGATTGAAAACCCTTCAGAGACGCCGTGCCTCGGAACGAGGGATTTTCGGTTTTTGAGGGGTCTACTTTTGACCGAAACCGACGTGAAAGATGTCCGACCGTATTTTTCAGAAAGTCCGGAAGATCCTGGAATCAGAAAGGGGAACGATCAAAAAAGACTGGGGTGGTAAAACACCTATATGTTTGATCTATCCAAACCAGTACTACGTTGGAATGTCCAATCTGGGCTTCCAAACCATCTATGGCCTGTTAAACAGCGATCGCCGAATTGTGTGCGAAAGAGCATTTCTCCCCACCCCGGAGGAACAGGAGGCACATCAACGGCGGAATCGTCCACTTCTTTCAATTGAGTCTCAGCGACCTCTCGGCGATTTTGAAATACTGGGCTTCTCCATCTCCTTTGAAAATGACTTCATCAACCTCCTGACAATCCTCGACCTCGCAAGGATTCCGCTTGAATCCTCTCAGAGGACGAACCACGACCCGCTGGTGATTGCAGGGGGAGTGGCCACGTTTCTCAACCCCGAACCCCTGGCTCAGTTTGTCGACGTTTTCCTACTCGGCGAAGCCGAAGAGGTCCTTTTAGAGTTCATGGAAAGGTACCAGGAGGGCTGTCAGGCGAAGATCAGTCGGGACGAATTCCTCCAATCACTGAGCGATCTGGAAGGTGTTTATGTCCCCCGTTTCTACGAACCCGTTTACGACCGGGATGGGCTCATTCGGGAAGTCTCCACAAGCTCTGATTTCCCCCAAAGGGTCAAGAGAAGATTTGTGGAGGATCTCGATGCCTTCTCGACTTCCTCTATCATTCTCACGCCCAATACAGAATTCGACAATATGATGCTGATTGAGATGAACCGAGGCTGCGCTCGAGGGTGTCTGTTTTGTTCAGCCTGCTCTCTCTACAGGCCCTTTCGAAACCGCTCTTTGGAGAGCTTAATCAAGACCACCGAGGATGGAATCCGAAAGGGAAACCGAATCGGTTTGACTGGGGCGGCTGTTTCGGACCATCCTGACCTTGAAGCCCTCTGCGACCTTATTGTCGACAAGAGAGGACAGTTCTCCCTCGGTTCTGTCAGGCTTGACAACATCACAGAAAGACTCGGCCGCTCTCTCAAAAGGGGTGGACTGAGAACCGCGGCCCTGGCTCCTGAGGCTGGCTCTGAGCGATTGAGGATCCTCATAAATAAGGGGATTGCCGAAGAAGACATTTTCAGGGCCGTCGAAATCCTTCTCGCAAACGATCTGCTCAATCTGAGGCTCTACCTCCTCGTCGGGATTCCAACGGAGACCGATGAAGATTTAGCGGCGATTGTTCAGCTGACACGAAGAATCAAGCGTCAAATGCTCCAATTCGCCAAGGGTACCCGTCGTCTCGGCAAAATCACCCTGAGCATCAATGGACTGATTCCAAAACCGGGAACTCCCCTTCAGTGGACTCCACTGGAGGAAGTCGATGCACTCAACCGAAAGCTCAAAGTCATCAGAAACAGCCTGAGGAGAGAAGCAAATGTCGAGGTGACCCATGACGTTCCCAAGTGGGCCTACGTGCAGAGTCTCCTCTCCAGAGGAGATCGAAGAGTGGGAAACATACTGCTGGCCGCACACCAGAATGGAGGGGACTGGAAACGAGCCTTCCACCAGGTCGATGTCAACCCGGACTTTTATGTTTACCGGGAGAGAACCCGGGAGGAGATCTTTCCCTGGGACTTCATCGATCATGGGGTGAGCAAGGAATGGCTCTGGAAACAGTATGTGAAAGCAGTCAGGGGTTAGCACTCCTGCGTTGTCCCTCGCAACATCGAACGGAAGCACGCGCCTTTGTTTACCAGAGCCGGGAGAACTCATGAAAAAGGGGCCAGGGCAATCTGAGGGATCTACCTCTCCCGTAGGATACCGACCCCTTTTGCGGCTGTGGATTCTGAAAGGATCCAAGGCAAAGGCTTTTGTCCCTCGTGCAACGTCAGCCGAGCAATCTGCCAATTCCTGAGCAAATCCTAGAAAGCCATTCTCCTGAGGCTATGGGTCAAATCGGCTCTTGCCGCCTGGTTGAAGCACTGCCGGTGGGGATTGAACCCAGGTGCACCATAGAACGACTCTTCCTCGTAAACGTCCTGAGCAGCTCCCAGGACAGGAAGTACAAAAGGTATGGCGAGGAAAAGAAAGAAGGTTTTCTTTAACATGGACGCCCCCCTGTGGGTCATATGGCTCATAAGGGTGGTTGGTCACATAATTTCACCCTTAAAGGTCAGAATCACCTCTTGAATTCTCTTTTCGAGGCTTGTCGCAATGTCTGTACCTGATGATAGCGTCATTCGGTGTCGGTATTTTCACTTATAGGAACCAAACTAAATACCATCCCGATACAAGCTTCCGACTCAATCCTTTCCTTGACTCTTCCCGACACAATCAATGTAATCCTTCCACCGGTAGGATGCGTGAAGACCTCGTGATTCTTTGCCGCCTCTAGGGAGATTACAGCCTTCACAACAAAGTCTCCGTCGGCAAAAATCGTCTTCTTTTTGTCTAAAACATCATGTTCCACTGGAAAATGGAGGATATAGTAATCCCGCTCTTCCCCTTTTGCGTCGGCAACTATGGCTTTTAGCCATTGCAAGACATCATTTTTCGAGCGATTTTCTTCGATTATGGTTTTTAGCTTTTCGGAGCACAGGCGACCTCCTAAATCATTGGCTGGATAATCCGTGTAGATTCCCTCTCTCAGTGTCAGCCGAATCGTTTCCCATGACTTCACTGCCTGGCCGCTGTTGGGAACAAGGAAGAGATCTGTATTTTCCGGAGCATAGGCAACTCCGAAGGCTTGATCATCTTTGTAAAGCACTTCATAATATGAATTCATCTCCCTCACTCCCACCCACTCTTCCTCAAGAGCTCTGGATTTTTTCGCACGGGCTCTATTACGTAAGAAAAGAGGAAAAGGGGACGCAGGGACGTTCCTAAGTTTATAAGTTCCTACTCATCGATTAGCAAATAGTGCTTATCTTCGGCCAAGCGTTCGCCACGCTTGACCGACAGGCCCACCGCCGGTTGAGAAATCTGCAGCTTGCTCGCTAGATAGCTTTGGCTGATTCCCAACTGAGTGGTTGCCCAAAAACACAATAAACTGCGGGCCGCAACCGTGCGCCGATGCTTTCCGCCAGCCCAGACCTCTTCGGGCTTCACCTTCAACAAAACGGCAACCCGGCGGGCTACCTTTTTAAGATCAAATCCTTGAGCGCGAAGATAATACATACGCTTCATTTTTTCTTCAGCCGCGGCCAGCACCTGCTCAACAAAATCACCATCGCCTAAGATACGCTCATCGCCTTTTTGATACGATTTCATCCTCCGCAGGGCCGTAACCGCAGACCAGCCCCCATAGCTGCGAATCAGACCTCCGCCAACCAGATCAGGCCTTTTGCCCATGACGATGCCTTTTTCAACAAACAGCCGATAGCGACGGCGAGCTACTGATTGCCTCGAATCGAAAAGTCTCAGAATATACCCTACATCCTGCCAGGTGTTTTTTCTCTTCCCTAATATGACGCCGTGGCCTGAAAAGGGATATGTATCCAAGGCCTTAAGGTCCTTTATCAGTTTAGCTCGCAACGGATTCAGATGAATGTAACGCACCAGTTCCAGCAAGTAGACATCCTCCTGGCACAGTATTGATTTATAGCGGTTTTGGAATAGGTGGCCATAACGGCGGTGTTTACGATTGTAGGTCATCGCATACCCGGTCAAAAGCCGCCGCATTACAGTGGCAATTGGAGCCAGGCCAGTTCGTAGTAAAAGGTGAAAGTGGTTGGGCATCAGTGCCCAAGCAAAACAGGCTGTATGGGTATCTGTTAGGATCTCGCCTAGGCGAGTTGAAAAATCGTATCGATCCGCGTCATCTTCAAAGATCTTTTTGCGATCGATACCGCGGGCAATGATGTGGTTCAGCGCGTAGGGCGCATCGATTCTGGATCGGCGGGGCATATTATTAATGTAGCAAATGATCCGGA
>CAYFYO010000085.1:14423-15817 GCA_964347335.1 uncultured Thermodesulfobacteriota bacterium
CATTGGTCATCGGTCATTTGACATTGGCCTCTAGTCTCTCGTCTCTCGTCTTTAGTCCTTAGTCTCTCATCTCTCGTCTCCAGTCTTTCTGGGAGCCCCATCCCGCCGCAAGCGGGATCGCTCAGAGACACCAGGCTCACCGAAAAATGGGGGAACTCCTCGTGGAGAATCGGCATTGACCTCGTCTCTAGCCTGGTTTATGATGCATCTAAGGAGGTGCAGAAATGAGGTTCCGAGCGCTGATTATTGTCTGCGGCTTTTGTCTGATGGCGATCTCCTCGACGGCCACCGCGATGGATTACAAGGACTGGATTCAGTTCCTCCCCGAAACCTTCGGGGGAATGCCACGATCCGGAGAACCCGAGGGGATGAATATGGAGACAGGCGACCAGTTCTGGTCGTCTCTGCACCAGCGATACGGAAGCGACGATCCAGAGAAATATGTCGATTTGACGCTTGTGGGCGGAAATTCGCCGCAAATCGCCGGATTCCAAATGATGTCTAGCATGAAAATGGAAACTGAGGAACAGATCGTAAAGACCATACAGGTCACGAAACACAAGGCGTTACTTAACCTCGAAAAGAACGAAAAGCGGGGAACCTTGATGATTTCGTTGGGTGAGAATCTGATGGTTGTTATCGAGGCCTCACCCATGACCGGTGAGGCAGAAATGGTAAGGCTGGGGGAGGAACTCCCCCTTGATCGATTCGCCACCGAGGCAAAATAGTCCCATGCCAGTCGGCAGTCGTTATGACGGATTCAACTCCCTCGACAGGGAGAGCGTCGGTTTCGGTTCGTGCACGCTATGAGGCGCTCTTTGTGAGCACCCAATAGGCCTTTCAATGCTGTGATCAGACTCATCCTAGCCAATCCGCTTTCCTTTCAATCCAACCCCCCCCCAGAACGAGATCTCCCTGGTAGAAAACCACGGCCTGTCCGGGGGTAATTGCCTTCTGAGGTTTCTGGAATCGAGCCATGACGCGATCCTCCCCGACCGGATCGATAATGGCTTCGGCTCCTGGGTGATTGTATCGGATTTTTGCTCGGACTTTCATGGGTCTGGTTAGGGAATCTACGCCAACCCAATTCACCCGAGACGCGACACATTGATCCAGAAACGTCTCTTCTTCTGGCCCAACGGTCACACGATTGGTGGCGTAGTCGATATCGAGGACATAAAGGGGATGACCGACAGCGAGACCTAACCCCCTCCTCTGCCCAATGGTAAACGAGGAGATGCCCCGGTGGCTTCCAAGTACTCGACCCCTGGTGTCGACGATGGGGCCCGGCTCTTTTCGCTCCCCCATGCGCTTATCGATAAGGCGCCTGTAATCTCTTCCAGGTACGAAACAGATCTCCTGGCTGTCTGGTTTTTCAGAGACCCTGAATCCGA